>CAZEFM010000199.1:0-1591 GCA_964511575.1 uncultured Phycisphaeraceae bacterium | reverse complement strand
TTTGCCGCTCTGAGCAAGCCCAGCGCTCGGCCAGCGTGGCTGGGGTATAGACTGCTGCCCTACTCACTGCCTTCCTCCGGGCGGGTGGAGAATCCAGCATTAACCGCAAGTTCCGCAATGCGAACGAGGGCGCGGTGACGGCTGATTTCGATCACCGCGAAGGCGACGATGAACAGGCCGAGAAAGATTAGCCAATACTCGAATGCGGCGACGTTCGCGCATACCGGCATTGTCTCGTTTCACAGGACGACTGGCGACACGTGGGTTTCGTCGCACTCGTTGCTTGGCGATCCGACTGTGGGCAACGCCCTTGCGGGCGGCGGGGCGATCTCTCTTGCCGGCGCTCTCAACAATATCCGCCTGCGCACGCCGGGTGGCGCCGCAACCTTTGACGCTGGCTCTGTGCAGGTGAGGTATCGCTGATGCGCACGATTGTTGATGTGACGACCGGCGAAGTCGTAGTTGACGAGGAATTCGAGCTCGAGCCAGTCGAGCAGCCCGCGCAGCCGATCCCCGACCGCGTTTCACGACGTCAGTTCGGCATGCAGCTCATCATCTCCGGCTGGCGGACCGCGGCCGATTCCTGGGTGGCACAGCAGGACGAGTTGACACAGTGGGCATATGAGAACAGCGATACGTTCGTCAGGGATGACCCCATGCTTCAAGCCGGGTTCGCGGCGCTTGGCGTGACCGAGCAACAGGTGGACGAGTTCTTTGCCGCAGCGGCCGCGCTTTAGGCGCGAGCCTCGACGACGAACACCCAAATTTGCAGCTTCTCGTTCGGCGCGATCTTGAGGTGCTTCGGACGGATCATATCCGTCACGGCATAGCGGCCGCCGGCAAAGCCGAGGATCACATAAGGGAAAATCCTTGGGTCAACACCGAATGGGTCAAGGTCTGTTACGCCAGACGGCGAGTGAGCCATCGTGTGCTCGATGAATAGCTTCCCGCCGGGGGCTAGTTGGTCAACCCACGTGTCGAAGGCGATCTTTGGGTCGTGCGCGTGGTCGTGGGAATTGGTGTAGACGAAGTCAAAACGCCCCCGCCAATCGTCCCGCTTTTTGTGGAAATCCCATTGAACGAGCCCAAATTCTTCCGCAGTATCTGAGATGTCGGTGCCGACCACCTCGCACCCAAGAATCTCCCGAAACCAGTTCACCTCGGCGCCATTTCGCGAGCCGTGGCAAAGGCCCTGCTTTGGTGAAACACCCGATGAAGTGAGGTAGTCGCAGATCAGCCCGATTGTGGCCTTGTCCGCCCATACGTTGTTGATCTTTGCGCGGTTGCCGGCCGTTTGGACGGATACGTACTTGGCGTAGTCAAACGAGCCGTCTGCCGCCGTGTATGACGCCAGAGCATAGTCTCCCGTGTCAACCGCCGGCGACCTCGACACTGAATATCCACGCTTCATCAGAAAGCGCCGGCCCAGCTTCTCCAGAATATTCATCGGTAACTCTCACCCCGCCTGCGAACGCCTCATTTCGCATGAGCGCGACTTGTAGCGCAAGCGCAACCTGACCGCTCCGGCGGACCCCCTCGCACATATGGAGATAGACCATGGACCGCAACTTTGAGCGGGCGCTTTCGCTCG
>CAZEFM010000198.1:0-1612 GCA_964511575.1 uncultured Phycisphaeraceae bacterium | reverse complement strand
GCGGTACTGATGATGACGCTCGGGTCTTTGGCGACGACCGCGAGATCACGAAGCGCCTGCCCACCGACCAGGTCGATGAGCACATCAACACCCTCCGGCGCGATGGCACGCACCCGGTCAGCCGCACCCTCCCCGGAGGCAACGAACGTCGCACCGGTCGACTCCACCAGTTCCTGCTTCGCTGCACTGGCCACACCGATGACCGTGAACTTGTGCACATTGCCGATCTGCGCCGCCATCAGCCCGACCCCACCTCCGGCGCCAAGAATCAGCATTGTCTGACCAGGTTCCAGCTCGATCTGATGCGTCACGTCATACGCAGTCGCCCCTGCGACAGGCAGTGCTGCAGCGTCAGCAAAGGAAAGCTCTTCGGGCTTCTGGACGGTTTGTGCCGCATCCAACACCGTGTGCTTCGCGAACGTTCCCTGTCCTTTGGCCGCGAGGCCGAGCACCATGTCACCGACAGCGAAGTTCTCGACCTCTGCGCCTACGGCGGTGACGACACCGGAGGCCTCTCGGCCCATCGGTGCGGGAAGCGGCCAGTGGGAGCCCATCTGCCCCGCACGGATCTTCCAGTCAGCAGGGTTCACCCCGGCCGCTTTCACTTCGATCGCGAGCTCTCCAGGCCCAGGCGCCGGAGCGGGGCGTTCAACGAGTTCCTGCGTCTCGGGGCCGCCATAGGCGGCGAAGACCAGCGCTTTCGACATTATTGACTTCTCCTCATTCTCCAGGTGAGTGACACTTACGTGGTTGCCTGTGGCGGAGCGTCTTCACCCGAAGCCTCTGCCGCATCAGCGAGTTCCTTCGTGGCATACTCCGCGTCAATTGCGTGCTCCGGAGGTGAATAGACGGTGTAGAGCACCAAAGGCTCATCGCCAGTGTTGCGGAAGTTGTGGCGAGTACCGGCCGGGACAGCGCACAGGTCGCCAGCATCAACGGTGTGCGTCTCGCCGTCAAGGTCGGCCTCTCCGCTGCCCGACACAAAACTCAGCAACTGGTCGGTGGTGTCATGCACCTCGTCGCCGATCTCCCCGCCCACCGGAATCGTCATCGCAACGAGTTGGGAATGCTTTCCCGTCCAGAGCACCTGACGAAAATTCGTGTTTGCTTTCGCGACCTCGTCGATGATGAAGTGCGTCGCCTTCTCGCCGACGCTGAACTGGTTCTCACTCATGTGTGTGGTCCTTTCTCAAGATGGAAGTTCGGATGAACTCTGGGCCGTGGCTGGTTCGACCGGGCGGCCTGTTTCATGTGCGGCTCGGGCGCGTTCACTCCTCGACAACGCAGTGGCTCCTTGGGTGTTGCGCAGCAGGCGCATCGCGTTGAGGATTACGATGAGCACCGATCCCTCGTGCACGAGCATGCCGATAGCCATCGTGACACCCCCTGCGAAGACCCCGACGAGCAGCACGACAACGGTGATGAGCGCGATCCAGATGTTCTGGCGCATGACGTTCACGGTGCGTTTGGCGAGGCTGATTGCTTCGGGCAGTTTCAAGAGGTTGTCGCCCATCAGGGCAATGTCTGCCGTCTCCACGGCCACCGCTGAGCCCGCTGCACCCATGGCAACGCCAATGTCGGCGGTCGCGAGGGCCGGGGCGTCGTTCACGCC
>CAZEFM010000197.1:0-1659 GCA_964511575.1 uncultured Phycisphaeraceae bacterium | reverse complement strand
GCCCGCGCACCCATGAGCCGTAGTCGAGCAGCTGTGCTACAACCTCGCGCGGCGTTCGGTCCTTCTTCAGTTCGATGACAACCAGATGGCCGTTCGCGTCCAGCGCGAGCAGATCGATGAACTTGCCATAGCTCGTCGGCACCTGACGGCCGATCAGCAGAAGGCCTGGATCAATAATGGACAGAGATATAACCAAATGTTGTGGATGACTCCATGAAAAAGGCGGCGTACTTTGGGTGTGTTGTACCACGCCCGTTCCCCTACGCAGAGGAGTACGCCACCATGAGTCAGACTACCAACGCCCCGTTCACTTTTCCATCCCCGTCCGCCGCGGAGGCCGCCGAGGCGCCGATTGCCGATCCGCTGACCGATGTGCTCCGCCAAGGCGCGCGGGCGATGCTGGCCCGGGCGGTTGAGGCGGAGGCGCAGCAGTGGATCGACGACCACGCCCACCTCGTCGATGAGCGCGGCCGCCGGCAGGTCGTCCGCAACGGCCACGCCCATGAGCGGACGGTCGTCACCGGCGTCGGACCGGTGACGGTGACCATGCCGCGCGTGCACGATCGCCGGCCCGCTTCCGGGGGGCGAGAGAAGTTCACGTCGAAGATCCTCCCGCCGTACCTGCGCAAGGCCCGGTCCATCGAAGAGCTGATCCCCTGGCTCTACCTCAAGGGCATCAGCACCGGCGACTACGGCGAAGCGCTGCAGGCGTTGCTCGGCCCCGACTGCCCGGGCCTGTCCGCGTCCACCGTCGTGCGGCTCAAGCAGGTCTGGGAGCAGGACTACAGGCAATGGAACGGGCGTGACCTCTCGGACAAACGCTACGTTTACATCTGGGCGGATGGCATCCACTTCAACGTCCGCCTCGAAGAGGATCGCACGTGCATTCTCGTGCTGATGGGCGCCACCGCCGAGGGCCGGAAGGAGCTGATCGCCGTGCAGGACGGCTACCGCGAGAGCGAACAATCCTGGAAGAACCTGCTGATGGATGCGAAGCAGCGGGGGCTGACGGTCGATCCGGAACTGGCCACCGGCGACGGCGCGCTGGGCTTCTGGAAGGCGCTGCCGCAGGTGTTCCCGAAGACGCGCACGCAGCGGTGCTGGGTGCACAAGACCGCCAACGTGCTCAACGAGTTGCCCAAGCGGTTGCATGGCGAGGCGAAGGACAAGCTGCACCAGATCTGGATGGCCCCGACGAAGCAGGACGCCGAGGCGGCGTTCGATCACTTCGTGAACGTGTACGAGGCGAAGTATCCCCGGGCGACGAACTGCCTGGCGAAGGACCGCGATGCGTTGCTGACGTTCTACGACTTCCCCGCCGAGCACTGGATGCACATCCGCACGACCAACCCGATCGAGAGTACCTTCGCCACGGTGCGTCTGCGGACCAAACGGACCAAGGGCTGCGGCTCACGCCTGGCCACGCTGACGATGGTCTTCAAGCTCGCTCAGTCGGCCCAGAAGAAGTGGCGCCGCCTCAACGGCCACGACCTGATCGGCGACGTCATCGCCGGCATCACCTTCACCGACGGAATCAAATCACACGCCGCCTGATCGGAGGCTCATCCACAGGATTTGACAATATCTCCAATGACTATTGCGTCTCATCGTCCGCAACACCGCGGTAAAATCTCTCGCCGATACAGTAAACATCCCGTC
>CAZEFM010000196.1:0-1671 GCA_964511575.1 uncultured Phycisphaeraceae bacterium | reverse complement strand
GGATCGGGCGTCGCAGACACCCACGCCGATGTACGTGCTGGCGATGCAGGATGGGGCGGGCGTGGATGAGAACCTTTTCATTCGCGGCAGTCATCGCAGCCTAGCAGCCCGTTGAAAAAGTCGGTGTCGCTTTGCGGGCAATGGTACTACAGTGACGGCGGTTGTGATTGATGTCATGGAGGACGCACGATGGCGATGGGACGGCGTAAGGTTGAGCGGCAGGAGGTGATGTTCGTGTCGGTGGTCGACCTGGCTTCGGCGGCGGGGCATCCGTTTTACGAGAAGCTCAACGACATGCTGCAGGCGCTGGACTTCGATCATCAGGTGGAGACGATGTGCGCATCGTTCTATCACGCGAAGCTGGGGCGGCCTGGCATCGCGCCGGGCGTGTACTTCCGGATGCTGCTGATCGGCTACTTCGAGGGGATCGATTCGGAACGCGGCATCGCGTGGCGAGTCGCCGACTCGCTGTCGCTGCGCCGATTCCTGGGTTATGACCTGTCGCAGCAGACGCCGGACCATTCGTCGCTGAGCCGTGTGCGCCAGCGTCTGGATTCGAACACGCATGCGCGGGTGTTCCAGATGGTGCTGCGGGCGCTGTCGCAGGCGGGGCTGATCAAAGGCAGGACGATCGGCGTGGACGCGACGACGCTGGAAGCCAACGCGGCGATGCGTTCGATCGTGCGCAAAGAAGGAGTCGAAGGCGCGGGCCAGAGCTACGATCAGTTCCTCACGCAACTGGCCGAGAACGCGGGCATCGACGAGCCGACGCGCAGCGATCTGGCGCGTCTGGACCGCAAACGCCCGAAGAAAGGCTCGAACGATGAGTGGGAGAACCCCAACGATCCGGACGCGAAGATCACGAAGATGAAGGATGGGCGCACGCACCTGGCGCACAAAGTCGAGCATGTGGTGGAGATGACACCCGGCAGCGTGCCGGCGCTGCTGGGCGTGTCGCTGCACCCGGCGAATCAGGGGGACACGACGACGGGGCATCAAAGCGTGGACGAGGCGTTCGAGCATGTGGCGTCCGCGACGGCTGACGACGATGGTGAGATTCCCGCGGGCATGTTCGAGGAGGTCGTGGCGGACAAGGGGTATCACAGCAACGACTCGCTGCTGGGTTTCGAGCAGCGCGGCGTGCGGCCACAGATCAGTGAGCCAGACCGCGGCCGACGCCGATGGAAGGACAAGGCCGAGGCTAAGCGTGCGGTGTACGCTAACCGCAGGCGCGTGCGCAGCGACAAGGGCAAGCGGTTACAGCGGCAGCGTGGGGAGAAGCTCGAACGAACCCATGCTCATATGTATGAAACCGGCGGCATGCGGCGAACGCACCTGCGTGGCCACGGCAAGATCCTCAAACGACTGCTTGTGCATGCCGCGGGCTACAACCTCGGGCTTTTGATGCGCGCACTATTCGGCATCGGCAAGCCGCGAACGCTCCAAGGCCTCTCCAAGGCGCTTCGGGCGGCGTTGCGCGCGTGCATGCGCTGCTGGTGGGTGCTGTCGGCGCTGTTATTGGCGTGGCTAGTCGCCTGGCGCGACACTCAGCGACTCTCACCGCCAAACACACCCTCACTCGCCGCCGCCTGATCGACCTGGTGGAAAGGGCGATTATTCAACGGGCTGCTAGCGCGTGAAGCGTCACACCGACACACGTAGACGCTTCAT
>CAZEFM010000195.1:0-1678 GCA_964511575.1 uncultured Phycisphaeraceae bacterium | reverse complement strand
GCGACGGTTACACCTACACCCTGGAGGAGGTCGGCCGCATCTTCAAGGTCACCCGTGAACGCGTGCGACAGGTGGAAGCCAAGGCGATCCGCAAACTGCAGCACCCGGTACGCAGCCGCAAGCTCCAGGGCTTCCTCGACGGCAGTTGGGAACACGACTTGGTCGAGTCGAAGTAAGGCATCCTTACGTACTTCGAAATATGGCATCGATCTCACCAACACCGACAGCTTCGCGCTCGTCGGTGTTGTTGTGCGCGGGGGGAGCGGGGGTGTTCAGTTGGGCGGTGGTGCTGCTGATGCACCTGGTTGCGGCGGCGGGGTGGTGGTGGGCGATGCCGGGCGGGTTTCCCGTGGGGCATGAGCGGTTTCTGGCGAATCGGATGTTCCCGATCGTGATCGGCGCGATGGCGCTGGTCGGGTTGCTGGCATTGCTGCGACGACACCGGGCGGCGGGGATCGTGCTGCTGGCGATCGCGGTCATCTGGGTAAGCGCAGCCGTCACCGGGCGGATCATCTTTCCGATCAGCGCGCGACGGTTCTGGTTGGCGGGGTTGCTGATTGGCGGGTTGTTTGCATGGCGTGCCATGCCGTTCGTGCTTGCGCGACCTGTCTCGTGGCGTATCGGTGGGGTGATCATCTTCCTGGCGACCATGCTCGGAGCGGCGCTGCCCTGGTCGCAGCGCGGCGGCGAACCGATGACAGTTCCCTTCGCCCCACGACCACGTCCACCCGTCGTGGTGGAGCAGAGCAATCGATTCGGCGGAACACGCCTCGACGACACCACCATGTTCTGGCCCGCCTCCGGGTCCATCAGCACTCGACTGGGCGGCGGCGTGTCGCTCGAACTCTTTCCCATGCTTCGCTTCATCAGCATGTCGCCCGATCGGTGCTGGACGAGCCTCGCCCCGACGCACCGGCGAGAGGATCACGCCTGGCGGATGATCGGCACGGTGAACGATGGCAATGCGCATCGTTTCTTTTCCCGTGGGATGTATTTCTCGGATCTGCGCATCGTGCCATGGAACAGCGCGGGTCGATTAAGCGTCACCGCACAAGCCTGGCTCAACGAACCGATCTATTCGCACCTCAACAGCTATTGCGAGATCGCGCTCGATGGGCATCGTCGAATCTCGCTGGCGTTTTCGCCGTGCCCCGATGTGCGCATCGAGGTGGAACCCTCGGATTACCCGGTGGGGCGGCCGCGACGGTTGGCGTATCTCGGTGACGATGGCGTGTTCCGTGTGGTGGAGGCGACGAGCGCCGAGAAAGGCCCGTTCCGCGAGTTGGCTTCGGGACGGCTGGAGCGTCGTGCCCCGCTGTCAATCATCGTGTACGACGCCGACGAGGAGGTTGGCGTGGTGACATTGGACGATTTTGCCGGACACGCGAGCACGGCATTGTCGCCGACGGCCGGCTGGGGCTTGCCACAGAACGCGATAGAGTTCAGCCGCGCAAGCGAAGCGCCCGAGTCGCCGGTACACGTGTGGATCACGCTGGCAGGCACATCGATTGGCCGCGGCTGGGACAGCGTCGGCCACACCGCAGGCTTCTACCGCAACCGCGTCACCGTCGAACGGCGATGACGAATTGTTCGACCACGGATCACACGGATGGCGCGGATGAAGCCCCATCCGCGTTTATCCGCGTTCATCTGCGGCGACTTCGGCGTTGGTCAGGGC
>CAZEFM010000194.1:0-1751 GCA_964511575.1 uncultured Phycisphaeraceae bacterium | reverse complement strand
CGTTGGCGGGCTGTTGGATGCCCAGCTTCTTGATCAGCGTGGAGAACCGTTCACGGTCCTCGGCGAGGTCGATCGAGTCCACGCTCGTGCCGATAATGGGCACGCCGGCCGCCTCCAAGCCGTGCGCCAGGTTCAGCGGTGTCTGCCCGCCGAACTGGACGATGACGCCGTGGACGAGGCCGGGGTGGGAAATGAATTGATCGTGTTTTTCTGGCTCTGCGCTGTAGTTGCGAATCGGGTACTCGCGCGTCCCCAAATCGGAGGATACGTTAACCGGCCGCCAGTTCTCGTCAAACTCGAACCTGATACCGTTGCCCGAACGGTCGACAGCCATGACAAATCGCTTTTCGGCGGCAACTGCACCGTTCAACAAACCAATCTGACCGTATCCCGCATCAGCAGCCAGCTTGGTGATGTCCTGAATAAGCTTGCCGTAGTCCTTGATGCCATAGGCATCGCCGAGAAGCGAAAACCCGTCCTCATCAATCGTCAAATCGACAACAGGCGTGCTCCATTCTATTGGATCACCATTCAGCCGATCGTAAATGTTCAGCACATCCTCCAGCGTCAACGGCTCGAAGAACAGCAGATCGCTCGTGTCGTAATCGGTCGACACCGTTTCCGGGTTCGAGTTCACCATGACCGACTCGAAGCCCAGTTCGGCCGCGGCAAACGCAGCCTGCACGCAGCAGTAGTCGAACTCGATCCCCTGCCCGATCCGGTTGGGCCCGCCGCCGAGGATCATGACCTTCTTCTTGTCGCTGACGCGGATCTCGTCATCCGCCTGCGTCCGGGATTGATTGTCCCCGGGGGTCACGACGTGGATCGGCGCTTCATACGTGGAGTAGTAATACGGCGTCGCCGCCTCGAACTCCGCGGCACACGTGTCCACCAGTTTGTACACCGGCGTGATGCCCAGTGCCTTGCGGTGCGCACGCACCTGCAGAATCGTCTCCGCGCTGATGCGGCCAAGGTACAGGTTCGCCAACTGCGGGTCGGAGTAACCCATCTGCTTGGCCTGGAACAGCACGTCGCGCGGCACATCCTCCAGCTTCTCGTACGAGCAAAGCACATCCTCGAAATCAACCAGTTGCTTGATCTGATCGAGGAACCACGGGTCCACCTTCGTCAACGCGTGCACCTGTTCGATGGACCAACCCATCTTCAGCGCGTAGCGGATGTAGTACAGCCGACCCTGCGACGGCACCGTGAGCTTGCGGTTGAGCTTCGTCTCCTCGATCGGCCATTCAATCGCGGTGTCACCCTCGTCGGGGTTCGAGGAACCGGCATGCCGCTTGGCCTGCAACCACTTGTCGTTGTTGTCCAGCCCCAGCCCGAACCGCTTCACCTCCATCGAACGGATGCCTTTTTGCAGGCTTTCCTTGAAGGTGCGGCCGATCGACATCGCCTCGCCCACGCTCTTCATCTGCGTGGTCAGCGTTTCGTCCGCTTCGGGGAACTTTTCGAACGTCCACCGCGGAATCTTCGTCACCACGTAGTCGATGGTCGGCTCGAAGCACGCCACCGTCTTGCCCGTGATGTCGTTGGGCAGCTCCCACAGCGTGTAACCCACCGCCAGCTTCGCGGCGATCTTGGCGATCGGGAAACCCGTCGCCTTCGACGCCAGCGCGCTGCTGCGCGACACGCGCGGGTTCATCTCCACCACGAGCTGCTCGCCCGTGTGCGGGTTGACGGCGAACTGAATGTTCGAACCGCCCGTCTCCACACCCACCGCGCGGATGATCGCCTGC
>CAZEFM010000193.1:0-1754 GCA_964511575.1 uncultured Phycisphaeraceae bacterium | reverse complement strand
TGCCGAACCGACTCCGCGTCTTGATCGCAAGCAACCCCTTCAGTGTTGCCGGTGCCGTGACAATGACGGGGCAATCCTCCACCACCGGCCGCTCATCGTCGCGGAAGTGAAAACGCACGAACCCATCGTCTGCGGTAATGCTGGGAAACTCGCCAAAGCGCGATCGGCCTTCCTTCGACAACGCGAACACGCCGCATCCCACCATCCCTGCCTTCACATAAGGCAGCGCAAACCAGGTGCGATAGTATGCACGCACCGGCCAACTCGCATGATCCACCTGCATCACCGCTTTGGGTGCCGCCGCGGGAACGCCATGCTCCTGCATGTACCGCACCAGCGTGACGACATCGCGCCCCTTGATACGCACATCCGCATCCATATAGATGCGCGGAAAGTACGTCGCCACACGATCACCCTCGTTCAACGCAGCCGTCTTGGAAGCCGTCTCGATCTCAACAACACGCACCCGCCCGCCAACCGCCCGCGCCGCCTCCGCCGTCCCATCGCTGCACCCGTTGCAAACGACGAACACCTCCACCCCGTCAGGCAGCCCATCCAACAACGCCTCCAGCGTCCGCACAATAACGGCCCGCTCATTATGAGCAGGAATGATGATGGAAAACGGTGTCATGCTTGATCAGATCAGGAAACAGTTGATGCCGCGGTAGCACTCGATGGCGTAACTGAAGCAGCATCGAGGTTATGCCATGCCTGGCGTTGTGTCCAAACTTCGCGCCACGTGTCGTACTCGTTGCGCCGTGCGGGTTTGAATCGACGGAGCAGTGCAAAAGCTGCCAATCGGGTCAGCACCCACAGGTCCAGCAGATGCTTCGCAACAGCAGTACGCATCGGCGAGGCATGACGCTCGAACAGCAATGCCTTGGCTTTGAACAGTCGCACGAGCTTGCCTGCCCGCACCTTCTCCGACGCTCCGCCATAATGAACGATCGTTGCATCAGGCGTGACCATCGGCCGAGCGCCTACCTTATGAGCACGCAGGCAAAGATCCGCTTCCTCGCCATACATGAAGAATGCTGGATCAAACCCGCCAAGCTGCTCCCAAAGGTCCCGACGAATCAAAAAGAAGCAGCCGCTGACAATATCCACCTGCCGCACGGTGTCACGACGCCAACCGCCAAACGCTTCGGGGTTGAATAACCGCGTCCTCCGGAATGCCGCGGTGAGAAACGTCGCCTGACAAAAGAGGCTCCACAGCGTTGCCTTCGCCCAGCACGATGCGGGATTGAGCGATCCATCCGCGAACACCGTGCGCCCACCCCAGATGCCAGCCTCCGGGTTCGCCTTGGCAAACGCGAGCAGCTTGTCGATCGCTTTATCGAGCACCACCGTGTCAGGATTGAGCAGCAGCAGGTAGTCGCCGCTCGCTTCCTTCGCCGCCAGATTGTTCGCCGCCGCAAACCCCAGGTTCCGCTCCGCCCGAATCAGCTTCACCTGCGGAAACGCCGCCTCAACCGCCTCCGCCGACCCGTCCGAGGACTGATTGTCTACAACAATCACCTTAAACGCCCCGCCACGCGTCTGCTCAAACACCGACCGCAGACACGCGAGCGTCAACTCGCGGGTGTTGTAGCTGATGATGAGGATGGACAATTGGGTCTGCACTTACGTGCGCAATGGCATCCAGCGACCGGCCGCAGCCAGCGCGACGCTTCGTCGCGCCGGGGACACGGCTGTCATCATGTGCTGGTGCATGCACGCGATCAGGCCCAACTGAATGTAGAAGATCGTGATCA
>CAZEFM010000192.1:0-1896 GCA_964511575.1 uncultured Phycisphaeraceae bacterium | reverse complement strand
GATGCGAGGAACACTCCGGCATCGGCGAGCTGCTTCCAGACCAGCAGCTGACCCGCGAGAAACGCGAAGGTGAGAACGCCGGCGGCGACGAGCCCGTGCCTCACCGCATCGCCCTGCGCCCGACGCGCGGCGAGGGCGGTCCATTGCATCGCCGCGCTGGTCACGACGAGCAGGCCGGTGTTCCACGTCAGCAGCGCGGGTTCCTCGAGGTGGATCCAGTCCCCGTAGTGCATGCGCATCGCATAGGCGCTGATGAACAGCGCGAACAGCGATGTCGCTACCGCGAGAAAGACCCACAGGGCGGTCTTCGCCGAAGGCCGGGCGAGGACTGCAGCGTGCACGTCCTGCACCGAAGCCTGCGCCACCCAGGGCTGCACGTTGACGCTCTGCCTGAACAGCCACCACAGGATGGCGCCCATCAGGGCGGCGAGGAACAGCAGGCTGACCGTCATTTCGGTGCTCCGCGCGTTCCTACGATTTCGCCCAGGCGCCCGCCGCGACCTCGCTCGGGGGCACGTTCTGCGGAATGAAGTCGTGCTTCACACCGGGCACGCTGTAGTCGTAGGCCCAGCGATAGACGACCGGCAGCTCCTTGCCGAAATTGCCGTGCTGCGGCGGCGTGTGCGGGGTCTGCCATTCCAGCGTGGTCGCATTCCAGGGATTGCTTCCCGCCTCCTCGCCCCGGAAATAGCTCGTCACGAGGTTGTAGAAGAACAGGATCTGGGCCGCGCCGACGACGAGCGCCGCCACCGTGATAGCGACATTGAGATCGTGGGCCGATTGCGGGATGAAGTTCGTGCCTTCGATCGCGTAATAGCGCCGCGGGACGCCCATGAAACCGAGGTAGTGCATCGGGTAGTAGATCGCGTAGCTGCCCACGAAGGTGATCCAGAAGTGGATCTTGCCCAGCCTGTCGTCGAGCATGCGCCCGGTGACCTTCGGGTACCAGTGGTAGATCGCGCCGAACACGACGAGGATGGGCGCGATTGCCATCACCATGTGGAAGTGGGCCACCACGAACATCGTGTCGGACAGCGGCAGGTCGACCACCACGTTGCCGAGAAACAGGCCGGTGAGGCCGCCGTTGACGAACGTGAAGATGAAGCCGATCGCAAACAGCATCGGGACCGTGAGGTGGATGTTCCCCCGCCACAGCGTCAGGACCCAGTTGTAGACCTTGATCGCGGTCGGGATGGCGATGATGAGCGTCGTGGTGGCGAAGAAGAACCCGAAGTACGGGTTCATGCCGCTAACGTACATGTGGTGCGCCCATACGATGAAGGAGAGCCCGCCGATGATCAGGATGGCCCATACCATCATGCGATAGCCAAAGATGTTCTTTCTCGCATGCGTGCTGATGAGGTCCGAGACGATGCCGAAAGCAGGCAGCGCGACGATGTAGACCTCGGGATGGCCGAAGAACCAGAACAGGTGCTGGAACAGGATCGGGCTGCCGCCGTCATATTCGGTCGGCGCCCCTCGGGATACGAGCGCCGGCATGAAGAAGCTCGTTCCGAGCACCTGGTCGAGCAGCATCATGATCGCGCTCACGAACAGGGCAGGAAACGCGAGCAGCGCGAGCACCGTCGCCATGAAGATGCCCCAGATCGTGAGCGGCAGCCGCATCATGGTCATGCCACGCGTGCGCGCCTGCAGCACGGTCACCACATAGTTCAGGCCACCCATGGTGAACCCGACGATGAAGAACGCGAGCGAGACGAGCATGAGGACGATCCCCCAGCTCGCGCCTGGGGTGCCGTCGAGAATGGCCTGCGGGGGGTAGAGCGTCCAGCCGGCGCCCGTCGGCCCGCCCGGCACGAAGAAGCTCGCGATCAGCACGAGGACCGAAAGGAAGGAGACCCAGAAGCGCAGCATGTTAATGTACGGGAAGACCAA
>CAZEFM010000191.1:0-1945 GCA_964511575.1 uncultured Phycisphaeraceae bacterium | reverse complement strand
AACACGATCCACAAAATGCTTCAGGACGGGGCGTTTCCCAACGCGTTCAAGGGTGGGATCTCACTGCACCGTGATGTGCCAGCGGTCGCGATTCAGTTCGGTCATCTTGACCGACACATCGAGAAAGTGGCGGATCAGGTCGGCGTGGGTTTTGGTGTGGCGGCTGGGGTAGTGGGTGTGGAATGAGCCATGGCCGGCAATGGCGAGCGGCAGCAGCAACTGGTCGGCGAGGTACTCGCCCACGGGGACGTCGGCCTTGAGATACCGCCTGCACTGATCGATCGCCTGGCCGGCGACTTTCTCCGACGGCACATTGCGCTCGCCGAAGCCGGTGAACAGTTCCGTGACGTGTTCGCTTTGCACCGCGAGCATGACGATGTTGCCCGGTCCGGCAGCATCGTGGCGCTCCACCACGTGCAGCGCTTCATCGGGCCAGTTCAGTTGTGATTGCACCTTGCTCAGTTCGCGTTCGGCGATGTGTCGCGGCAGGTTGGCGACAATGGCGGTGGCGCAGCGGCCGCGATCTTCGCCCCGCTCGAGCAGGTCGAAGCCTTGCAGTTTGCCCGTGGCGCTTGGTTCAATGGTCACGGTGAATCGTCCGCCGCCCGCGGGATAGAAGCCGGGCCGCTCCAGCGTCATCGTAACGCGCGGCCCCATACGATTGAGCAGCGGCAGGAACACGTGTTCGAGAAAATCGGACGGCGGCGCAAACGGATTATGCGTGCCGCCTTCAAGCGCCAGCGTCGATGGTTCCTTCGCCAGCACCAGGGCCGGCAACACCGTTTGCAGCACAAGCGTTGCGCTGCCGGCCGTGCCGACGACGAATTGATAATCGCCGCCCCGCACCGCACCCGGCGTGAACGAAAGCGCCGTGGCCCCAACCGCATCGCCCTCGACCTCAGCCGCGCAAACCTGTTGCGCCGCGCGCACTGCGGTGAGGTGCTGACGCATGAGCCCGGGCTTACGCCGGCCTGCACGGATGTTGTCGATGCGAAACGGTGTGCCGGTGACCATGCTCAGCGCAAGCGCCGACCGCAGTATCTGCCCGCCGCCTTCACCCTGGGAACCGTTGATGACAATCATGTGGCGTGTCGCTATGTATCAAGATGCCGTTTAACGATCGCGTTTTCTGAACTTCTAAGGTCATATGCGATCAATAGTTCTCCGACGCGGGCTTCAATGATACGCCTTCCGTGGTCTCCCGAAACTGTGTTTGCCAGGTAACGTTGAACCGCATCACAGAACAAGTCTCCATTTCAATGTACTCTTCACCCCCGATCAGTCGTGGCTTCGCTACCGGGATGTCTTCCTTCGGTGCGAAGCGCCAGAAGAACCGCCGGGCCTTTCCCAAACGCGAGGCTCTGGAATTTAGACCGTAAGTGTGAAGAATGGAGTTTCGGGCAGCCCACCATTCCTCTGACTTAATTATCATTGAGTCGATCCGCAGATATTTTCGAACCCAATTTTTAAAGTCTGTGGAACTGTTCTCGTGCTGACCGTCGGGTCTTGATAAGTTCCCCATCGCGTCAATGCCAGCCATCAAGAGAAGCAAAGCCGCCCTCGGCCGTTCTTTTTCCACAGCATGGCACAGATCGGCACAAATACTTTGAACAATCGCATGGCTATGGGGTCTTCTGAATAGGTCACTATTCTTACCTTTCGCAACGCGTTGTGTGTTTCAATCATCCGCCACTGATGCGTCCTTGATCACGAACCGTGCCTTCAACCGTGCCACTTCGCTCGCTAACCCCGCGAGTTCAACCGAACGCAACACTTCGTTGAAGTCTTTGTACGCGGCCGGGGCCTCGTCCCTCGGGTACTGCCGGCAGTTGGTGAGAATATCGTGATCCTCGAAGGATGCATCGATTGCCTTTTGATCGAGCGTGCGGATGGCGTGGCGGCGGCCCATGGCGCGGCCGGCGCCGTGGTTCACGCTGTAACAGCT
>CAZEFM010000190.1:0-1968 GCA_964511575.1 uncultured Phycisphaeraceae bacterium | reverse complement strand
GGCCATCGCAACACCTTCATTCGCGGAGACAACATCCATGACGAGTCACATGAAGATTGCATGGAGACCGCGATCCGAAGGATCGACAATAGGTGGCCGTTTTTGGGCCATCGCAACACCTTCATTCGCGGAGACAACATCCATGACGAGTCACATGAAGCCAGCAGTCGGCAGGAAGATCAAGGCCATTCAGGCAAAGGATGGCGAGAAGTTTTACGTGGGCGTGGACGTGCATAAACGCAGCTACAGCGTGGCGATCTGGAGCGACCAGCGCGGGCATGTCGCCCAGTGGACCCAGCCGTCGGACCCGGCGGTGCTCATCGGGCGATTGGCCGATGCCCAGCAGCAGGTGGCGTGGATCGTGCACGAGGCGGGGCCGACGGGCTTCGGCCTGGTACGGGCGCTGCGGTCGGCGGGATTTAATGCCGACGTGATTGCCACGTCGAAGCTGCTGCGGACGGTCAGCGCCGATGCCAAGAGCGACCGGCTGGACTGCCGCCGGTTGGCCGAACATGCGGCCAAGGATCTGCTGCACAAGATTCGCGTGCCCAGCGAACAGGAAGAACGGGATCGCCAGATCGTGCGGTTGCGCGAGCAGATGGTGCGTAAGCGCCGCAACGCCCGCCAGCAGATCAAGAGCTTCCTGCTGACGCACGGCATCGACGCGCCCGAGGGGTTGAGCAACTGGTCGCAGGCCGGACGTAACGCGCTTCGATCACTGGACCTGCCGGCGGAACTGCGGATGTGCCTGGACGTGCTGTGCGACGAGGAAGCACACGCCGATCAGCAGGTGCAGCGCATGACCGAGGCGATGCAGCGACTGGCGGCGCGTCAGCGGCACAAGAAGAAGGTGCGGTTGATGCGGACGGTGCCCGGCGTCGGGCCGGTCACGGCGATGACGTTCCAGACAGAGCTGATCGACCCGCATCGCTTCGACGATGGCGGGCAGGTGGCCAAGATGATCGGCCTGACGCCGGGTGTGCGGGAGAGCGGCGAACGCCGACGCGAGGGGCCGCTGCTCAAGACCGGCAACTGGCGATTGCGCACCGCGCTGGTCGAAGCGGCCTGGCGATGGGTGAACAAAGACCCGACCGCCAAGGCGACGTTCGGTCGATTGGTGCGCAACACCGGTGACGTGAAGAAGGCCATCGTAGGCATGGCCCGACGCCTGGCGATCATCCTCTGGCGGCTGGTCACCCGCGAACAACCCTACCGCCTGCGACTGGCGGCATAGCGAGCAACATCGGAATGGAATCGTGACGCCAACGTCGGCGTAACGGACGCATCGGAACGTGAGGATCTGGCGAACATGAGCATGACCGCGAACCCAACTTGTGGCGGAGGGCCGAACATGGCTCTCGACATTAAGACGGCGGCGGCTCTGTGGCCGGAGAAGATTCGCATGACCAAACGGGTGCCTCGAGCACGGATAGCAGCAGGATCCTCTTTTGTTCCTACACACGCCGTCGCGCTGAACGTGTTACCCCGAGCCAACGCGCCGCCATAGAACAACCCGGATGACCCGGCATGCCGGCGGACGTGGAAGCGGACGACAGACCGTGATCGGTCGTGTGGTTCGCCCCACGACCCCAGCGGTTCGGGCGAGGGCCGCGGGGCGAACCACACTCGCAACAGCGCCAAGCCAGGCCGCAAAGCCCCTCGACCGATCCGCCGGAGCAGACGCAACCGACTGAAGCATGGCAACGGACATGGCTGAGAACAACCTCGAACGATCGGTTGATTCTGTCATAAGAAGATGGTTCGCATCTTCAGTCCGGTCTGCGTCGGAAACCGAGTCATCCACCGTCGGAACCTGACCGCGACGATGGCGCGCGCCTCGGGCGCGATACGAATCCGGCGGCGGTTCCAACGGATTTTGCAACTTGGCACTTGACACGGACGCGGTCTCATAGCAGCCATGCTTTCGCCAGGACATCAAGGCAATTAACCCCTTATGGGTACAGAACT
>CAZEFM010000189.1:0-2010 GCA_964511575.1 uncultured Phycisphaeraceae bacterium | reverse complement strand
TCGAGCAGTTCCTTGACGTGGGCCAGGATCAGCACCCGTCCGTTCCAGCGGCTCACGGCGTCGGAACAGATCGTGGCGATGACCGGGGTCTTGCCGCCGCCGGTGGGAATGACCACGCAGGGGTTGTCATCGCGCTCGCGCAGGTGGCGGTAAACCGCCTCGACCGCTTCGGCCTGGTACGGCCGCAACGTCATCGGCTTGTGATCGACCGTGAACAGACTCACCGCGCCTCCTCCGGAATCCCCGCGCCCTGGAGCACGAGATCACGGTGTCCCCGCTGACGCATGGCTTTGGCTCCGAGCTGGCGCAGCTCGGCCTCGACGCGGTTGAACACCTCCATGGCCTGGCCCGGTGACATCGTTTTGGACCAGGGGCATGGGTGGGCCTCGAACCAGTCAGCCACGGCGCAGTACCGCAGCGCCGCACCGAGCAGTTCGGCCTGAGACACCGGCGGTTTGTTCTTGAGCGCGTTCATGGCACATTCCCCAGCGCTTCAGTTCTGGTTCGTCATCAGCGGCGCGCCGCACACGGGGCAGCGCGACAGCGGCAACGCGCCGAGCCGCACGACCATCAGGCCGCCGTCGTGCAGGGCCTGACGGCGGACGACGAGCAGATCGATCTGGCTGTCATCCGCATAGACGCCGGCGTGCTCGAGCGCATCGAGCAGGGCCTTCTGGATGTTGTCCAGATCGCGACGTCGCCGATCAGGTGGAAACGCATCCATGCACAGCGCGATCCGCCCACCGGCTGGTGGCTTACGAGGTCCGTTTCCACCCATGACTGGGGCCGGCGCGAGACGGTTGCACACCGATTTGCGGTAGCGCCGGCCTTCGTCGCTGATCACCATCCGGCCGCGCCACATGCGCCAGTAATGGTTCACCGAAGGGGGATAGGGCAGTTGCAGTTCCAGCATCCGTGCCTCCGTTTGGGGATTCGTGTTCATCAAACCGCCGGCCGGGAGTCGAACCCGGCGCGAAGCTGGCCTTCGCGCGATCTGCCTATGAAACCGATCAGGCATCCGTGCCATCTGCCGGCGGCGAAAAATGTGATGCGCGTCCCTCAGCCACCGGCGGGGTGCCGGCGGTGTCCATTTCGGACCGGGTCGCGGGGACGTTTTTGCAGCCCATTTGGGTTTGCAACCGGAGGCTGTTCGCCAAGGCGGGTTTCGTCGCCGCTCAAACGCGCCGGATGTCGCACGCGCACCACATGTGGATCGGAGATCGTTCATCGTCGCCAAGGAGGGGTCGGATTGGTCGCCTGAGCGGGGGTGGCGCTTCCGGGCGCGGCCTCACGCTTGGCGTAGCCACGCACCTCGTTGGTCATGTCGCCGGTGTCACCGCGCTTCTTGAGTTTGACCGTGATCACCAACGGGATGTTGTGCAGTTCGACGCTGTCGCCGGGCTGCATCACACCCACCGCGCGGCAAATGGCCGACAGTTCCTGCCGGGCGATCTGCACCGTGGTCGGGTTGGCGTTGTGCAGGTTGAGCCGCGCCCACACATAGCGGCCCTTGTACGGGCCTTCGAGAATCTGGAGCGTCAACTGCAGATACTGCCCGTTGCCGTTCTTGGTCGGCTTCATCTCCGATTCGGTGATCACCGCCAGGTACTTGCCCGCGGGGATCGGCTCGAAGTCCTGGGACGGTTCGACGGTCGCTGCGTTGAAGCCATTGAGGTTGGCCATGCGCATGTCTCCTTGGCAGGGGTTCCGGGGGGGTGGGTCAGTTGGACGATTGACGATCGGCCTCAGGCGACACGTCGCTGGTGTCGTCGGGATTGGCGGGTTGTTCTGTGGGCGCTGGGGTTACGTCGACGTGCGATGCGTCGCTGTGCGTCTCGGAATTCCGGGGGCGGGGGCCCTTCCGGGGGTGGACCTGGTCTGCGAAGTAGTCGTAGGCCGCCCACTCCAGCGGCAGTTCGTACGGCATGTTCAGCCGGTTCTTGGCCACGTGTGTTGGGCCTTCGCACGTGCGCATCACTCGCTCCGGCGACTCGACGTTCTTGACCTTGC
>CAZEFM010000188.1:0-2041 GCA_964511575.1 uncultured Phycisphaeraceae bacterium | reverse complement strand
CTTCGACCACCTCGACGACACGCACCTGATGCGCATGGCCGGTCGGTTCTCCCGACGCGTGCGCGGCTGGGCCAAGAAGCACGAGATCCCGGTGATCGACTGCAAGGAGGGCGACCGCAAGCACCGCATCGTCCAGCAGTACATGCCCGACGACCCGGACTTCCGCGGCATCTTCGCCGTCATGGTCGCGCGGATGCCCGCGCCGGTGTGGCGCGTCCTGCGATTCGACAGCGGCGGCTTCCATCTCATGCGCAAGCGGCCGATGCCGTTCGTCAACCACTACTTCTTTCACATCATGGACGCCCAGTGGGGCCACGTGACCATCGCCATCTGCGGGCACCCGCCGTTCAAGGGCATGGTCATGCTCAACGGCCACGAGTACACCGCGTCCCTGGCCAGACGTCGGGGCGTGGGGCTCACCAAGGACGGCAACTGCTTCGTGGAGATGACCGACTCCCACGCGCTGGCGAAGGCTGCAGACGCCTTGCGGTCCCAAGCCGCCATAGGGCAGCTTCGCCAGGTCTGCGAGCGATGGATCTACCGATGCGTCTGCTTCGGCCTGTCGTTCGATGAACAGAAGCGGACCGGCTTCCGCTACACGTACTCGATCTACCAGGTCGAGTACAGCCGCAACCTGCTGTTCCGCAACGGCCGGCAGATGGAGCGCGTGTTTGATGGCATGATCGACCGCACTCGACGGTTGCTGGACATCCGCCGGGTGCTCAAGATCTTCGGCCGCCGGCAGCGCCGGCTCAAACGCATCGGTCGACCGGCTCGGGAGCAGGTCGTGGTCGAGATGCCTGAGTATGACCTGACGGTCTTCAAGCTGCACTTCGGCAAGTTGACCCTCAAGCTCTATACCAAAGGCGAGTGCGTCCTGCGCAGTGAAGCGATCTCGCACAACGTGGGAGAACTGGGTTGCGGGCGGATCATCGAGCGATTCAGCGACGTCGTGCATCGCCTGGCTGAACTGCTGGGGCGATTCCTCGACGCGCTCCAGTGCGTGGACACCGCCTGGGTGTGGGAGGGGCAACTCGATGCGCTTCCTCAGCCGGGCCAAGTGGGCCGAACGCGCGTCGGCGGGGTCGACATCAACCGCCCCCGCATGCGTGCCGCCATGGAGGCGGCGGTGGCGCTGGCCCTCAAGCCCGGCGGCTTCACCGCGGCCGAACACGCCGAGCACGTCCGCCGCCTGCTCGGCAGGGAAGGCTCTCAGTACACAGCGCGGCGATCGGCCTACGACCTCAAGAAGCTGCGAGGCAAGGGGCTGATCGACAAGACACACCCGCGATCGCGGTGCTACTGCGCCACGCCGACCGGCCTGCGCACGATGACGGGGTTGGTCGTGCTGCGTGAGAAGGTGATCCGTCCGCTGCTGAACAACCTCGGCCGGTGCAAGTCCGGCCCGCCGCCCCGCAAGGCTTCCAATCTCGATGTCTGTTACCGCCAGATTCAACATGGCATGCAGGACCTGTTCAGGGAACTCCACTTCGTGGAGCAGGATGCGATGCGCAACGTTTTGTCGATGTAAACGCCCTAAGCCGATATATATTTTTGAATAAATCTGGCCTAGCAGACTCTGCATGCTTGTAATTTTCTCCAAGACGGCGCAAGAATTCTTCTCCGCCTATTTCCCTAATTATTGTCTTGAATGGTCTTCCGCTCGTGGCGATGATTTCGGGATGTGGACCTCGTCTCAATAAGTTGTGGATTGAATTACCCAGGCAAGACAAAGGTGTCAGACAAAGGTGTCAGGATGGAACGCCATCAACTTAAGCCACAAGCCTCACGATTCCAAGCGTTTGTCGCAGTTGTTCGCGGGGGCGGGTCATCATGGGGTAGCGGTCTCTGCGGCGTTTGATGACGCGGGGTTCGTGGCGGCCGGGACGGTGGGGGTTGACCGCCAGGCGCAGGCGCGGCACGTCGGCGGGGTGATAGCGCAGCGCGTCGAGCGTGTCGATGAAGCTGATTCGATCGGGCTCGACGCCCTGCCGCGCGGCGGCGTCGAGCATGACCAGCCGGACGCGATTGTAGACGATCA
>CAZEFM010000187.1:0-2134 GCA_964511575.1 uncultured Phycisphaeraceae bacterium | reverse complement strand
GCTACCACAATCAAGTCGCTTTCTACCAGGCGGTGCTCGCCGAAATCATCGGTGACCTGCACAACCTGCCACTGGTCATCACCGTCAAGTGCAAGAAGCGGCAGGACACCGGCGACATCACGAACGAGGTCAAGGGGTACGAAGCTAAAGCTGCTGCTGTCGCCGCATCGCAAGGTCAACCGCAGCAGGCACACGTCACCAGCAACACCCCACCCTGGAAGCGATGACATGCGTGCGAAGAAGAAGCCACGCTCGCTGCAGAAGGAGGCCGTTGCGCGAATCGTGGATGTTGCTCCAGGCGAACGCGTACCCGGAAGCAAGTACGTTCGTGCCCATTGCCCATCCTGCAAGGAGCCGATGCGGGTGTCGGCGGAGACTTACCGACGCGGTCCAATGCTTCCCTGCATCGAATGTGATCCAGGGCGCGAACCCACGTTATCGACTCTGTGTGCCGCCGTGTCGCGCGTTGATATCCCCGAAGAGCCACCTGAATGGGACGACGTTGTCCGTGCCTGGGAACAAGCTGCATGACCTTCACGCTACCGTACCCACCATCAATCAACCACTACTGGCGCAACTTCCGTGGGCGGATGGTGATCAGCCGGGAGGGCCGGGCGTACCGCAAGGACGTCTGTGCCCTCCTGGCGCCGGCGGGAGCATCCGGGAGCGGACCACGCAAGCCACCGTCCGATGGGCGCATAGCGCTCTTTATGGATGCGTTTCCACCGGATCGCCGTCGTCGTGATCTGGACAACATTCAAAATCACCGCGACCGACGTGCCGCTTTGCATGATCGCGGTGAAACTGGCTCGGCAGGTCCACCGCCACAAACGCGACAATCTCGTCGACATTGCCGGCTATGCGCGCACCGCGGGCATTCTGTCCGGTGAGGTCACCGAAACCGAGTACCCCGTCGAGGTCACGTTCTATTGCGCCCACGTGAAACGTGGTGCGCCTGAGGGGCACCCGCGAACGCTGCGCGTCGATTACCGCGTCGGGTTCAATGACGATCGCAGCGAATGGATCTGTGTCGAGCATCCCCCGGGGAGTTATGCCCGGCGCAAAGCGGAGGCGTGGTGGGCTGCGCGGTCGAACGAGCCGTGCCCAACTGACGCAGATGAGGCGGTCGATCTCGCCGAGGCCGGCGCCTTGGCACCAACGCACGCGATCACGGTGCGCAGCGTGACGGGTGAGAAATACGACCGCATCGTGGGCTACCAGCTTGGCGACAAGCCGCAATCGATCGCAGTGGCAGAAACGCCAAGCAGGGAGCCTGAGTACACCATCCCTGACGACGAGATTCCGTTTTGATGCTGACTGAAGCGGTGATGTCCTACCACCAGGCCGGCCTGTGCGTCCTGCCGGCCAGGCGGGCCGAGAAGCGCCCGGCTGTCGGTGCCTGGAAGCGGTATCGGCAGACAAGGCCGACCGAAGCCGAGTTGTTGGCGTGGATGACGAATCCCCGGAGCAATCCGGACGCCATCTGCATTCTCGGCGGTGCGGTGTCGGGTAATGTCGAAGCTATTGATTTCGATGCCGGCGGTGAGCTTTTCTCTGCGTGGTGGGAACGCCTGTCACCGGTTCTACGCGACCAGCTCGTCGTTGAGATTACGCCCTCGGGCGGATTCCACGTCGTTTACCGCTGCACCGTCCCCGTCTGCGGCAACCTGAAGCTGGCGCAGCGCAAGGTTGGCGACAAGATTCAGGCACTCATCGAAACACGTGGTGAAGGTGGACTTTTCCTCTGCGCCCCGACGGTGGGTTACGTGCTGGCTCACGGCGACTTGGCCAGTCTGCCCGTCATCACGGCGGCCGAACGCGACACGCTGCTCCAAGCCGCGTGGGAACTCAACGAATATGTGCCGCCTGTCGTCAATGGTCCGCGGCTGTCGGCCAATGTCGGCCAGACAGCGCTATCATCGGCCAGAGAGCGCGCATTGTCCGCCGAGACTTCGCACAATGCTCGCTCTCTGGCAGACAATGCCAAGTGTGCGCCGATCTCGGCCGACACTGCCCACATGTGCGGCTCTCGGCCTGAGAATGTCGACAGGCCAGGCGATGATTTCAACCTCCGGGGAGATGTGCGCAGTGTGCTCGAACAGCACGGGTGGGTGCGCGTCAGCGGCGGACAGAA
>CAZEFM010000186.1:0-2145 GCA_964511575.1 uncultured Phycisphaeraceae bacterium | reverse complement strand
GCGCTGCTGTCCGCGCCATGCGCGCGTCGATGTCGGCGTCGTACCACATGTTGAGGGCGCCCGAAGCGCCGGCGCCGACGGCAATGGCGATGAGCGCGATCGCCGACAGGACCGGGTGATGCTCTCCCGGCGCCACCACGAGTCCGACGAGCGCCGTGAACACGACCAGCGACATCACCCGCGGCTTCATCAAGGCGATGAAGTCGCCGACGGTACCGCCCGCCTCGGAGGCGAGGACTCGCGTATCAGCCTTGATGCTCTTGTCCACCATTGGCAAAGGCCTGCCGGCCCAGTCCTGTCGTCAGTTGCTGCAGGCGGGCTCCGCGGGAGGCCGCCTGCACGTTAGGTCAAGTTCTGCGAGCGCTGCCATCGAGCGTCTCGCGTTGAGACCGGGAGGGAATACCCTCCCGGAACGGCTGTCAGTGATGCTCGCTCGCCCGAATGCGAGGCAGGGTCTCGAACGAGTGGAATGGCGGCGGTGAAGACAGCGTCCATTCCAGGGTCGTCGCACCCACGCCCCACGGGTTCTCGACTGCACGCTCCCGCCGCAGCAGCGCCAGCACCATGCCGATGAAGAACACCAGTGTGCCGAGGGCCGTGATGTAGGAGCCCATCGAGGACACATAGTTCCAGTAGGCAAAGGCGTCCGGGTAGTCGGCATAGCGCCGCGGCATGCCCGCCAGACCCAGGAAGTGCTGCGGGAAGAACAGGATGTTGGCGCCGATGAAGGTCAGCCAGAAGTGCAGCTTGGCCCAGAACTCGGAGTACATGTAGCCGGTCATCTTCGGGAACCAGTAGTACCAGCCTGCGAAGATGGCGAACACGGCGCCGAGCGACAGCACGTAGTGGAAGTGCGCGACGACGTAGTAGGTGTCGTGCAGGGCGCGGTCGACACCCGCGTTGGCGAGCATCACACCCGTCACGCCGCCGATCGTGAACAGGATGATGAAGCCGATGGCCCAGAGCATTGGGGTCCGCAGCGTAATCGAGCCACCCCACATGGTGGCGATCCACGAGAACACCTTCACGCCCGTCGGCACGGCGATGACCATCGTCGCGAAGACGAAGTACGCCTGGGCGTCGACGCTGATGCCCGACGTGTACATGTGGTGCGCCCACACGATGAAGCCGACGATACCGATCGCGACCATGGCATAGGCCATGCCGAGATAGCCGAACACCGGCTTCCGCGAGAACGTCGCGACGATGTGGCTGATCATGCCGAAGCCCGGCAGGATCATGATGTAGACCTCGGGGTGCCCGAAGAACCAGAACAGGTGCTGGTAGAGCACGGGATCACCGCCGCCACTCGCGTCGAAAAACGTCGTGCCGAAGTTGCGGTCCGTCAGCAGCATCGTAATCGCGCCGGCCAGCACCGGCAGCGCCAGCAGCAGGAGGAACGCCGTCACCAGAATCGACCAGACGAACAACGGCATCTTGTGCAGCGTCATGCCCGGTGCGCGCATGTTGAAAATCGTCGTGATGAAATTGATGGCACCGAGGATCGACGAGACACCTGCGATGTGGAACGACAGAATTCCGAAGTCGACGGACGGCCCCGGATGCCCCGAGGTGGAAAGCGGCGCATAAAGCGTCCAGCCTGTTCCCGCACCGATGTCACCGGCAGGCCCCTCGACAAAGAGCGAGATCAGGAACAACCCGAGCGCGGCCGGCAGCAGCCAGAACGAAATGTTGTTCATGCGCGGGAACGCCATGTCCGGCGCCCCGATATGCAGCGGAACGAACCAGTTGCCGAAGCCGCCGATCATCGCCGGCATGACCACGAAGAACACCATGATGAGGCCGTGGGCGGTGATGATCACGTTCCAGAGCTGGCCGTCCGGCTCGCCGCCGGTCAGCAGGTACTGCACCCCCGGCTCTTGCAGCTCCATGCGCATGATCAGCGAGAACAGCGCACCGATGATGCCGGCGACGACGGCGAAGAGGAGGTAGAGGGTGCCGATGTCCTTGTGGTTGGTCGAGCAGAACCAACGCAGGAAGAACCCCGGCTTGTGGTCGTGATGCGCGTGCGCGTCAGTGCTGTGGGCCATGATGGTGTCTTCCTTGCTTACTTGGAGGGCTGGGCAGCGGCGGTGACCGCAGCAACCCTCACGTTGTCCGTCGCTGAAGCCGCGTCGACCTCGG
>CAZEFM010000185.1:0-2152 GCA_964511575.1 uncultured Phycisphaeraceae bacterium | reverse complement strand
GATGCGAACGCCCCCGCGCGGAAGGACCCACGATCGCGCGAACGATCGATCGAGATCACGCTGGGTCGACTTCGCCGGGCGGTGTCCAGTTCGGAGGGGGGCCTTTCCAGTCGCGGGGACGATAGGGGCGGTCGAGCATTTGATCGTTGCGGCCGCAGCATGCGCAGTAGACGCGACGCCACTCGATCGCGGTGTAGGGGCCGGTGATCGGGTGGACGCCGCAATAGGATCGCCGCTTGATCACCGAGTTGACACGCAGCGCCGTAGAACCGCAGAACCGGCATCGCGGCAGGCGTCGAATGATCGGTGCGCCATCAGGCGAGCTCGCCACGGCCGGGGGCTCGAAATGTCCGCAACCTCCCTGTTGCGATGCATCGTCGTGGACCATCTCGTGTGATCTTACGTTCGGCTCGGCCAACTCACCACGCAATCGCATCGTCGTGAAGTTGGCACCGCATGCACGGCAGCGCCGGTACTGCTTCTGCGCACGCACCGGCTTGCCATCCGCCTCGATCGTCATGCGACGACTGTGCCGGACGAACGTGTGGTGCGAGCCACACACTTCGCAACGCGGGTCCATGCTCACTTGGGGGAGGAGTGCGTCGTTCATTGCTTGCTCCACGAGCCGCTCGGCCGACGGCGTTTGCGTTTAACCGTCGCCACGCTGCCTGGCGTGGGGATGCCTCGCACGCTTGCGGCAACGGCCGCACCGACGAGGCAGTCGAATAGATCGTTCTCACGGTTCACCCGCAGCTTCCACATGTCGAGCGTTCGCCCTCGCTGCGTGGTGGGTTCGGGGTATTCCGCCGTCAGATGATCGAGCAGCACACGATGCCTGGAACGTGTGCCTGCATGAAAGCTGATGTAGTTGGCAGCACCCGGCGCTGCAGCCAGGCCGTCGGCGATGTTCGATTTCCAGCGGTTCGTATCAAAGAACACATGTCGAATCGCGCGCTTGGCGGGCACATGAATCATCCAGTGCTGGCCCAGCGTCTGCCCGTCTTTCGCGGTTCGCTCGGGGATGGGCGTGTCGCTGGGTTTAAGGCCGTCGCCACGGCTCGGCATGATGCGAGGGTTGCGCTGCTGTCGGCACCAGTTGACGATGATGTCGGTGTCGGCCCCCGCATCGACCAGGCAAAGATCGATCGCCAGCTCGGCCGTCGATCCGCCTTCCCGCTCAACCGGCCATGCTTTGCCCAGCAGGCTGCCCGTCAGCTCCGTCAATCCATGGAAGAGCTGCTCCGCCCTTGACGCTCCCTTGCCCGGGAAAGCCCGCGCCAGCGTCTGCTTGGCCCCCCGGCGCTGGAAGTAGGCATCGTTTTGCTCCGGCCACGTGCCGTATTGCACGATGTGTCCGGCCATGCCGGGCTTCCACGCGCAAACCATCCAGACGAGAAACGCCTTCTGAACATCGATGAACGCCGTCAGCAAGGTCGCATCGGCGGGCACCGTCCCCTCGGGCAGCTTGTTGACGTGCGCCCACAGATCTTCGGCGTCATACGTCGCCACGCCGGTTTCCGGCGGTTTCGGATCGTTCTGCCCTTCCGCCCAGAAGCTTTCGGGCGTGTCGAGCAGCCAGTTCATGGCGCTCTGGATGGCGGAGACATCGCCAGGCTCGATCTTGGCTTCCCAGCCGATCTCGACGCCGGCATCAAGGATCTCGCGATGCGCCTTGTAGTGCTTGCGCGCCGCTTTGCCGCCATCGTCCTTCTGCAGGCCCTTCTTGCGGACGTCCTGATACTGCTCCCATGCGGCCCACCATTCGGGGTCGAACTTGCCGCGCCCATCCTCGGGGAACTTGATCACCGTCTTGTAGCGCCGCCCGTGCCACTGCGGGCACTGCTCGCGATCGAGCATCGTGTCGGCCATGTCGCCCGGCTCGATCACGGTCACGCTCGCGAGAGCGGTGATCTTCTTGTCGGGCCCGGCCAGACGCAGCACCGCACCGTTGACCAGGTGCAGACGCTTGGCCACCTGCGCCGGGTTACGCGCGGATGCGTCCGTCTGCGGGTCATCGAGCAGCACCAGATCGGGCCGCACGATGGTTCCATCCGGCCGGGCGTGCTTCATGCCGCGCAGACGGGCGGTGAGGCCGGCCGCCCGCACGATGAAACCCGCCGCCGGCGAGCCCTCGATCATCGGCAGCGTGATG
>CAZEFM010000184.1:0-2216 GCA_964511575.1 uncultured Phycisphaeraceae bacterium | reverse complement strand
CCGGGGATGGATGGACACGCATCTCCAAAACCCGGCGGATTTATGCGGCCTGACGTGGGGCGGTGGCGAGGTATTTTTCGAGTTTGCGTTGTTCGGTCGCGGCGGCGAAGGATTCGAAGGTCATGCCCATGCGAGCGGGGCCGGGTTCGTCGCTGTCGTCGTGGAGTCGGATGATGCGGCCGGTGGCGTGGATGGTGGTGTGTTCCGCGCCGGGGAGCATGGCCCGGATTTCGACGCGCTGGCCGGGGGCGAGCGGGGCGTCGAGTTCGAAGCGCATGCCGTTGATGCTGATGTCGTAGATGTGTCCGGTCCACCGGTAGCGTTGGGCGCCGACGGGTCGGACGCGGACGAGGGTGTACATGGCCGGGAGGGTCAGCCGCGCCTCGGCACGGGCGTCGAAGAAGGGGGTGGGCACATCGGACATGGGGTGGTTGCTCCTGAATGCGGGGCGGCTGGACGTTACGCCGTCGAGGTTCTTATCGGCTGGGCGACGGTGCGGGTTAATCGCGCAAGACGGTGCCATCGCTGCAATTGTCAAAGATGGATCGTGTCATCGGCCGATAAGTGAGGCATGGTTTTCCCTTCGCAGAGTTCCGCATCCGGCGTTCCGGGCAACACGGCGATTCGGGCGGCGCTGGTGGGTACGGCGTTGAGCGTGCGGCAGTTGGCACATGCGCTGGCGGTGGCGGAGCCGAGGCCGGATGTCGTCGGCTGCGTGCTGCACGGCGGCGGTGGGGGGGCTGGCGACGTGCCGGTGGCGGTGCTGGGCACGCTGGACGATGGGGGGGAGGTGCTGTGGCAGGCGCTTCGCCAACAAGGGGTGGAACAGGTGCTCATCTGTCTTCCGGCCGCCTGGGCGGTGCAGACGCGGCAACTGACAGCCGAGTTGGAGCGTGCGGGTTTGTCGTGGCGGGTGATGCCGACGCTGGCGGATCAGCTTGCGGGTCGGTCGATGCCGCCGATGACGGTGGCGTTCGATCCGGCACAGCTTCTGGATCGCCAGCCGCAGCCGTTGGATGAGCCGTTGATCCGTCGCACGATTCGGGGGCGGACCGTGATGATCACGGGCGCGGGCGGTTCGATCGGTTCGGAGCTGGCGCGGATTGTCGGACGGTTCGAGCCGTCGCGGTTGCTGCTGGTGGAGCGTGCGGAGAATCCGCTGTTCGAGATTGATCAGACGATTCGGCGGATTTACCCGGCTCTGGACCGCGCGGCGATTCTGCATGATGTGACCGATGCGGGGCGTACGCAGGCGCTCGTCGCGGCGTACAAGCCAAACATCATCTTCCATGCGGCGGCGCACAAGCATGTGCCGATGATGGAGGATCACCCTGCGCATGCGGTGGAGAACAACTTCTTCGGCACGCGTTCGATCGCGGATGCGGCAGCGCGGAACGGCGTCGACCGTTTCGTGATGATCTCGACCGACAAGGCGGTGAACCCCAGTTCGGTGATGGGCGCGACCAAGCGGCTGGCGGAACTGTATATCCAGTATCTCAACGCGCGCAGCGACACGACGTTTTCGATGGTGCGTTTCGGCAATGTGCTGGGTTCAGCATGCAGCGTGCTGCCGATCTGGACGCAGCAACTGGCGCACGGCGGGCCGATCACCGTCACGCACGAGAAGATGACGCGTTACTTCATGACGATTCCGGAGGCGGCGGGGCTGGTGATTCAATCGGCGGCGCTGAGCAACGTGGACAACAGCGGTGGCGGCGAGGTGTTCCTGCTGGACATGGGTGAGCCGGTGCGGATCCTGGATCTGGCGCATCGGTTCATCCGCAGTCACGGGCTGGAACCGGAAAAGGATGTGCCGATTGCGCTGACGGGAGTGCGGCCGGGCGAGAAGCTGTTCGAGGAACTCGCCTACGATGGCGAGGACATGATCCCGACACGACACCGCGCCATTCGCATCTGGCGCACATCGCCGCCTGACCCTGCCCAGATGCAGCAGATCGTGGCGACGTTTGAGCGGCTGCGCGTGCGATCGGGTGTGGCGGTGGACGGCACGGCGCACGGCGTTATGGATGATGCGGTGCGGCGGGACGCGATCGTTACCGCACTGCGGGCGGCGATTCCGGAGATGGTGCAGTCGGCAGCGGGGTGAGGTGGTGGCAGGGGGAATGGGCCGCATCCACCGCGTGGGTGGGCTTCAAAGCGGGGGTGCGTTGACGGGGGGGGGGTGGCGATCGACGCTCGGGGTCTGCACGCGTCTT
>CAZEFM010000183.1:0-2246 GCA_964511575.1 uncultured Phycisphaeraceae bacterium | reverse complement strand
GTGTTCACGACAACTGGTCCCTCGGTCAGGACGAACCGACCCTCCGCCCCGTGGATATCTCAGCAGAAAGCAAGCGAGCGAACAATCAATAAATCGTTTGCAATGACCAATGGGAGAAACACCGTCTGTATTGACCATTCCCAATTGATGATTGCTTATTGATTATTGTCCCCCTCCCTTCACTCGCAGCATCCGCACACCCCTGGCACATACACCGTCATGGTGGCGCTGTACTTGATGCCGGTATATCCTTCGCCAGCCGCGCTGTTGTCCTCGTGATGCGCGACGATGAGGTATTGGTTGCCCTCGGGGAACTCGAACGTGACGATGCCGTTCGCATCGGTTGTGCGTTCGAAGCGTTCATCGAAACCTTCTGAAAGCGTTTGACCGCGCGGGATGAACGATACGCGCGCCTCCGCAAGCGGTTCGCCCCGATAAAGCAACTTCACACGCAGTTTCTCGCCCGGGCCCATCGGCGTCACCGGGTGCGACATCGGCACCAGTTCCAACGCATGGCCCAGCACGCGGTCATAACCTTTGAACGTGGACACATTGTCGACGCTGGGGCTTGCAACGAAGAACGTTTTGCCGCTCTTTACCGAACGTTTGGGGGCATAGGACACCACCTTGTCATAAGTGTGCGCCACGAGGTACAGGCCCGGCTGCTGCGGCTGAAAGCGCGCGGTCCAGTAGCCTTCTCCCGGGGCGTAGCCCGTGTCGCGAAGCTTGGGAATCAAGTCGATCGGCGGTGCATCGCCCTGCAACACCTGCAGCGTGCTGTATTGCGGCTCCACCTTTCCCGCGAGTTTGAAGTCGCGATGATCGTTGCCGTGATTCCCCAGCTTCAAATCGATGTGCACCACATCGCCCGTGCGAACCACGTTGGTGTTCGCTTCCACCCACGAATCGTGAGCGGCCGCGCTCAGCGCGACGACGAGCAACGCGAACGTTGCAAGAATGGCGGGTAAATATTTCATGATGGCGTCCTTTGCGTTTGTTCGATGCGTGTTGCAGGGTATGCGTTGATTTTGTTTCCGGGTTAAAACAGATCCCAGAGCTGATCGACGTATTGCGGGTCCTGCGGATCGGTGATGCCGTTGCCGGTCCATTCGCCGGGCAGGCCGGGGTAGAACGGCGGGGCTACGGGTGTGTGTTCGCCGTGACCATCCACGAAGGTCACGCTGACGGTGGGTGCTTCGCCTCCGCCGTGTCTTGGGTTGGGCCTGCCGATGTTGGCGAAGGTCAGCCGTGACGGCGGAAAGGCGTGTGTCGCCAACGTGGGCAGACGGCTGTCGTCGATGCCCGCATCGCACAGCGCCACGGTGGCGGCGGGTTGCAGAATGGCATCCAGCTTCTGCCAGTTGAGGTTGGCGTTGAAGCCATACGCTGCCGCCTGGTCGGGCAGTTCGTTGCTCGGACATTGCCAGACGCTGCTTTCGCGAACATCGAGGTTGTCGCGACCTTCGCGCAGATAGGCAAAGAGCAGTTGCTTGCGGTCGACGCCCGGGTCGTAGCCGACATAGACGCCGTGATCCTGCGCATAAAGCAGGCCCGCCGTGCCAAGCTGCCGCGTGTTGGCAAGGCAGCCGACGGCCTGCATGTAGCGGCGCGCATGGCCCAGCGCGGGCAGGAGCAGGGCAATCAGCAATGCGATAATGCTGATGACCACAAGAAGTTCAATCAGAGTGAAAGCTTTTGTGCAGCGCACGTTCCAAACCCTCCCCATCGCCTCGTTAAAGTCGGGACGATGAGCTTGATTGTTGGTGGATGAAGTTCGTTTCGGCGCGAGATTTCCCCGGTACAGCCGTGGTGGGCGTTGTTGCAACATCCCACGTGGTGCAACATTGGTGCACCATGCGCGCGAAGCGAATTCAGGTTCTGGCTCAAGTCGGGGGCGGGTCAGCCCTGAGGCGGGGCGCGCCCGAAGGGAAGGGCAAGACGGGGGGCGGCGGCGCTACGCTGCGGCACAACAAGGTCAAGTTCACCCAGCAAACCCAGCGGCGGTACATCGTTGTTCACCGCGGGCGGCACGTCCATCATCGCAACCAGCTTGCACAGGGCGCAGCTTCGTACCGGGTCGCGATCGGGCGTGGATGAGGATTGGCGGCAGCAATGTGCATTACCGCTCATCACTTCGGTAACGTCACAGGTGAGGTCGGCCTCGGCCGCACCCAACGGCGCGGGTGACCCGGGCAGGCGCACCACGCCGCGTTCGTGGCCGGGAATGATCAACCCGAACCAGACGC
>CAZEFM010000182.1:0-2257 GCA_964511575.1 uncultured Phycisphaeraceae bacterium | reverse complement strand
CCCAGTTCCGGCGCATAGTAGCGATGCCGAACGGTGTAAAGCCCCGCGCCGTGCATCTCCGCGTTGAAGATGTAGCCGGCGTAGCCCACGATGTTGTCTGTGGCGGAAATCCGCCCTTCACCAAGTCCGCGGCCCCAATCCGCGTCGAGCAGCGCGAGATCGGCGCTATCAACGATGCCATCGCGATTGAGATCGCCGACGCCGTAATTGTTCCAGTTGATGCCGCGCATGGCGTCGCGGTCGCTCTGATCGACGCTGCCATCGCCGGTGAGGTCGGCCATGCGGTGATGGCGCGCCCGGCCGTAGGCGTCGTAGGAGACGCGTTCGACGAGTTGCGCGCTGTCATCGAGGATGGCCACGGTGGAGAAGAGCGTGTCGGTGAGATGATACCAAGTCGTCACCTTCGTGCCAGGCCCGAGTGTCCCGATCGGCTCAAGTTCTCGCCGCACCGCGATGTCATCAATGTAGCACAGGATTCGGACCACGACCCAACAGCTACGACTGCGTGGGCAATTGACGTTCCAGATCTGCAACGAGTTCCGAAAAATTGGAAGGACAGAAGCGTGGCTCCGAGCTGCCAATCTGTTTTAGTTCAGCAAGCGATTGCTTCTGACCTACAACATCACCTAAGGCTGCTAAGTACCGAAACCTACTAATGAGCGTATCAATGTGTGCGCTTGGGTGCGGAAAGCCGGTGCGTTGCAATATGCTGAATTCTCGCTCACGTTCATTTATGGGGCGATCGTATCGGCAGGCAAGCCAAAACCGTCGCAACGCCATAATCTGTTCACACCAGTTCGATTGCCCGATCGCGCTAAGCAACGGTTGGAAATGATTGGCAAGTCTATCAAACTCAGCACGCGTTTCCTCATATGACTGGTGTACTCTTTCGGCGCGGTCAAGCTCGCGGATGACTTCTCTCTCGAGCGTTTCATGATGGTCAGATTGATTTTGAGGCATGGCAGAGGCCCACTACTCAGGTACGGACGGGAATCTCCAATATTGGCATGTCGCTCCCGGATAGAGTTCATCCGGCCATGGGGGGGAAAACACCCCTGTCTGCGTTATTGGTGCATCGAGCCAACAGAGATAATAGCGGCCGCCGCCGATCGGATCGCAATCAGCCAAGCTTGTGAGCAGGCACGCATCTTTCATTGCGTCGCATAGCTCTCGATTCTTCCGCTTCACCTCTGGCCTTGGCACCGGTCTCGGCAGCGCATCGATGCGCTCCCGAGTCAGCGGCCTTGCGAGTTCTCGTGCAGCGATCGCATTCGAGGCCTCGAGGTAAATCAAGTATCCTCCACCAACGACGACGACGGCCCCGCCAACCGCAACCACTGCGCCGCCAGCCACCGCAGCGCCGCCAGTCACAGCAGCGCCCGTGCCCAACCCACCCGCGCCAGCAGCGCTGCCTGCACCAGCTGCGCCCCCTAGCACACCTCCACCTGCCAGTGTCCCACCCCCTGCGATTGCGACTTCAACGCTGAACAACCCCATAGGATCGAGATAGCGCAACGGGTTGCTGAGCACGTACTACTGATAGAGGTTCATTCCGTCGATGTAACCGAAGGGGTCGCGCACCCTCCATCGACCGCGCTCAGGAGAATAGTTGCGATGCCGAACTGTGTAGAGACCTAGACCGTGCATCTCCGCGTTGAAGATGTAGCCGGCGTAGCCGACGATGTTGTCGGTGGCGGATATGCGGCCTTCGCCAAGCCCGCGGCCCCAGTCCGCGTCGAGCAGCGCGAGATCGGCGCTATCAACGATGCCGTCGCGATTGAGATCGCCGACACCGTAATTGTTCCAGTTGATGCCGCGCATGGCGTCGCGGTCGCTCTGATCGACGCTGCCATCGCCGGTGAGGTCGGCCATGCGGTGATGGCGCGCCCGGCCGTAGGCGTCGTAGGAGACGCGTGTTGGACAGTTGATGCTCAACGCGCTCGCAATCACCGCCGCGGTCACCACATCCATGATTGGCCCGACAGCAGGGGCCGTTATCGCCGGCTGTGGCGTGGCGCTCTCGGCGGCTGCATGGGCCGCAGCGCTGCGCGGTGCCGCCCGAGGCCTGCATTCCTCCGATGCGTTGTACTACGCACTCAGAGTCCGATCGCCATTCCTCTCCTGATCGGTGATACGGGCGGTTAACGCAGAGTTGTGATGCGACAGTTGTTCATTTGCTGCAGATATAGAAAGGCAGAACCTGCCCGTTAGCAGCGGCGGCACGAGGACAGACACATGCATGGACGCACGAGCACTG
>CAZEFM010000181.1:0-2441 GCA_964511575.1 uncultured Phycisphaeraceae bacterium | reverse complement strand
GCATCAGCGCCACGACCAACGACCCGCTCTATCACGTCGGGGCGTGGTATCGCTTTGACCTGACGTTCTCGGATCTGCCGGAGGCCCCGTGATGGCGCTGCTCCAACGATCGCTCCAGGCTTTGCACGAACAGGCGAAGATACGGCCGCCCGGTTACGTGGATGATGTGCTGCGTCATGTCCAGCGCGTCGACGACGCCCACTATTGGATCGACCCGCAGGCGTATCTCAATCTGTGCCAACGCTGGCAGACCACACCACCCCGGAAGCCCCCGAAGCCCCGGAAGTCCCGGCCATCCCGCTCCCGCCAGTTCGTCAACCTCATCGGCAGCGCCGCCCGCGCCACCCGCAGCGTCGCCAGGACCAGCCTCGGCATTCATCGCGCCACCGACGAGCAGGTCGAAGCCCGCCTGAACATTTGCCGCCAGTGCCCGGGTAACCACGGGATCTGGAAGCACGGCGATGTTCATACCTGTGGCCCGATGCTGGCATCGATGAAAGGTCAGGGCGAGGGCACGTGTGGCTGCATCCTCCGCAGGAAAGCGCGTGACCTCACTGAAGATTGTCCCTTCGGATGGTGGCCAAAACCTGCAACCGGCACGCACGGCGACACCGGGTAGTGCAGCGGCTCGGAACCGACCAGCACGCCGTCAAAATCAAAGACGATCGCCTTGAGCATAAGCCTGGCAGTGTAACCCAAGGACCTCCGCCCGTTGCGGTCACAGCTGCGCCGCAGGTGCCGCCGCCCCTCTGGCCACACTTGGTTCAGCGCAGACTTGGCGTTTTCTGCCAGTGTGCTATATTTCTTTTCTGATTTTGCGGACTTCTGTTGATCCCAGACTTGGAGGGGAACACCGTGAAGCACTTGGTTTCAAGCATTGTCGGCATGGGTATTCTGGCGGCCACCTGCGGATTTGCCGAGGCTGCCAGCGTCAATTCGTTCCACTTCAGCGATTTTTCCAGCGGCAACTTGGCCCATCTGCAGCTCAACGGCAGCGCAGCCGGTGCCGTCGCCAGCGATGGCCACGACGTCGTGCGCCTCACGCCCGCGCAAACTTGGCAGACCGGCGGCGCGTTCCTCAAGGATCCGGTCGTCCTCACCGGCGACGCCTCGTTCAGCACGTTCTTCAGCTTCCAGTTCTCCGCACCGGGGGGATCGTTCGACAGCGACGGGGTCGGGGCCGACGGGATGGTCTTTATCCTACACACCGACCTCGATGCGGTCGGTGCCAACGGTGGAGGCATCGGCTACGGCAACATCAACCCCAGCGTCGGCATCGAGTTCGACACCTTCCTGAACCCAGGCGACATCAACGGCAACCACGTGGGCATCAACGTCGGGGGGAGCCTTCAGTCGGTGGCCGCCGCGCCCGTCGGCCCGACCCCGCGCCTGAACGACGGCGACATCTGGTACGCTTGGATCGACTACGATGGGGCCACCGAACTGCTCGAGGTCCGCCTCAGCCTCACCAGCACACGGCCCACCGACGCCCTGCTGAGCCACTCGATCAACCTCGGCGCGACCTTGAACCTTGTCGACAGCGGTCTGAGCGCCTACACCGGGTTTACCGCCGGCACCGGGACAGCCTACAACAACCACGACCTGCGTTCCTGGTCGTTCACCAACGTCTACGATCCCACGTTCACCGTCGTGCCCCTGCCCACCAGCGCGGGTGCCGGCCTGATACTGCTGATCGGCCTGGGCGCCAGCCGGCTCCGCCGCCCCCGGACCGACGCGAGCTAACGCACCGTCGTCAGGTTCCGTCGCCACTTCGCCACGCTGTCCGCCAACCGTTCCGCGCCAGCCACCGCGACTCGAATCGCGGCAACAGCGCTTCGAGTTGTCAGCCCAGCACGCTACCGCCGATTCTACGTCACAACAGGACGACCCGGAATATATTTCCGCCTGCCAGCGCGAGGATGCTATTGCGTTGCTGGATCATTCGAATCTGCGCTGGGCGTGGGGTTCCGGTCGGCAGCGCGCTTCGCTTTCGCCGTTTGCGCTGCCCGTTTGAGTTTGTTGTCCTTGTGCAAGCGCAGCAGTCCGATCGCGAGAATCCTTGATACCTCGCGGAACTGTTCTTCTTCCGTCATCTTGTCAGGATCGATAGGCATGACTTTCTCCATCTCGTAGCCATCGCGGTAGACCCAACCACAGGTCAGCGCAATCCGCGAGCCACATTCAGCGGCGTCGCTACGAAGATGGCAAGTGCCATAAATCCGGCCGTGTCAGAGACACAGGAGACCGCATGCTGGGGCGCGGTAATGCGGAAATTCTGGCATGCAACATATTCCCCTGACTTATGTTGCGCACACACTATTGAAACCGCCGTTGCAAAACGCACCGGCCCCACGGTTCACGCAGAACGCCGCCGAGAGACCTCGGTGGCGTTTTCGCTTTCTACGCCAGTTCTGGCAAGGGTTTGCGGTCACCACCCAGTC
>CAZEFM010000180.1:0-2498 GCA_964511575.1 uncultured Phycisphaeraceae bacterium | reverse complement strand
ATTGCGGATGGCGGATTTCGGATTGCGGATTTGATCTAAATGCGGACGGGACGGGTTGTTACTGCGTTCCGGCATCCGATCGCTGTCCTCGGTCCTCTGGCTTTCAGGCCTTCGATCTCTGCTCGGGGGTGACAAAAGGCGACATTTGCACGCCTTTTTGTGGGGCGTGCCAGACAAACGAATTTTACCCGTCTAAAATGCTAAAATCAATACTCTGACGGCGAGCGTTCCGGCATCTGATCGCTGTCGTCCGGCCTCCGTCCGCCCCGTTACTTCGTCGCGGGGCGGGGGAGGTTGTCGGCGGTCCAGAGATAGCCCATTGGGCCGCGGAGTTTTTTGGGCAGGAGCAGCCGGACCAGCAGCCGGGCGACGGGCCTGCCGATGAAGGCCCCCACAAGGACGCCGACGATGGCGGCACCGGTCTGCGCGAGCAACTGCTGCACGGCCCACGACCCTCGGTAACCGTCATAATTGAATACGTGCCAAATGGTTGCACAAACCCCCATCGCCAGTAACGTCAGCACGGTAAAGCCGAAGGCGTAAGCGCCGCCGCGCTTCCAGTGCGGGACGACCACCGTGAAAAGTCCGGTGAAGCCCGCCCCCAGTGCCATCGCCACCGATCCGCAGATCAACAGCGTCGTCAATCGCCGGTATTCGGCATGCGCTGGCTCACGGTACCAGCCATAGTTCCCGCGCATGTACATGTGCATCTCTTCCAGCAGCACGATGCCGTTGAGCCACTGGAAGAAGCCGTAGCCGAGCACCATCAGGAGCAAGAGCATGAGCCAGTTGCCGACCAGCCACGTGGAGATGCGGTGGAGCCAGAGTCGGCCGGCGTTGGACAGGTCGGTGGCGCAGGCGAATCGGCCGCACTCGGGGCATCGCGCCAGGGGCAGCATGGTGCGTGGGTCGCGTCGCACCACCTGGCCGTGCAGGTTGTAGAAGCAGCCCTCGCAGAAGCGGTCGACCTCGATGGAGCCGACGGCGGGCAGACGATCGAACGGCTCCAGATCGGTCTGCGGGGTGGCTGTATCGGCCGTGCGGGCGATTTCCTGAGCGTCCTGTTGCGAGATGGTCATGGGCGGTACCCCCGCGGTGTCGTCGTTCGCCATGCTGAACAGTTTACCGGCCGAGCGTCGCGGCGCACGGGCGCGTTGGGGCGCACGGCCGGTTCTACGGGAATCCCCTAAGGTTTTTTTACGGCAGATGGCGAAAAAGCCCTTATGGTGAGAGGACGCTGATCAAGTACCTTTGTGCCCGAGCAGTCGCCATGGCCGTGCAAGACGGCCGAACCGGGGAAACGGGAGGGGAATGGTTACGTGACCAACCTCGGCGGCTGTTTGGCATCGTGAACCTTTGGGATGGAGTACGACGGATGATGAAGCGATTCACGCGCTTGGCTGTGCTTGGTTTGGCACTGAGCGGACTGGCGGGGGGAACGCCGGCGATGGCGGCGACGGTTTTCGAGGGGGAGTCGAACTCGCAGTTCGGCGCAGGCGGGTTTTTGTATGGCCAGGAGTGGGACATCGCTCTGTCGGGCAAGTTCTTCCTGCAGGATGGGCCGGCGTTCAGCGTCGAAGCCGATCAGCCGTTCCAGCTTTTCAAGCTGGGGTACTGGAACATCCTGGGCCTGGGCGATGCGACGGCGAACATCAACACCACGGTGACGCTGACCAGTCCCGGCGGGATGAGCCCCAACCCGATGGAGCTGAACATCGGTGCCGATGCCGATGATGGTGGCTGGTTTATCGTCTTCTTCCAGGACACGATCACCCTCACCGGGCAGATGATCTACTCGTTCAATGTGAACGGCGTGGAGGGCGAACTGGAAATTCTCGGCTTCAAGGACGGGCAGGACTACACCGACACCATCACCGTCAAGGGCCTTGCCAAGGAATGGGAGAAGGTGTACGCGGTGTTCCGCTTCGATGACGAAACGGGCATCGGTGCGCCGATCGCTCCGCTGCCGGCGGCGGCGTGGGGCGGGATCATGCTGCTGGGCGGCCTGGGCGCGAAGCGCCTGCGTCGGCGGGACTGAGCGTTCGAAAAACGGACTCGTGCCAATGTGAAAGCCCGGGGATGGTGATCCCCGGGCTTTATTTATTGACGCATGTTTTCGGGTGAGTTCAGGCCGTGGCGTACTTGTCGAGCTGCGGCTTTTCGTAGGCGCTGCGGATCGCGCCGCTTTCGGTGACGCTGCTCTTCATGTCGCACGGGTGAGCGCCTTCGCCCAGGCCGAAGTCATCCTCGTACAGCGCCTGCACCTTGTCGAAGATTTCCTGCGGCAGGCCATCGCCTTCACACGCGGCGGCGAACTCCTCCACATCCTTGAGGTAGAGCAGGTTCGGCTCGATCGACACCAGCGTCGGCCAACTGGCGAGCCACCTGGTGGCGAACTGGCGGATGGACAGGCCAAGCTCCTGCGCCATGGGGCGGATGATCTCGTTCTTCTTCAGGCCGTAGATCAGCCAGTTGCGGTCGCGGAACTTGCGGTGGTC
>CAZEFM010000179.1:0-2544 GCA_964511575.1 uncultured Phycisphaeraceae bacterium | reverse complement strand
GGAAGCTGAAACCAGCGACCGGAAATATTCTTTCTCATCAGATGGATGACTTCCAGCTTGCCTTCATCATTAAGCATCTGCAATGCCCGGCGAACAGACCACTCGCCCTTTTCGCACGCTTTGCATATTTCCCGAAGGGTCAGGCAGCCATTGTTCTCGTCGCCAGCGGCTCCCATGACGCGCTCGAGTTCAGTCAACAAATCCTGCTCGGTCATAATGAAAACTCCTTCATTGGCGGTTGGCGCTTCACCCACGCATGGGTTGCCGGAATCGAATCCGCAGAAGCATTCCGCCAGTCCAGCACCACAAGACCGACCTGCGCCTCCTCGGCGGTAGTTACGACCTTGTGGACGTATTCGGTTGCCCCCTGCCATGCGGGCGTGACAAAGCACAAGCCGTCGGCATTTTTGTATTCGCCGTATCTGTGCCGGTGCGCCCTGCCGACCACACGCGGCAATGGCCGGTTCGCCCTTGCCGCCGCGATCTGTTCCTCGTTGAGCATGATGCTCAACTGACTGGCCTCAAGGTAACTTCGCAACGCCGACCCGATATGGTGCGTAAACCGGCACGATGTGTTGTTGATGCTCAGCTTCAGCCGCCACCACGCTTCGCGCCCGGTATAACAGTCTCGCTCCGCCCCAAGTTCAACGCCTATTGATTCTTCCGTCATGGTCCCGACGTGCGAGCGTGTGCCTTTGACGATGAATAGGTGCTCGCACGTCTCGGCCAGCGGCTTGAGACAGTCTCGTGCAATGTCACGGTGAACGCGCGGTTCAGGGCTTACGATCTGCGTTGTGCCATGATGCACGCCTTCGATCGCGTCCCCGTTGACTATGACAACAAACGGGTCATCGCCGATGACGTTCGGCAGCCATTGGGTTGTGACTTCCTGCCACATGTCCCAAAGCCATTGTTGGAACGGCCCGGCGCGGTAGGTGTTGCGTTCATCCAGCGGCACTTCCGGCGGGCAAAGCCCGAAGATTGAACCGCAATGAAGGTCGCTCAAAACGACCGCGAGTTTGATTCTGGCTTGTTCGGCTGGTTCCGTATCGGCCATGTCGCATCCTTGCGTTGGTATCTTACATCACATGCGACCCTTGAGCCATATCAAAGCCTGCTTGATCGGGCCGTCGCCGCACGCGGTTACCATTATCGGCGGACGCTCGGCAACGAACGTCAGTCGCCACGGTTTACGGTTGGGTTTCCATAGGACAGCGTACGGGCGCGGCAACTCGTCATATTCCCGCGCGTACTCGCCGTTTTCGTATTGAACTTGGCGCGATTCGGTTCCGGCATCTTCGCGCGCTTGCTTCATCGCCTTGTCGAGTTCCTTCCTTCCAAGGTCGATTGATTCACGGCACTTGACTTCAATGTGAACGCCGGACAATTCGACGCTCATAATGTCCTTGCCGCCCTTCACGCCGTTCCTCGCGCCGCGTTGTGCGTCGAATCCGAGACTTCGCAGGTAGGCACACGCCGCGAGTTCGCCACGCTTGCCCTTGGCTCGTGAGTTCATTGCTGGCCCTCCACGACTTCAGCCGGGCTGTGTTCAATCGTCACCCGCGCCTGCAATTCATCGAGCGGGCGACCGCCGGTGTCAATGTGCTTCCAGTCGAGCGGTTCGCCGTTGATCGTGATGTTGCGCAGTACAGCCCGGCCGCTCCATCGCGAATCGAAGTGGATCGCTCGGCCCGCCTTGGTCCAAACGTGGTAGTCCTCGATCACGAACGATTCCGGCCCCGGCCAGACGCAGAGTGCGTGGTTGTCGTTGCCGTTATGCCAGTGTCTGACGTCCCGCAGTGTGAGATTCGTTGACTTCGGCGGGGGCTGAATCCACTGGCCATCGTCGCGAATCACGCCGCCTTGCCGATCGCCGATGCGCAGGGTTGCGCTATTGGCATCGACAATATCCGGGCGAGCGCCGAGGCGGATTGCACCAACCGGCTTCTCCGCGCGGCCAAGGTCAACACACTCAAAATGCAGGTTGTTGCAGCCGACAATCCAGACGATCGATTTCGACGCGCCGCCAAGATAGTTGCGCCGACCTGCATCGTCGGGAACGACCACGATGTTCTCGCTGCCCGCAATGCGAAGTCCATGCTCTTTCGCATTGTCAGCGCGATCGAGATCGATGCCGGCGAACGTCCAGTTGCGGGCACCGCCGAGATAGATGCAGTATTCGGTCAGTCCAGAACCGCGAAGGTTTCGCACCGCCACGCGGTCAGCGTGTTGGCCGTTGTTGATCTTCAACGCCCACCGGCTGCCGTTTTCGATCGCCACTTCACGCAGCAGCACATCGCTTGCATGGTCGAGCACTATTGCGGGGCGTGTGCCGCTTTGGATGACGCTGAGGTTCTGGGGGATTGGCGGGCTGAACGAGAAGTTGATCTTCGGCGGGAGTTGTGTATCGACGGGCCCATAGTTCACATCAGGCGGTGCAAGCAGCTCGTCTCCGTTCCACGCCGCCGCAGTCGCCTGCAGATACCAGTGGTTCGTTGTCTCAATGTGCTGTTCCACTGGCACGCCAAACGGCTTCTCGTGGGC
>CAZEFM010000178.1:0-2564 GCA_964511575.1 uncultured Phycisphaeraceae bacterium | reverse complement strand
GGGATCAGCCGCTTCGGCCTGTTGCTGTCGTCCTCATTCCAGAATTCAAAGCGGTATAGTCCGCCAAGTCCATCCTCAGACGTATCAGGATCAGGTTTCGCTCCCGGACCGCTAGTAATATTGAAGTACAATCTCTTTCGGCCGTAAGTCCCGTAGACAGCGAGGTACAACGACTGAAGTCTCTGCTGCCCATCCAGAACCATGCGTAGGGGCTGACCTTGCGCCTTCGTCTTCGGGACGAATGTCAGACCCGGTTCATAATCGGTTACGAACTCGCGGTACGGTACCTCCAGAAATCGTGTTTGCCAGAATAACAACGACCCGAAGGGATACTCACGCATGACTGAGTCCATGAGCAGCCTGATTTGATCCGTGGTCCAGACGAAATCTCGCTGTATATCCGGCAGGACGAGTTGCTGGTCATTACGGATCTGGTTCAGCAGGGACATGATAGACTCGGTTTTTGATGCCACGTCTTTCCCTTTCGTTGCATTAGCAGCGCTGCTATTAAGCGGCCATTTCGGCAATGATGATATCGATATAGCCGACCGCTAATTCGGCCAGAACACCTTCATAGCCACCATTATCCGTCTGCCGAGATAAACGCCCACGTGAAATACCTGATTAGCAGCCAGCTGAGCTATCGTCAAATCCTGTGGATGACCTCTGAATCAGGCGGCGTCCACAGGATTTGACGATACTCAGCTGGCGGTAGTCACATACAGTTCTGTCTGATAGCCACGGGTGATGCCGTCGCATCGCTTGCACACGCTCCGAACTGCGGCAGCTTCTCCACCGCGCCCGCGACGTCCAGCAGCGCCGGGTCGGTGTAGACGTTCATCGTCAGTTCGATCGTGCTGTGGCGCATGGCGGCCATGGCGATGCGGGGGGAGACGCCGGCGCGGGCGAGGTGGGTGCCGAAGGTGTGGCGGAGGGCGTGGAGGTCGACAACGCGATTACGGGCGTCGCGTTTGGGGATGCCGGCGGCGGCGAGGTCGCGGTCGAAGATGCGGATCATGTCGGCGGGCATGGGGAAGAGCCTGGTGTTCGGCGCGAGCTGCTTTTTGCCACGGCTTTCGCTAAGCATGCGCATGTAACTTCGCAACTCGGCGACCAGATCGGCGCGCAACGGGATCATGGCGCCGCGACCAGCCTTCTCGTCCTTGGCGAGCAACTCAACGCAGGGATATCGTTCATCAAGATGCACCTGCCCCACGCTGATGCTTGCGAGTTCGCCTTTCCGCAGACCGGTGCAGATCATCATGCGGTACATCAACGCCCGCTGTGCGCCGAGGAACTGTTGCCGTTTGAGTTGGGCGGGGCGCTTCGCGAAATGGGCCAGGCCGCGGGCATAGGCCGCATCGAGTGTGTCGAAGGTCAGTTCCGCTTTTGTCCACGTGCTGCGGCCGCGTTTCTCGTGCTCAGGCTTGCGGACTGACTCGCGGCCGAACTCGGCGACCGGTCGCAGCCGTGCCGCCCGGAGCAAGCGGGCGATCTCATCCTCGGTGAGTGCGCGACGGGCACGGCGAATATCCGATCGCTCGTCAGCCTTGTGCAACTTCGCCAACGGGTTCGCCGGCAGGCGTCCGGAATCAACGCACCAGTTGCAGAACGCGACGATCGCGGCGCGGTAGGTGTTCCGCGTGCGGCCGGACATGCCCTCGGCCTCGCGCGCGTTCATCCACCGCTCCATCGCTTCGCGCGTGATGTCGCTCAGCCGACGAAAGCTGCACTCGGACACCATCCGCTCGAGTTGGTGCTTGACGTTGCGGTGATGATGCCTGGAGATCTTCTTGCCACGCAGCGTCTTGGCTTTGAGGTGTTCGAGATACACCTCAATGTGCTGAGACATGCGGTGATTGGCGAGCTCAGCCTGGCGATGCTGCTCGGCCGTGAGAATACCGGCCTTGATGTGTTCGACCCGTCGCAGAATCTCCGCGAGAACATGGCGCGCCGCCTGCTCGTCCGTGCAGTTGGTCGACTCGAACCGTTCTATTCCATCCGCGTCGCGATAGCGGGCGATCCATGTCGGACTCTCCCGAACGATCTTGACCTGCCCCAGTCGGCCGATCGTGATTTCGTCGTAATGTGTCCGACCGCGCCGGTCAGACCACTTCACCATCTTCCTGCCGTTGCGCTCGACGATCTCGTAGCGCTTGGGCAGCGGCTGCGTGTACGTCTTGCGGTAAATCGTTGCCATCTACATACCTCGTCACTGGTCGGGGCAGTGCGCCCGTCGTGCGACACAGTGAGGGGTCTTTCGCGGAGAACATCAAGCTCAAAACACGCTGGATTTCAGCCTGTTCTCCGCCGTTTGACAGATGGGCAACCCTCCGCAATCCATTGCTCGATTGCAGCACGGTGCCAGCGCTTGAGCCCGCCAAGGCGAAGCGGCGGTGGGATGTGGCCGGCGTCGATCATGCGGTGCACGTGGCGGGGACTGCAACTGAGCATGACCGCAATCTGAGAAGCGTCAATCAGCAGGGGTGACGGGGTCGTTCGGCCGACAACTTCCGACATGCTTAGCTCCATCGTTCAGGTAATGCTGCGCGCATCAGGTCGAT
>CAZEFM010000177.1:0-2595 GCA_964511575.1 uncultured Phycisphaeraceae bacterium | reverse complement strand
TTACATCTGCACCCAGCTTTTCTTCGACAACCGCGACTTCTACGACTTCCGCGAGCGATGCGAGTTGGCGGGCATCCATGTGCCGATCATTGCGGGCATCATGCCGGTGACCTCGCTCAAGGGCATGCGTCGCATGGCCGAACTCGCCGCCGGAGTGCGGTTCCCCGCCGCGCTGCTGCGCGCCCTGGCACGCTGCGAGGAGGACGACACCGAAGCCGTGACGCGCGTCGGCATCCACTGGGCGACCGAGCAGTGCCGCGACCTGCTGGACCATCAGGTCAAGGGCCTGCACTTCTACACGCTCAACCGCTCCGATGCCACGCAGGAAATCTACCGCTCGCTCGGCCTGCGCGACTCCACGCTGCTCAAAACCGGCTGAGCCGCCGGAAACACGAACACCGCGCATCGGCTTGTCCGCGCCATATGTTAGGATAAAATATGGTAGTGCCCCAACCGTGTGCCGGTGGGGCATGCTATTTCTTGTATCGCCTCGAAGAGCGAAGAGCGAAGAGCGTGGAGCGAGGAGCGTGGAGCGTGGAGCGATGACGAAACCAACACTCACCACGCATCACTCACCAATTCCCCCTCGGCCCTGGGCCCATCGCCCTGTCCAGAATGTCGTGTTTGTCGTGGGGGTGACATCGGGAAATTTTGATGTAACACGTACAAATACAGTCGGTTGCAACAATTTGTCTGACGTCGAGGGGGGAGGGGGGGTGACATGATCCAATCCAGCCGGTCTGTCCCGGGACATGTTCGTTTGATCGCCCTCAAATTTGAGTTCTGAACGACCCGCCAACATTGCGTGCAACGGCTTCTCCTGTTGTCTCCGTGGTCGTCTGTTCACTTCAACCCTTGCACCTGCAACCCAGTCTCAATATCATCAGCCGCCGGAGGGTTTTTCTGCTCACTGTCCATTGAAAGGAATTGACATGTTCGAACGAATCACGTCGTTCACGCTCGCCGCGGCGATGACAACGGCAGCACTCGGTCTTGCCGCCTGCGATAACACCGGCGGTGAAGCGACCGAAGGCGCGCGGACGGTCGCCAACCAGAACGACCCGACCGAACTGGTCTTCGCCTTCGCCAAGCAGAAGAACCCCACCGAGATCCAGGCCGACGCCGACAAACTCGCCGCCATCCTCTCCGAGGAGATCGGCATCCCCGTCAAGGCACAGGTGCCCATGAGCTACGGCGTGATCGTGCAGGCGATGGTCAGCGACACCGCCGACGTCGCCTACTTCGACTCGCTGGCGTTCCTGCTCGCCAAGCGTGACGGCGGGGCGGAGATCGCGCTCGCCGAGGTGCGGCCGGACGTCAACGGCGTGGAACGCACCAACTACGATTCGATCTTCGTTGTCCGGGCGGACAGCGACATCAACAGCATCGAGGACATCGTCGCCAACGCGTCGAAGCTGCGTTTCGCGTTCACAAGCCCCACGAGCACTTCGGGTTACCTCATGGCGATGCGTCGTCTGGTGCAGGAAGGGCTGCTTCAGCCGGGCGAGGATGCGTCCACGAAGTTTGCCGGCGTGTCGTTCGGCGGGGGATACACTCAGGCACTGCAGCAGGTGATGGACGGCCGGGCCGATGTGTGTGCCGTGAGCTTTTACACGATGGAGGGTCCTCGGGCGGATGTGTATCTTCCCGCCGAGGACCGCGCTAAGCTGAAGGTGGTGGCTCGGACGCCTGCCGTGCCGACGCACGTGGTGGCGGTGCGGGGCGAACTGAGCAGCGAGCTGAAGGCGAAGATCAAGGCCGCTCTTTTGAAGGTCAGCAGCGAGCACCCCGAGCTTCTGGCGGACGTGTACGGCGCCAGCCGCCTCACCGAAGTCGACGGCGACGAGCACGTCAAAGCAACGGTGGAAGCAATGCAGTACATTGGTCGGCCTGTGGATGAATTTGTGAAGTGAGGCGAGGAGAGGGCCAAGGGCCGAGGGCCAGGGGCCAAGGGTGAGAACCGAAGCAGCTTCAGCCGTGTGGCTTGCTTCGCACCCTCCGCCTGTATCATTGTGAACCCACCGTACCGAGACCCGCTGGCCTCTGGCCCCTGGCCCTTGGCCCTCTCAAACCCACCATGCCCGTTCAATCTCCTTTGCAGCCGCCTCCGATTGCGCCGCCTGAGCCGGCCGAGGTGTCGCCTTGCGCGATTCGGATCTCGGGGTTGTGCAAGTCGTATCCGGTGGCGGGGCGAAGCGATGAGGTGGCGGCGCTGTGCGAGTTGACGCTGGAGGTTCCGCGCGGGCAGCACATCGCCGTGCTGGGGGCGTCGGGCAGCGGCAAGTCGACGCTGCTGGGCTGCCTGTCGGGTCGGTTGACGCCTTCGAGCGGTACGGTCGATGTCGAGCAGCGTATCGCCACGATCCATCAGGATCTGCGGCTGGTGAAGCATCGCACCGCATTGCAGAACGTGCTGCACGGCGCGCTGGGTCGGCTGAGCCTCGCCCAGACGATGTTCCGCTTCCCGGAGCACGAGCGCATCAAGGCGGTGAAGCTGCTGGAGCGCGTGGGGCTGGCGGGGCGGATCCACTGGCCGGTGGGGCGACTCAGCGGCGGCGAGCAGCAGCGTGTGGCGATCGCCCGGGCGCTGATGCA
>CAZEFM010000176.1:0-2600 GCA_964511575.1 uncultured Phycisphaeraceae bacterium | reverse complement strand
ACTACCGCGATGTGGGGACGGGGCTGGTGTACATGCAACAGCGGTATTACGATCCACAGCTCGGACTGTTCCTCAGCGTTGATCCGGTGACGGCGTACAGCAATCCGATAGGGCAGTTCCATAGCTATCGATACGCCAACAACAATCCCTATCGTTTTACTGACCCTGACGGACGGCAATCCGCGGATCGCGCCTATGGTGCAGCGGTCGCGTACATGCTGCGAAACGACCCGGAGAAGCTTCGCATCTGGGCGGGTGGCGAGGCGGCAGCGACAACGGAAGGCAGCATCGCAGAGCAAGGCGCTGCGATGGGGCTGGCGGTAGGCGAGTTCGTCGATAGTGGCGACTACTCGGGCGCAGCGGTTGCCGGCGCAGCTGCTAATGCGATGGTGGGGGCTGTAACCAAAGGCAAATACACGCCTGGCGGAAGGTTCTCTCGCTCAACGAAGCAATTTGCAGCGGATCGTGCTGGACGCAAGTGTGAGTATTGCGGTACTGACACCGTGCAGGCTCAAAAGTCCGAGCGTGGCGTTACTCCACCGAAGAACGAGGGTGTTACAGACCACGTTGTACCTCGCTCTCGCGGGGGAGATAACTCGCCTGATAACGCAGCTCATGCTTGCCGCGAATGCAACGGCAAGTTCTCTGATACACCAAAGCCACATCCACGCGATGAACCAAAGCGGTGAATGAAGTGACGAGCCATCAGAAAATTGTCTTCCGTCTGGAACGCGATGAAGACGGTTACCCGCCATATGACTACGAGCGTTTGTGGGCTACGCCGCTTCCCAGTGGAAACTATCTAATCGACAACATTCCGTTCTTCGTCATGGGGATAAGCGCTGGGGATGAAGTCTCGGTGAGACACGAAGGTGACGAGCTATTTTTTGATCGATTGATCAAGCCTTCCGGTGCATCCACTTTTAGGATTATCCCTGCCGACCCATCGGCCAGTGAAAAAGTGCGTGCAGCCATCAAGGCGCTGGGGTGTCGTTCAGAATACAACCAGCACGTAGGCCTGATTGCAGTTGAAGTTCCGGCATCTAAGTCGATCCAGCCGTTCTTGGACTACATTGTTGAAGAACAGGAAAGGGGCGTCTTGGATGTTGAAGAGGGCGCGTTGCGGCACGAACTAGATGATGCGGCGTAATAAGCGGTAGCCCGCGTAGAGCGAGTCAAGACTCGGCACATATGACAAGCCCGCGGATGCGGGCCTTGTCGTTGTTGGCGTTGTGATCGCGCCTAGCGTCCGGCCTGTGCGAGCAGCGAGTCGAGGACTTCGCTGACGAGGCGTTGCTTGGTGCGCGGCAGTTGCGCCACGCGCTCCAGCTGCCGTTGCAGCTTCGGCACCGGCCCGCGCTTGCCGGGCCGGGGTTCCTCGCCGATCAGTTACTCGATGCTCGCGCCCAATAGCGCCGCCAGGCGCGGCAGGTGCGAGATCGGCACGCGGCGCCTGCCGCTCTCGTAGGCGGTGACGGTCTGCTGCGAGACGCCGAGCTGCTCGGCCAGCTGGACCTGGGTGATGCCCTGATCCTTGCGCAGGCGGTGGATGCGGGCGCCGAGCTAGATGAAGAAGGCGCGTTCGTCGTCGCTGATGGCCACGGCGGGAGGGGTGGGCGTGTGGAGGTGAGCCATACCGTATCCGTGCGTTTGCTATTGGGGCTGACGATACTACAAAAACGGATACTATCGGAATGAACTGTTCTGCTTGACAGATTTTTGGCCGGAGGCCCGCCCATGCCGCAATCCCCCGATCCTTCGCCGGCGGTGTCGACGTCGTTGTCGCCGGTCCCCCCCTGCCAGCCCTTCGCTGGAGGTGGTGAACGCGGACGAAGCCCGGTTCGAGCGTGGCCCGCGGCACTACCGGGTGCGGGGCCTGGCGCGTTGCCTGTCGGCGGAGTCGCTCAAGGTGACGCTGCGGCTGTCGATGGGCGATCGCCTGCACCTGGACACGCTGGACCTGTACCAGGCGCGGGGCCGCAATGCCTTCGCCCGTGCGGCGGCGCAGGAGTTGGGGACGACGGAGGCGATCATCGCGGCGGACCTGTCGGCGCTGGTGCTGGCGCTGGAGCCGGTGCAGGACGCGGCGATCCGGGGCGCGCTGGCGCCGGACGAGGCGGCGGCGGAGCCGGCGCTGACGCCGGAGGCGGAAGCTGCGGGGCTGGCGCTGCTGCGCGATCCGGGGCTTGCCGAGCGGATCGTGCGCGACGTGGAGGCGGTGGGCGTGATCGGCGAAGGGGTCAATGCCCTTGTCGGCTATCTGGCGATGGTGTCGCGGCTGCTGGACCGGCCGCTGGCGGTGCTGATCCAGAGCACGTCCGCGGCCGGCAAATCGACCCTCATGGACGCGCTGCTGTCGCTGCTGCCGGACGGCCAGCGGGTGCACTACTCGGCGATGACCGGGCAACCGCTGTTCTACCTGGGCGAGAAGGACCTCAAGCACAAGGTCCTCGCCATCGCCGAGGAAGAAGGGGTGCGACAGGCGGCGTATGCGTTGAAGCTGTTGCAGTCGCAGGTCGAACTCACCCAGGTCCATGACGGCTCTGGCAACAACGTGCTTCTGCCCAATCGTCAGCCCTGGACCTACTACTACCGCATCC
>CAZEFM010000175.1:0-2655 GCA_964511575.1 uncultured Phycisphaeraceae bacterium | reverse complement strand
ACGGATTGGACCGCACCAGGTCGTGCTTCACCGCGTAGTTGAACCACGCCGATGCGTAGCCGCACGTTCGCCGCGTGGTCGCCTCTGCCAGTCCCTTGGTGGTCAGCAGCCAGTTGCGGAAGTCCTCCGCATCCCCGCGCGTCACGTCTCGCAGCCGCTTGGCCTCACCCATATGCTCCACAAGGAACCGTTTGGCCTGCTCCATGCGAGTTTTCGTCGCCGGCTTGATGCTGCTTTGCCGGCGTGCGAAGTACTTATCGAGCAGCTCACCGATTGTCGTGGCGTCCCGCCGGGCGATCAGACCCGCACGGGCAAGCTTATCGCGAAGATCATCGCCGATCGCCGCGAGCCACGAGGCAGTCTTGTCACTGAACGCGCTGCCTGTCGTGGCAGCCCGCGCCAAATCCTCAACATAGCCGCGCACCGTCTGCGCCTGCTTCAGCGAGCACTTGCCCAGACGAATCGGTCGCCGCCGGCGGTCAGGTCCGACGACATAGATCGTCCGGTTTCCCGCGTGGGTGGAGATACTTGCCATCATGAGCCTCCGCGTCCTGGTTCATCCAATTCGATCACAATGCGACCGCCGATTGCCTTGATGATCTTCTCGGCCGTGTCGAGTTTGGGAACAATCTCGCCGGAACAGTAGCGGCCAAGGTTGCCCCGCCCTAGGCCCGACAGCTTGCCGATGGCGTAACGGGTCATGCCCCGCCGCTCGGCCTTGGCGATCGCTGCTTTGAATTGCTCGGTGATTGGTCGTGTCATGGTCGTAAGTTTACTACGCAAGGCGATCGGGCACAAGCACAATTTCCATCACCGTGAGCGCGCCTCCATCGGAGGTTGCCGGCGTTGGTTTTCTTCCGCTCGCAGGTAGCGCACCAGCGCGGGCTTGTTCATGGCCAATACCCGGCGAGCGGCTTCGGTCAGCACACCCGCGGGCGACGCACGCAACTGTCCCGCCTCATCCACCCAAAGATGAACGGGCGTTGGCCAGGCACGCAGCATGAACACAATCGCCTCAGCCGTCATCCGATCACCTCCGAATCGTGCGGATCGAAACGTTGGCTGGACGGGACATCGCAACTGCGCGTCTGCTGAGCGTCAACACTTACAACGACAACGTTATTCGGGCTGGCGCTATCGACAGGTGGGCTTTCGTTGTCGTTGTTTTCGTTGGAGACGTTTGGGCGTGCGGTTACGTTGTCACGGTTGCGAAGCACCAGTCGTCGGCCGGATGGGCGTCCGCGCCCCAGTTGCGGGGGTTGTTCCCACTCGCCCAGGCGGGCGTCGACCAGGGATTGCAGCGCAGCCTCGGCATCGTCGACCTTCGCGAACCGTCGCCGATCGGCGTGGACCAGTTCCCGCGCGCTGATGCTGCCGCCTTTGCGTTCGATCAACTCCACGAGCCGCCGGCGATGAGCGTCCTGTTCGCCTTCACTGAGCACGCCGTACACCCGCCTCGCTTCGCGCGCGAACCAGCGGGCGAGCGTCACGCCCGAGGCAACGCTCTTTTCATCGATCGCATCCGACGCACAATCGCCCACCGCGGCCCGCGCGCAGTGCACCACCAAAGCCAGCCGTGCAGCCCCACCCTCCAGTTTGGACCATGCCGCCGCCAGGTCTCCGGTAAGCGCGGCCTGCTCCTCGGCATGCTCGTTGTAGAACGCGATCCACACGGATTTACCTGTCGGGGTGAGCGGCAGGTCTATCGGCTGCGGATCGCCATTGGAATCCAACGTTGGTTGCAATGCGAAGAGGCGATCGAACAGGTTCGCCATCGCCGCCTCGACATGGGGCGGGATGGTCGCCTCGGTCCATCGCTTCGGTCGGCGCGGCGGCATCGCCAGCAGCAGCCGTGCCAGCAATCCACTTTCCCGGTGCTCCTCACCGATCACCCGCTTGAGAATGCCAGGCTGAATCCCGCCCGCAATGCTGACTGAGGCACGTGGAATATAGATCGTGCGGGGAAGACCGGTCTTGCGGTCCACGACGACACTCTCGGCATTGTGCATCGAAAGCCAATGCGCCGCGTCAGCCCCGCCCCTCCCGGCGTAACGATCGAAACCAGCGATCCATCCCGCCAGTTCATCCCGCGCAAGAAGAACGCCGCGCGGATTGCCCCGCAGAATCGGCGCGAGTGCTTCCACCGTCGTATCGCTGACCACAAAACGCCGCGCTTGTGGCGCTTCGGGTTTGACCGGCGGCTCGTCACTATTTTTTGAGCGCTTCCATGCCGCCATGGCGCGCTCGTACTGGGCAAGCTCGCGATCGTGCAGTGCCATCGCTTCAGCGTGTTCTTTCAACGCCACTGCCTGGCGTTCACGCACGAATTGCATCGACAGTTTGAAGCCCGGCGTTTTCAGGGTGCCGCTGTCACCGACGATGCCCGCCCAGAGGATCGACGGTTCACACCAGTTGCTCTTCAGCCTGATACGCCTCGTATTGCCGATGGCCGACGCCAGCGCCGCCAGAGTCGGCAGCGCAACGTAGGCGGGATCGCAGCCGATGGCGTTCGCGCCGTCACGCACGAAGTCGCTCACCGGCTCAGGCAACGCCTCAACGGGAAACGGCTCAAATACATCGACGCGTGCCACCGGAGCATCATCACCCGTCGGCTCCCAGGGATCCGTGCGACCGATCAGTTCGAGCAGTTCCTCA
>CAZEFM010000174.1:0-2846 GCA_964511575.1 uncultured Phycisphaeraceae bacterium | reverse complement strand
TCGACGTCGACCGCGACATCGCCTTTGCCCCGCCCGATGCCCCCGACACGCTCGGCCAAATCGCGCAATCCCTCACCGCGTGGCGCGATCACATCACCCAACTCAACGATTGGATCTTCTGGCGGCGTGTTCGCCACGAAGCGGTGCAGGCCAACCTCTCGCCGCTGGTCGATGCTTACGAGCGTGGCGACCTGCAGCCGCGCGAGTTCCGCGATGCCGTTGAACACACCCTGCTGCGCCAATGGTTCAACGCCACCTGCGACAGCATCGATGTCCTGCGCCAGTTCAACAGTGCCGAGCATCAGCAGCGCATCGAACGCTTCCGCCAACTGGATCGCGACTACCTCGAGCTGACCAAGCAGGCCGTCGCCGCCCGTCTCGCCGCTCAGGTGCCGCAGGTGTTCGGCGAGCCATCCGCCAACTCTGAAATGGGTATTCTCAAGCGTCAGCTCTCGCTGCAGCGGCGTCACATGCCCGTGCGCAAGCTGCTGGAGAAGCTGCCGCACCTGCTGCCGCGACTCAAGCCCTGCCTGCTCATGAGTCCGCTGTCGGTGGCGCAGTACCTCGATGCCGATTTCCCGCCGTTCGACATCGTCGTCTTCGATGAGGCGTCGCAGATTCCCGTGTGGGACGCCGTGGGCGCCATCGCCCGGGGCAGTGAGGTCATCGTCGTCGGCGACTCGCGCCAGCTTCCGCCCACCAACTTCTTCACCAAAATGAGCGACGAAGCCGTCGAGGATGAAGACGACTTCGAGGAGCTGGAGAGCGTGCTCGATGAGTGTGTCGCGTCGCAGATCCCCGCGATGCGTCTGCAGTGGCACTACCGCAGCCGCCACGAAAGCCTCATTACCTTCAGCAACTATCACTACTACGACAACGCGCTGTACACCTTCCCCAGCCCCGTTGCTGAAACGCAACGGTTGGGCGTGTCGTTCCGCCACATCGATGGCGTCTATGACCGCGGGCGCAGCCGCACCAACCGCGCCGAAGCCCTCGCCATCCGCGATGAAATCGTCCGGCGGCTGCTCGAACCCGGCGACGATCAGAGCAAGAGCATCGGCGTCGTCACGTTCAGCCTCGCGCAGCAGGAACTTATCGAAAACCTGCTCGACGAAGCACGCCGCGAACATCCGCAAATCGAGCCGTGGTTCTCCGATGATCGTCCCGAGCCCGTCTTCATCAAGAACCTGGAGAACGTGCAGGGCGATGAAAGGGCGGTCATTCTCTTTTCCATCTGCTACGCCGCCGACGAGGCTGGCAAGCTGCCGATGACGTTTGGCCCGATTAACCGCGATGGTGGCGAACGTCGACTCAACGTCGCCATCACCCGCGCCCGCGAACAGGTCATCGTCTTTTCCAGCATTCGCGCCGATGCCATCGACCTCAACCGCACCAACGCGGTGGGCGTCAAGCACCTCAAGAGCTTCCTCGATTACGCCGAGCGTGGCCCCGCCGCCATTGCCGAAGCAGTCACCCTCGACCCCAACGCCGCGTTCGATTCGCCCTTTGAACGCGATGTCTGCGAAGCGCTCGAAGCACGCGGCTGGCAGGTCGATCGTCAGGTCGGTTGCTCGGGGTATCGCATCGATCTGGCCGTCCGCGATCCCGAGCGCCCCGGCGCGTACCTGCTGGGCATCGAATGCGACGGTGCGTTCTATCACAGCGGCCGCACGGCACGCGATCGTGATCGGCTGCGACAGGCGGTGCTCGAATCGCTCGGCTGGAAGCTGCACCGCATCTGGTCGCGCGACTGGTGGCTCAACCCGCAGGGCGTCCTCGCCAAACTCGATGAGGCGCTTGGCGAAGCGCAGCGCGCGCCCCAGCCGCTCTTCGCCGCCGCGCCTGCGGTTCAACCATCCGTCCCTGCCATCGACGCACCCGCCGCCGAACCGCCGAAGCGCGACATCGCCCCCAACCCATCAACCGACGAACGCGGCCCGCAACCCATTCCCCCCGGCATGTTCCTCTACGAGGCGTTCACCACGCGCCGTCTTTTCGGCACCGCCGATGCCTTCTACGAACCATCGCGCAACGAACGCATCGCCAAACTCATCCTCGACATCCTCGAAAAGGAAGCGCCGATCTCCATCGATCTGCTCACCCGCAGGCTCATGCCGCTGTGGGACCTCAACCGCCGTACCAGTCGGGTCGATGACCGCATCGCCGAACTGTTGCGCCGCCTCCAAACCGAGGGCCACATTCTCATGCGCGACACGTACCTCTGGCTCGCCACGCAGCATCCCGATGCCTACGTGGGATTCCGTGTGCCCGCCAGCGAGGATGACAAGCCGCGCGATCTGGATGATGTCCCGCCCGAGGAACGTGCCAACGCCTGCCTGACCATCCTTCGGCAGCAGATCAGCCTCCCGCCGGAGGATCTGGCGCGTGAAGCCGCACGTCTCTTGGGTTATCCCCGCCTCACCGGCAAGACGCACGACCTGATGCGGCAATCGATCGATCAGTTGATCGACAAAGAGCTGTGCATCATGAGTGGTGACATGGTGACGTTGCGCAGATGAGGGCGCACAAGGCTGCATGAGGGCACGTGAGTGGCAGGAGCGTATGGCTGGGGCGGCTCGCACGAATCTTACGCCAGGGTTGTTGGGTCGCTGCCGCCTCGCCGGCGGGGCATGCTCAAGCGCCGCATGGGCTTGAAGGCACGTGCCATGGGGCGCAGCGGGTTTCGACCTCGTTGAGTCGTGGAGCTAGGTGGCGTTTTCGGCTCGGTCGACCGAGGGGGCTTGGCCGCAGCCCCCTCTGGACACCCCGCGGCTTTCTCCCCTCGCTGTTGCGCGCTGCCATCGCGCGGGGTGGTTTGAACGTTACGGGAGTGCCGGGCGATGCAC
>CAZEFM010000173.1:0-2882 GCA_964511575.1 uncultured Phycisphaeraceae bacterium | reverse complement strand
CTTCGGGCAGGCGGTCAAAGCGCACCGCGTGGCGTGCATTCGCCACAACCTTGGCTTCCATGTCAGTTTCGATGTGCTTGGTCTGGTGACCGTCATCGACCCCTCGCCTAACTGCGAGGATTACGCCCGTATTCGATTCTTCCCGATGGGAACGCGACTGGAAGCGGCGACGCAGGAGGTGAGTGAATGACAGCATTGGCGACGGAACATTTGTTGCTCACCGCCGCCGACGTTGAGATCAAAGCCGCAGGTGGCAAACGCAAACTCCCCCGCATCGACATCGTCGCCTATTCCGGCGGCCTCATGAACGTGCCGAGTTGGGGAACGATAGCGATCGACGTTGACGGCCTCGACGCGGCCGGGCAGGTCGCCTTGCTTGCCGACCACGACGCCCGCGTTTCGGGCGTGGTTGGCCACGGGGCCGCGAGCGTAGCGGAAGGCAAGGTACTCGTTACCGGCGTCGTGAGCGGTACGAGCGACGCGGCGAAACACATCGTTGCGATGTCGCAGGGCGGATTCGCGTTCCAAGCCTCGGTCGGCGTCGAGCCGATCGAGCACGAACGCATCGCTGCCGGCGACAAGGTGGAAGTGAACGGCCGCGTGCTCAGCTCGCCGCGCGGCTTCACCCTCGTCCGCAGGGGAAAGCTGCGGGAAGTGAGTATCACGCCGCTCGGGGCCGACGCCAGTACGTCGGTGGCCATTGCGGCTTCATTTCACAAGCAGGAGGTAAAGGTGAACACGGAAGTTCAAATCGACGAACAGCAGGTCCGCGCCGACGAACGCCAGCGCTTGCAGCGGATCGAAGCGGCTTGCGCTGGACCCGCGGGTGGTTGGGGGAACCAGCAGGAGCGGGTGAACCAAATCAAAGCGGCGGCGACCGCAGGCGAGATCACCGAGCAGGAATTGATGTCGCAGATGCTGGGCATCCTGCGCGACTCGCGCCCGAATGTTTCGTTCTCGAACCGGCCCATTCAGGCGGTGAGCAACGCCGCGACGATTGAGGCCGCGCTGCTGCTTCGCATGGGCATGTCCGCGCTCGGGGAGCAGTCGCTTGGCGCGGTGGCGATGGAGCAAGGCGAACACCTGAAGGTGACGCACATGCTCGACCTGTGCCGGGCGGCGTTGATGCTCGAGCATCAAGACGTGCCGCACGGCCGCGAGGAAATGGTGAAGGCTGCGCTGTCCACCTACTCGCTGCCGGTGGCACTGGGCAACCTCGCCAACAAGTTGCTGCTCGATTCGTACAACGAATCGCCCGCGACCTGGCGTGCGTTCTGCGCCATCCGCTCGACCAATGATTTCAAACCGAACACGGCCATTCGCCCGTCGTTCGCCACCCCGCTGGACAAGCTCGCGCCCGGCGGTGAAATCAAGCATGGCACCGTTGGCGAATGGACCGCCGAATACCAGGTCGACACCTTCGCCAAGATGCTCAGCGTAGACCGGCGCGATCTCATCAACGACGACCTCGGCGCGTTCGACGACACCTCCCGCGCCCTTGGCCGTGCGGCGATGCGAAGCCTGAGCGATCTCGTCTATAGGGTGCTGCTCGCCAACGGCGGGTCGTTCTTCTCGGCGGGCAATGGCAACTACTTCGATGGCGCGAGCAGCGCGTTGACCTTCGAGGGGTTGGCGATGGCCATCCAATTGATGATGGTGCAGCGCGACGAAGAGGGTAACGACCTCGACCTGCGTCCGCGCACGCTGTTGGTGCCGCCCGAGTTGCAGACGCAGGCGAAGTCGCTGCTCGAAAGCGAGTTCATCCAGCAGATCGCTGAGAAGGTGCCCACCGGCAACTCGTTGCGTAAAGCGGTGTCGCTCGAAGTCGAGCCGCGTCTGTCCAACACCGGCAAGTTCGGTTCGGCGGCCAGCGATGTGCATTGGTATCTGTTCGCCGCCCCCAGTGCGGTGCCCATGGTGGTTGCGTTCCTCGAAGGCAAGCAATCGCCGACGGTCGAGTACTTCGGCCTCGACCATCAGGTGAACCGCCTCGCCGCATCCTGGCGGGTGTATCACGACTTCGGCACGGCACTGGTGGATTTCCGTGCTGCGGTTCGCAGCAAGGGCGAAGCCTAATCTTCTCCTGGCGCGGGCGCGCGGGCCGGTGCCTCGTCATCCACGCCGGCTCGCCGCCCGCTTTTGTTTCGTGCGCCACGCGAGTGCTCATATCTCTTGCCACGGAGGGCACATGAAGAACGCAACGGAACGCCGCGAGACAACTCGCGTCGGCAAATACGACATGACCGTGGTCGTTGCCGAACCCGACGACGCCGATGAGCAGATTGATCATCGCCAGCAACGCATCGATGCGCTTACCAAGTGGCTGCTCGATCGGTGGCAGCGTGAAGCAGCGGAGCGAAACTGACCATGGTCGCTGTAAACGGACAGACGCTTCTGCCTCAATACGATGACGGGCCTGATGTGCCGTGCGCTCGTGACAAGGAGCGGGCGTTCCGTCAGGGCTTCCTCGAAGAAGCCCGGCGCATCGCTCACGAATGGACACGTGCGGCCGACGACGGCATTGAGCCGGATTCGAAGCCCATGCCCATACGGGAAATTTTGGCGACGCCAATGTTCGACCCGATGCAGGAGGTCGAGGCGGCCCGCGCCTTGCGCAGCCGTGTGCGTGGGCGCTTCACGGTTTACGCGAAGGGTCGAAAGACCCACTGCCTTGGGTATCACAAGGCACACATCGTTCCCGCCGCACGGCTGCGAGGTCGCCATCACGCCTTGGTATACGCAATCGAACCGTGGCTCCACGGCGACACCGCCGACACGGACATATGCGATCCCGCCCGGCTGTACCCATGGCTTCGAGCGGTTGAGCACTGGGCAAGCAGGCCGATTCGCACGAACCGCATCATCCCGCCGCCACGGCCCGT
>CAZEFM010000172.1:0-3203 GCA_964511575.1 uncultured Phycisphaeraceae bacterium | reverse complement strand
CGCGGCGATCTGCGTGGCAGCCGAGGCGACTTCGCTGGCGGACTGGTCCACCTCGCGGAGAAGCTCCTGCAAGGCGGTCGACATCTGATTGACAGCCACCGTCAACTGCCCAAGCTCGTCCTGGCTTTGCACCGCCAACGGCTCGCCGGTCAGATCACCTTTGGCGATGGCGTTGCTTCGTGTGAGCAGAAGCTGGATGACGCTGACGATCCGCTTGCTCAGAACGAACGCGACCGAAAGACCGATGAGCAGTGCGATCAGCGATGCTGCCACGAGTGTCGTGCGCGTCACGACACTGGCGTTGGCGAGGATCTGCGTGTCTTCCGCGATCAGCTCGCGTTGGCTGACGAGCAGTTGCTCCAGCGTTTCGGTGATCGCGTTCGCCATCGGCGCAGCCCGCAATCCGAGCCAGTGGTTGGCGCGGTTCCAGTCGTCCGCAGCCCGCAGCGCGATCATGCGTTCAGGCAGCGCGGAGAACCGCTGGTACGCCTTGGTCAGTTCGTTCCATCGTTCGCGCTGTGTGGGCGACATGAGCGCCGTTTGTGAGCCAGCCGTGGCAAAGGCCTGCTGGTTCACCCGCCATCGTGCATCGAAATCCTGCCGGAAGGAATCCTGTCCGGTCAATAGATACGCGCGAATGGAGGCGAGCCCCACGCCCAACGAGCCGCGGAAGTCGGCGAAGTGTCCGAGCAGCCGCTTTCGCGCTTCGGTGGCTTCAAGCGTTGCTTCCTCATCGATAATGGCGGTGATGGCGGCGACCATCTCGTTGACGAGCGGTGCGGCCTCTTCCGTCAGTACCCGGCCCGCGGGAACGTTGTCCGGCGTCTGCGCGATCGCCTCGATTTCATCCTGCACCGTGCGGAACGTGGCGAACCCGTCGCGCAGCTTGCTCAATCGTTCGATGTTGCGCGGATCGGTCCATGTGGCGGACAACGTCGTCAGGTTGCCCAGGATCTCGTTGATGTCTTCCCATTCAGCCTGTCGCTGCGCCTTGAACTGGGCGGCGGCCTTGGGATCGGCGCCGAGGATGATGTACCCGCGAAGCGCCGCCAGCGATCGCGCCATGGCGGCGTTCAGTCGTTCCGATCCCAGCGCGGTGGGCTGTCGGACATCCAGCACGCGCTGCTGAACCGTCGCCATCTGTTGCAGCTTCACATACGCGATGCCGGCACTGGCAAGCATTGCCACAAGAACCGCTCCGAACCCAAGCCCGAGTTTCGCGCGTATTCCAAGCTTCATAGGGAATCTCCTATTTCAACCAAGCGCCAGGTTTGAGAAGAACCGTCAGAACGTGAACTGCAGTGCGGTATAGACGAAATCGATGTCCTTGGATGGACCGGAGTTTTCGATGAATGCGCCGGTGAAGAAGTGGCTGTATCCCACCTGGAGTTCAAGATGGCGATCGAATTGGTACTTGACCAGCAGATCGATTTCCGAGCCGATGTGCCGATCGTTGGCGAGCGTTCCGGCGCGCACGATTCCGCCGCCCGCGTTGTAAACGGCATCGCCGCGGTCGGCACGCCAGAACACGTGCCCGGTCAACTCCACGGTCATCCGTTCCAGCGGCTGAAACGTCAGACCGGCGTTGAGGTCCATCACGTTCTGCCGCCCGATGGTGTCGATGTATCCGAGATACGCGTGGCCAAGGGGGAACAGTTGATTGAAGGTGTTTACCTCATCGCTCGAAGCGCCGCCGCTGGCGTAGTCGAAGCCGATGAAAATGCGAGGCGACCAGGCACACTGCGTCACGCGATACCCCAGTTGCGTCGCGACCATGAACGCGGAAATGTCCGTGTCGCCCACCTCACCGAACTGGTAAGCGCCTTCCAGTTCGTAGTCGAACCCGCTTTCGCCACACGCGCCATGAACACGGCCGCCCACCGTGTGGCGATCCTCACGACCCATCACACCGGCATAGGTTGCCGCATCATCGCGATCGAGGCCGAACCAGTAGAGGTCCAGGCCCACCGAGGTGTCGAGCACCTTGCCGGAGGCGAAGACGCCGTACAACTGGTTCTGCGAATCGCCTTCGTTGAAGCCATACTTGTCGATCTCGACAAGCTGCGTCCAGAAGCCGGTGATGGTCCAGTCATGCACGGTGAGGATCGCGGAGACGCCATCAAACGTTCGCCGCGTGTTGGCCCAGTCGAGCGGGCTGACCAGGCGCTGGCTGCCGAAGAGCAGCTCCTGTCGCCCGGCGCGCAGCGTCAGCCGATGGTCAGCCAACGGCACCATGACATCGACAAACGCGTTCTGCAGATCGACGCTGTCGACATCGGAGGTGCGACGTCCGCCGACAAGATCGCGGTCGGTGCTCAGCGCGCTTTTGCCTTCCACAAAGAAGCGAAGGTGTTCGCCCACGTGCAGGTCACCGTGCAGGCGCAGACGAAAGAGTGTGAACACATCATCGTGGTCGACCCCGGCTGGCGCACCGAAGTTGAAGTTGTTCCACGCCTCCATGCGCACGCGCGCCTGTCCGCCGAAGCTCGCCCAGATCGCGCCATCCTGCGTCAGAGGCACGTACTTGATCGGGTCGAAGAAGTCTCCTGTGGCATTGCGGTAATGTTGCGCCAGACCGGACCAGTCTTCGTTGAAGCGCAACGGTTGGAACTTCGGGCGCACAAAGGCGGACGCCGCGGCGTCCTCATCGTGCGCATGCACCGGCGTGGCCGTTGTCACACTGATGGCGACCGTGGCCGTGAAAACAGAGGCGAATCGCCTTGCCCATCGCGAAAGTGAATGGTTTGTTACACGAGCGGGAAGGGATCCACTCAGACAGGGAGAGGACAAGGTCATGGTTGTCTCCACGGACAAAGCGTAAAGGTGTGCGTGGCGTTCACCGTGAACGCTACCTTTGTTTCTCGCGAGGGCAACAAGAGCCGCTCGGTGCCGCCCCTATATCGGCAGGTGTTTGCGCCGATTTAGCATGCGCACGAAAATTTTCGTGACGCAGCGCGCAATCCGCATTCGCGCTGTCTGATAACCGTGCTGCGCGGCAAGTTATCGTTCAAACACCTGTGAGGCGATTGCTTTCGTACCGCCGGTGAAAGAAAAAGGCCGGCAGGGCGAATGTCGCGCTGCCGGCCGTGTGTGTCCGCATGGGTCATGTTGTTATCGACCCCGCGATTCTGAACGTTACGCTGCTTTCTTCGTCGCCAGCTTGAACTGACCGACCAGGCGTTGCAGTTGCTCAGCCTTGGTCG
>CAZEFM010000171.1:0-3305 GCA_964511575.1 uncultured Phycisphaeraceae bacterium | reverse complement strand
CAAACCTAACCCACCAACTGCGCGAGGCAAGAAAAAGAGGCAAAAAATCTGAAAATTTTTTGAGGTGTGAAGATGGGTTTATGTTCCGGGCGATGATGCGGGAGCCGGGATGGTGTCGTCGACGCCGAGAATCGCGGCACAAGTGGTGAATCGGTAGGTTCTTAGGAGTGACGTGAGTTTGTGTTTGGTGCTTCCGAGGCCGACGTAGCATTTGAATCGACGGTGCAGCGGCATGGGGACACGCGGGCAGTCCCGCGCGAAATCGCGGGGGTGCAGGTAGACCACCACGGGCAGGCCGCGACGGTTGAATGTGTCGAATCCCCGCCGAATGATCCGCAGCGGAAGTAGTCGCATGTAACCGCCGCCGCTGAACGGTAGTTTCAGCGGCCCGACGCGAAGCACGCTCATGGGCAGCTCGGGCATCGGCCGACCGGATGGGGCGCCGGTAAAGGAATGGGACGCCTGCGGGCACGGATACCCGCCATGTCCACGTGGTGCGGGAAAAAGGCTGGCGTCGTACCGCAAACCCAGATCGTGGAGCACATCAAACGCCCACTCCGCGCCTGGCGTGATCGAAAAACTGGGAGCGCGAAATCCAAGCACCTTCTGTCCGCTGGTCTGCTCGATCACGTCGATCGACTGCTTTATGTCGTCATGGAAAGCAGAAGGGGTCAGTTGATCGACCCGCCTGTGCCAGTAGGAATGTGTCGCCAACTCGTGCCCGGCATCGGCGATGCGACGCACCAGTTGAGGATGACGGTCCGCGATCCATCCGAGCATGAAGAACGTGGCGCGAACCCGGGCGTCCGCAAGGGTGGCGAGAATCCAATCGGTATATCGTTCAACCAGAGATGGAAGACTGGGCCAGGTATCCGGATCGGCAACGGCATCGATCTCCACCATGTGAAACCAGTCCTCGATATCGAAGGACAAAGCGTTCACAATGGAGAAGTGTTGGCCCATCACGAAACTCCCGTACGGTGAATGACGGGTGTGCTAAAAAAAGCGATGTCCCGTCTGGAGGAAGCGCCGAACATCCTCACGTGTGGGCATTGAAAAGTGCGTTGCCTGAGACGCATCGTTCTCCATCAGCGGCGGATTGCCTGCTTCGATCAAACGTACACATTCGATGATGGCTTCGGCCGCCAGATCTTTCGATCGGGCCATGATGTCTTCAAGGGTATCGTGTGGATGAATGCGGTATTTCCGCTGCACCACGATGGGGCCGTTGTCCAGCTTGTCGTCAACGAAGTGAACGCTCGTGCCGCCTTCCTTCTCGTTGTTCGCGAGCGTCCAAAAACTGGGCATCAGTCCCCGATATCGAGGCAGCAACGCGCCGTGGCAGTTGACGATGCCGGCGGGTGTCTGTTCGCGCAGTTTCCGGCCGTAAAACTGCGTGCCGGAGATCGAAACGATCAACTCCACGCCCTTGTCGCGCAGATGTTTCAGGAACTCATCGGAATTGACGTTGACGGATTGTGTGACTTCGACGTTGTACTTGCGTGCCACGGCCGCCACGGAATAGCACTGCCGCGTCGATCGCAACAGGTCGTTATAAATCTTCGCCTTCAGTTTTGCGGTGCAGTAGCGGCGCAGCTTCCATTGGAAGTAGTTGAAGCCGTACAGCTTGTACAGGTCCATCGCAGTCTGAAAGACCGTGCGTTTGCCTTGGGCGACGGATTGAATGTTGACGCCAGCCGTGGTGTCGGAAAACTCGCGCAGGTACTTGTCGAGAACGCGCGGCAGGTAAAAGGGATCGTTCTGGATGAAGACGTACTTGATCATCGTTGGCCGACGCCGCTGGGCGTCCGCTTCTCCTCAGATTGAGATTTAGCCGCAGAACGCGAAGGGTTGAGCCCACGTTCGATGACATCGCAAAGCTTTCGGCGAAGTACCGTGTCGCTGAAAGTGTCACGGGTCAGTGCGGCGGCACGCTGGCCCATCGCACGGAGCTCTTCCTGCGAAGTGTTGAGAATCTCCTCCAGGGTGCGTATCGCACCGTCCACATCGCCATGTTTGATCCGCCAGCCGATACGGTGCTCGTCAATGATGTCCGACACATGGCACGGATCGGGCCCGAGCAGAAGGATCGGCCGCTCCACCGCCATCGCACCGTAAACCTTGCACGGATGAACCACACCAACCACGCTTTCCCCCACCGAAACCAGATGAACATCCGCCGCGGAGAGCGAATACTTGATCTGATCCAACGGTTGATAGGGCAGTGAGATGATGTTGCGGGGCTTGTGCTCCGCAATGGTCTGGTCGACGTCTTTCTTGCCGACACCGCCGCCAATGAACATGAAAATGAGGTCCTCACGATCCTGCATCTTCAGGGCGGCATCGAGTACGGTGCGAACCGGCGTCGAGTAGCCGTGGTTGCCGCTGTACATGACGACGAACTTGCGCTCGAGGCCGTGCGTCCTGCGAAACGGATTTGACGCGTGGTCGATTACTTCCAGGTGCGACTGATGTGGCCAGGGCGGCATGATATGCAGCTTGTCCCGCACATCTCGCTTGCGCAGAACGCGTTCAGCCATGAAGCGATCAAGTACGATGACATCGCTGGCACGTCGCAGGATCAGTCGGTTCAACATGTCGAACGCGCGGGCGGGCAGCGACCGCTCGCTGATCTTGCCCAGCACGATGACCTGATCGGGATTGAGGTCCATCACCCAGTACGTGATGGGAACGCGTCGGAACAGACCGATCATCAGTGCGGCGATCGCGGCCATCGGCGGGGAGGTGGTGATGAACAGTCCCGCCAGTTGACGCATGAACACGCCGCGAAGAATGCATTGGAACAGAAACGACAATTGCCCCAGCACGCGCACGGGGATGGACTTCTTGCCGAACGAACACAGCGGGAGTCGGCGAATCTCCACACCGTCGCGCACCTCCCGGCGGGGAAAGCGAACGCTCGGATCGTCGTACCCACGGTCCGCGGTGTAGACGATCACCCGCCAGCCACGCCGCACCATCTCCGCCGCCGCATCGTGCATATGCTGCCCGACGCTTGCGGGATCAGGCACGTAGACCTGGCTCAGGACGAGGAGCGTGCCCCGCTGCGTTCGCGACGATGCGTCCACATCAGCCGAATTGGCACGATTGCCTTCATTCATCGATCACACGCAGGAAAATGGATGAAGGGCGACAGCTCCGGCAGGCGCGATTTGATCGCATGTCCGACATTCGCCATGAGTGGATCCCCGTCGCCGTCGTTTCAGTGGGTGCCGACGCCGGCGCCTTTGCCATACTTCGCCATGAACTCGTCGTGGATCCACGCGTAGGTTCGGGCCATGCCG
>CAZEFM010000170.1:2225-3375 GCA_964511575.1 uncultured Phycisphaeraceae bacterium | reverse complement strand
CGCAGATCATCCTCGCCGATGAGCCCGTCGCCGCGCTGGACGCCGAGAACGCCCGGCACATCATGAGCCTGCTCAGCGAGCTCAGCCGTGAACACAACCTGACGCTGGTGAGCGTGCTGCACGACTGTGCGCTGGCGGAGAACTTCGCCGACCGGATCATTGGGTTGGATGGCGGGCGCATCGTCTTCGATGGGCCGGCGGGGCAGGGCAAGTCGTTCGCCCAGTGCGGTGCGTGTCTGACGCTCAAGCAGCAGTTTGTCGAGCCGACGACGGTACGCCCGCCGCGCGAGCTGCCCGGTTGGGCGCGTACGGGACGGGTGGCACTGGTGGTGCTCGTGGCGGCGGTGCTGTACGGGTTGGCCGTCTGGAGCCTGGGGGTGACTTCCCGGCAACTGCAGGGGGCGGGGCGCGGCGTGCTGCGGTTCCTATCGGACCTGATGCCCACCTCGTTGGAGCAGTTGATCGCCATTCAATGGTTGGCACTGGGCCGAGCGCTGCTCGAAACGCTGGGCATGTCGCTGATCGGCACGACGCTGGGCATCGTGGTGTCCTGGCCTCTGGCGGCACTGGCGGCGAAGAACGTCGGGCCAGCCGGGTTGCGGCACGTGGTGCGATTCATCCTCAACACCGTGCGAACCATTCCGTCGCTTATCTGGGCGTACTTCTTCGTGGCGGCGGTCAGCACCGGGCCGCTCGCCGGCGTGCTGGCGCTGGCGGCTTATTCGGTGGGCTACCTCACCAAGTTTTTCTACGAAGAGTTCGAAGCGGTCGATCCGGGGCCGCCCAGCGCGCTGGGAGAGATCGGCGCCAGCGGATTGCAGAAGTTCGTCCACGCCGTCTGGCCCGCGTCCCGGCCGGGCGTGCTCAGTTCCGCCATCTTCATGTTTGAATACAACGTCCGTGCCGCCAGTGTGCTGGGCATCGTCGGCGCGGGTGGCATCGGTTGGTTCTTCAGCCTCTACTTCGACATGCGCGACTTCACCGGTGCGGTCGCCTGCCTGATCCTCCTCCTCGCCGTCGTCGTCATCCTCGACGCCATCTCCACCCGCCTCCGCGCGAAGCTGGTGAGTTGATAGATGATCAGGTATCAGTGATTAATGATTGGTGATTGAGGAAACGCCACGAACGTCCCGCTGCGGGTTTGCATCCA
>CAZEFM010000170.1:0-2125 GCA_964511575.1 uncultured Phycisphaeraceae bacterium | reverse complement strand
AATGATTGGTGATTGAGGAAACGCCACGAACGTCCCGCTGCGGGTTTGCATCCAGTCGCAAATCACAAATCACCAATACCTAATAATTAATACTCACCCCCTCCTCATCGGGGAGGATGGGTTCGAGTCGCCAGATGTTCCAGGCGCCGCCTCGGTTGGAGCGGAAGTAGATCCATCGACCGGTGCGGTCGAAGGTGGGGCAGTCGTCCCAGGAGGCATTGCTGGTCAGACGTGTCGCTTTGGTGCCATCTGACGCCATGAGCCACAGATCGAGGTTGCCCGGGTTGTCAGCGTCGCTGTCGCGGTTGGAGGCGAAGACGATCCACTTGCCATCGGGCGACCAGTGCGGGTCGAAGATGTCGTAGTTGTCGTTGGAGGTGAGCTGCGTTTCGTTGGTGCCATCGACGCTCATGGACCAGAGCTGCATGCGTCGTGTTTCCGCATCCCGTCTCAGGAAGAGCATGCGTTGTCCATCGGGAGACATGCGTGGCGAATGTCCTCGCCGCAACTGGCTGGGCAGTGCGCCGTTGGCATAGACGGTCCAGATCTGCAGCGTGTCTGCACCGTGCGGGATGGAGGCGTAGGCCACCAGACCGTTGCTGGGCGAAACGGAGGGCATGTAGTCCTGCGCCTGGGAGTCGGTGATGCGGGTGATGCCGCCGCCGCCTTCCAGACGAATGCGCCAGAGCGTGGGATTGTCGCTGGTGCGATTGGAGCTGAAGATCACATGGTTGCCATCGGAGGTGAAAGCGGGGTCGAGATCGCGCCAGCGTCCTTCGGTGACGCGGGTGCGGGCGAACGATCCGACGCGCTGCCTCCAGATCGTGCTGTGGATCTCCGGCACGGTGATGCGCAGGACGGTGCCGGGCACGGGCTTGTCCTGTTGCTTCTCCAGATGCGGGTTGGCGGCGAGCAGTTCGTCGATGGTGACGCCCAGGCGCGTGGCGATGCTCCGCGCGGTGTCTTCGTGCTGCACGATGTAGGTTTGCTCGACCGATTCAACCGTGATCCACGGGTAAGCCATGACGTCATCGGTGGGCGACATGGCGGGGCGGCCGATGATCGCGTTGCGGTTTTCGTTGCCCGTGACGCGGGTCACCGCGCGAACGGTGGGCGAGCGTTCCACCACATCCAGATAAGCGATGGTGTTGCGCTGGACGGGGCGAAGCTGCGTGCCGTTGACGGTGAAACGCGGTTCAAAGTCGATGCGCGGCACATCAATCGAGACGCGATCGAGCTGGACGTGGAAGCGGTTCTGATCGATCGGTTCGTAGTTGATTTCCAGAAGGGCGTCGGCGAAGTGGTGAGCGGTGACGCTGGCCTCGTAGCGCTGGTTGGTGCCGAAGTCGAGCGAACGTTTGATGGGGGTGACGCCAAGCAGTCGTCCCTCGCCGCGCACACCGTTGCGAATGGGTGTGACGACGACCTTCGCCCCGGCAGGTTCACTGGTGATGGTGATCGTCTTGGCGCGGCAGCCGGCAAGTGCCGCGAGGCACAACAAGAGACAACAACCCACACATCGCATCGGCATCGGCGATACTCCTGCCCATTGCCTTTCTCATCCATCCCACGAACCGAACAGTCTATCAGGCGAAGCGGACAAGGGGCAAAGGGATGGCGGGGAATCGCGGAATCGGGGCCCGGGGATGGCGATCCCCGGCCTTTGGAATGCGCAACGGGTTCGCAGCTACATGTCCTTGAGTTCGGCGGTGAGGGCGTCGACCATTTTCTTGCCATCGCCGAAGAGCATGCCGCAGTTCGGTTGGAAGTAGAGTTCGTTTTCGACGCCGGCGAATCCGGGGTTGAGGCTGCGTTTGATGACGACGATGCTGCGTGCCTTGTCGACATCGAGAATGGGCATGCCGTAGATGGGCGAATCCTTGGCGTGCCGGGCGGCAGGGTTGGTGACATCGTTGGCGCCGATGACCAGTGCGACATCGGTCTGCTCAAACTCGGGGTTGGCCTGATCGAGATCGAGCAGTTGCTCGTAGGGCACGTTGGCTTCGGCAAGCAGCACGTTCATGTGGCCGGGCATGCGGCCGGCGACGGGGTGGATGGCGTAGAGCACGCGGACGGAACGGCGTTCGAGTTCATCGGCGAGTTCGCGGACGCTGTGCTGCGCCTG
>CAZEFM010000169.1:0-3618 GCA_964511575.1 uncultured Phycisphaeraceae bacterium | reverse complement strand
GCGGCTCGGGGCTGCGCCCCTCACCTGCGCTACAGCTCAGCAAGCGACAGACTCGATGCACCCGACTCTCATAACGGCTGGTACATGAATGGGGGGCAGGACAGCCCGCCGTCGTGCTTGTTTCTACGTAGCATGTTTCTAGTGCTCGACACGTCATTGTTCCCGTCATTTTTTTCGTAAAGGTAGGATACGTGGTTACATTGGAGCCTGCCAGCAGGCCGTCTCGTTACCACTATTTCCATCGCGGTACCTCCGCTGGAGCACGGAAGATACACGATCGCACCCGGGCCTACATGGCGGCTCCGTCACCCGTGATCCGGATCGCCCGCCGCCTTCACCATCGCCAAAATGCCCGCCCGGACCGCCTGGGGCAGCCTGGGCCAGGCTTCGACGATCGCGCCCAGTTCTGGGGCTTTCTGAATCTGCAACGCCCAGTTCAACGCCCAGTTTTCCGGGGCATTTTCATAACTAACTGTATTTTCGTTACTTACGATATGCTTATGACGGTCTTGAAAACCGGCGTGGCCTCCGGGTCACCGTGGGTTCGAATCCCACCCCCACCGCTTCTATTGCCGATCCCATGCAGATATGAAAGTCACCGCCTGCTCGTTCGCGGCGGATCATCGTCTTTGCGGCTTCTCCGTGACCGCGAATAACGTTCGAGCAGTTCATCGAACTAGTCGGCCCCAGCGTGCGGCCGACCTTGATGCGCTCGTCATCCATCGTGAAGCCCTTGGCCAGCAACTCGCTCAGCCGCGTCGCCCACTGACGGAAACTCGTGCCCTCGGCAAGTTGCCCAATGGCACGTTGACTCCGCCATATATTAGCATAATATTAGGGGTCTGCCGCGCATCGTCGTCGAGGTAAAGCCGGAGTACGTTCGCTGCCCCCGTTCTGACACTCAAGCCTCAAGCCTCAAGCCTCGAACCTCTCAGCCTGTCGCCCGTGTCGTGTTTGTCGTGGGGGTGACATGGGCCAATTTTGATGGAAACCCCACCCGTGAAAGGAGTTACGCAACTGAACGGCGAGGTCGACCCCCCGGGGGGTGACATTGTGCGCACAAAACCGGCGGCGGTCCATCAGCGAGCCGGCCGCCAACTTTGCACCTTGAACCCTGAACCCTTGAATCTTGAACTTTGCCCCCCGCCTCACCCTTTCTTCTCGCGCACCGTTTTCATCGCCTCGGACCAGGCGAGGAGCTGGTCGACCATCGTGTGGAGCGGCTTGGTGTGGTGGGCGGCGGGTGTGAACGTCGCCATCTTCTCGAAGTCGGTGAAGAGCGACAGCGCCACCTGCGAGCGGACGGTGGCGATCTGCAGTTCCGCCATGACGAGCCGCAGTTGTTCGACCGCACGGGTGCCGCCGGCGCTGCCGTAGCCGACGAACCCTGCCGCCTTGTTGTTCCATTCCGCGTAGAGGAAGTCGATGGCGTTCTTGAGTGCGCCGGAGGGGCCGTGGTTGTATTCGGGGGTGACGAAGATGAAGCCATCGAACGTTGCGATCTTCGCCGCCCAGCGTTTGGTGTGCTCCTTGGAATACTGGCCCATGGAAGGCGGCACGGGTTCATCGAGCAGCGGCAGGTTGAAATCCGCGATGTCGATGAGTTCATACGTCGCATCGCCGCGCTGCTGCACCTGTTCGAACACCCAGCGAGCCACCTGTTCACCCAGACGATTGGGACGCGTGCTTCCGAGGATGACGGCGATATTGAGCATGATCGATCCTTGTGAGAAGGGGCGGATGAATAAGGACACCGATGCACGAAGGGAAGCCGCCGTTCATTGTAACGGCCGCACCTGCCAGATCGCACCCTGTGGCGAGTCGGTCAGGAGGTAGAGCAGGCCATCGGGTCCCTGTTCGACTTCACGGATTCGGCCGGGCAGCGGGATGCGTTCCTCCTCGATGACCTTGCCGTTGTCGATGCGGATGCGGATGACCGCCTGCGAGGAGAGCCCGCCGATGAACGCGCTGCCGCGCCATGCTTCGAAGACATCGCCTGTGTAGAAGACCATGCCCGAGGGTGAGATGACCGGGGTCCAGACGTGGACGGCATCGGTCAGTTCCGGGCGCGTGGGTGGATCGGGAATGGGAGTGCCATCGTAGTTGATGCCCCAACTGACGAGCGGCCAGCCGTGGTTCCTGCCCGCTTCGGGCTGGTTGAGTTCATCGCCACCGAGCGGCCCCATTTCGACAACCCAGAGCGTGCCATCCGCCGGGTTGATCGCCGCCGCCTCGATGTTGCGGTGCCCGAACGACCAGATCTCCGGCCGAGCGCCGGGCTGATCGACGAACGGGTTGTCCTGCGGCGCGCTGCCATCGCGGTTGAGCCGAACGATCTTGCCGATGTGGTTGTCGAGATCCTGAGCCGGGGCGAACTGGAAGCGATCGCCCATCACGAGAAAGAGCATTTCGCCGGAGAAGACGATGCGAACGCCGAAGTGGTTACCGCCACGCACCCACGGTTCCTGCACGAAGATGTCCTGGAAGTCTTCGATGCGATCATCCACCCATCGTCCGCGCCCCAGTGCGGTGGCGGCCTGCTCATCGGGACCGGGCTTGGCATAAGCGAGGTAGATGAATTGGTTCTCATCAAACGCCGGATCGAGTGCGATGTCCATGAGTCCGCCCTGCCCGCGCGCAAAGACCTGCGGCGTGCCGTCGACCGGGTCCGACAGCGCGCCGTTGCGATCGACGATGCGCAGCCGACCGGGTCGCTCGGTCACGAGCATGCGCCCATCGGGCAGAAAGACCGCGCCCCAGGGATGTTCGAGCCCGGTGGCGAACTCGTGGACCGCGACGGGGCCTGCACTGGTGAGTTCGAGGTCGACGCGCCGCTGCCGCTGCTGCTGTTGTGCCGCCGTCGTTGCCGCCATCGCCGCGCCTACCACAGCAACGCCGATGACCAGTCCCATGCGTCCCCATTGTTGCCCACGCATGAATCACCCCTTTCGCAAGCGCACATTGATCAATCGTGCCGAACACCTGGCCGGGGGTGCAGATGTCATGCCAGACAGCCCCGGGAACGGTGCTTCGGGAAGAAACCCGATCCGAATAATCCCGCATCGGGACGGCAAAAAGAAAGCCCGCCACGCACAGGCGCGGCAGGCTTTCTAAAGGAGGAACAACACGTTGTGTCGGAGGTTGGGTCAGGTGCTTTCCGCGCCTGCCTTCTCCAGGTCGACGGCATCCTTGGGCTTCTCGCCCTCGATGGCCGTGAAGGTCAGCCGGTCGTCGCCCTCGTTGTGGGTGACGGCGATGTTCTGACCCGCACGGAACTCGTCGCGCAGGATGGCTTCGCTCAGGGGATCCTCAACATACTGTTCGATCGCACGACGCAGCGGCCGAGCGCCGAAGTCGGGGTTGTAGCCCTTCTGAATGAGGAACTCCTTGGCCTTCTCATCGAGCGTGAGCGACATTTCGCGTTCGGTCAACCGCTTGAACACCTTCTTCAGCTCGTACTCCACGATACCGACGAGGTTCTCGCGGGTAAGCGGGCGGAAGACGATGATGTCATCCAGACGGTTGATGAACTCGGGACGGAAGAACCGCTCGATTTCGCTCTGCAGCGTCTGCTTCATCTTCTGGTAGTCCGCCTCCTGCGAAGGCTTGGCGAACCCG
>CAZEFM010000168.1:0-3687 GCA_964511575.1 uncultured Phycisphaeraceae bacterium | reverse complement strand
CCGGTGTCAAACCGGAGGAAGGTGGGGATGACGTCAAGTCCTCATGGCCTTTATGCCCAGGGCTGCACACGTGCTACAATGGTGGCTACAGAGCGACGCAATACCGTAAGGTGGAGCAAATCGCAAAAAGGTCACCCCAGTTCGGATTGTGGTCTGCAACTCGACCACATGAAGCCGGAATCGCTAGTAATCGCGTATCAGCTACGACGCGGTGAATATGTTCCTGAGCCTTGTACACACCGCCCGTCACGTCATGGAAGCCGGGAATACCCGAAGTCGCCGCAATTCAGTGGTGCCGACGGTAGGCTCGGTGACTGGGACGAAGTCGTAACAAGGTAGCCGTAGGGGAACCTGCGGCTGGATCACCTCCTTTCTAAGGGATTTCCTTAGACGTGGCGCCTTCTCCGGAAGGCTAAGTGACCCGGAAACGCACACGATCAATTCCGATCGTGTCAACCCGGCAAACCAGCGGAGAGATCCGCACCACGCATCGTCAGCACAACCTCGCTTCGCAACGCTCTTCGGAGCACGCGAAATAGCCATGCGGCAACGCATGGCCAAGGTAACCCAACTGTTCACTTGTCAGGGATCTTGTTCCCCATTCGGAACAGTCCCCAACAGGACAAGAAAGACCCGCTGATCAAGCGGGTTTTTTCGTGCGCGCAGCGAACGAACGCGACCCCGGCGTCGCGCGAATGTTCGCCTCGCCTGACACCGCATCGCCTTGCGCCATGATCCGCGACATCCCCACCGCCTCGTGCCACCCCACGCTTCCATTTTTCGGAACCGCACGAATTATCGATACTTGCGGCGACCGCAGCAGGACGCAGCCGGGATCGGGGACGCGCCGGATGGCGGGGGGAGGTTGGGACTTTCGCATCTTCCACTGCATGCGATCACGTGCAGGTGCTTATGGAGGTCATGCCTCGTGGTCCATGGCGAGAAGTTTTGCCGCGTCATCAAACGCTGGTTGTCGCATGCTCAATGAATCGTGGCCGCCGGGGGGCGTCCATTTCTGCGGGGTTGGGGTGGTCGGTGTCGCTAGTGGCGGCGGAGGTGGATTTTTGTAAATTGAAACGGGGGATTTGCGTGGTTCGGATTTCGATTCACTTTCAACAAGGCGAATGAACGATGATCCAGCGTACGTTGCTCGCGTGGTGGTTGTTGGCTTTGGGCCTGTGGGTGGGGGTTGCGTCGGCGGCGGGGCCGCGGGCGTATGTGTTCGAGGAAGTCGCAGACGAATGGAACCGGGTCAAGGGTGACGGGGCTGCCTTCCTGCAGGCGGCGGGTTTCGAGGTGCGCACGCTGCCACTGACGGAATCGCCTGCCAACCTGGAGGGGGTGATCTACTTCGGCTCGTTCACCTCGCAGCATCCTCAATACCGGACATACATGCATCAGCACGGCAAGGCGCTGCACGAGTTTGTGCGTCGAGGCAATGTCGTCGTGCACATGACGCAGGCGGACCAGACGGAACGTGCGCCCGGCGTGTTGACGGCGCCTTTGAAGGCCACACGTAACGATCGCGACACCAATGAGCTGACGGTACACAGCGCGGATCACCCGCTTCTGAAGGGCGTGGCCCGAAACGGTGACAAGCTGGCGCTGGCGGGGCCGCGGGCGAGTTGGGAATCGTTCAACACGCAGCAGGGTTTTGAGGTGATCGTCAGCGCGACGGGATCAGTGGAAGTGCCTGCGCTCATGGAAGGGGAACTCGGCCGGGGCAGGGTGATTCTCAGTTCGATCCCGTTCGACAAGCCCGCGGGCAAGGGTCACCGTCTGGACGAGGCGGTGCGCAAGGCGTTTGCCACGACGTTCTTCCGCAACCTGCACGCGCACACGCTGGCGGTGCGCGGGGGCAATGCCCGCGCGGTGAGCGCGACACCGAGCGTTCTGGAGGCATCGGATTTCACGGAGGGGGCATGGACGCTGGTGTTGCTGCCGGACACGCAGAAGTATTCGCGCGTTTATCCGGGGATGTTCGACCTGCAGACGAGCTGGATCCGCCACAAGGCCGTGGAGCGGAACATTCGTTACGTGCTGCATCTGGGGGACATCACCGACACCAACACGCCGATCGAATGGGAGCGTGCCAGCCGTTCGATGGGGCTGCTGCACGGCGTGGTGCCTTACGCCCTGGCGTACGGCAACCATGACTACGGCCCGGGCGGCAACGCGACATCGCGCGAAACGTACGGCAACGAGTATTTCTCCTACGACGAGGTCTCCAAGTGGGAGACGTTCGGCGGAGCGCTTGACCAAGGCAGGCTGGACAACACCTACCACCTCTTTGAAGCGGGTGGGGTGAAGTGGATTGTGGTGAGCCTGGAATGGGCGCCGAGCAAGCGTGCGGTGGACTGGGCGAACGAAGTGATGAAGAAGCATGCGGATCGCGAGGGGATTCTGATCACGCATGCGTATATGTTCAACGACGACACGCGGTACGACCACACGAAGAGTCGCCAGGCCTGGAACCCCAAGTTCTACTCGACGCCGGACGAGCGGTACGACGGTCAGGAACTGTGGGACCATCTGGTGAAGCATCATCGCTTCCAGTTGGTGCTGAATGGTCACGTGCTGGGTGATGGCACGGGTTATCTGGCGAGCAAAACGGAACGGGGGAACGTGTGCCACCAGATGCTGTCGAACTACCAGACCCGTGCGTTGGGTGGCGAGGGGTATATGCGGTTGCTGGAGTTCCAGCCCGACGGCAAGACGGTGCTGGTGAAGAGCTACACGCCGCTGGAAGACAAGTACATGCTGGAGTCGGATCAGCATTTCACGATCGAGTTGACGCTGGAACGGGCGAAGTAACGCGGGGCGTGGTAACACGCCGTGAGGCGTCATTCCGTTGGATGGACCGCGCCGGTGGGGCGGGGCGGTATCATTGGCGTAATGGAAAGCAGACTGTTCATCGGCGGGCGTTGGGTGGACGGGGGGCCTCGCGTTGAGGTGCGCGACAAGTATTCGGGGGAGGTGATCGGCGAGGTGTCGACCGCGCGCCGGGAGGATGTGGCGGCGGCGGTCGAGGCGGCGCAGCGCGGGGCGGCGGTGATGGCGAAGATGCCCGCGCATCAGCGGGCCGCGCTGCTGGCGCGGACAGCGGAGCTGATCGGCGCGCGGCGTGAGGCGTTCGCCCGGACCATTGCGCAGGAAGCGGGCAAGGCGATCAAGTACGCGCGCGTCGAAGTGGACCGCGCGGTGGCAACGTTCACGTTCGGCGGGGAGGAAGCCAAGCGGATTCACGGCGAGACGGTGCCGCTGGACGCAACGCCGAGCGGGGAGGGGTATTTCGGTTTCTGGCATCGCAAGCCGCTGGGGGTGGTGGCGGCGATCACACCTTTCAACTTTCCGCTCATTCTATCGGCTTCGAAGATCGCGCCGGCCCTCGTCGCCGGAAACACGATCGTGCACAAGCCCGCGAGCGACACGCCGCTGACCGCGCTCCTCATCGCCGAGATTCTCAAGGAGGCCGGGGTTCCAGACGGTGTATTCAACGTCGTGACCGGCCCCGGTGCCGAGCTCGGCGATCGGCTGGTCTCGCACCGCGACGTCGATAAGATCGCATTCACGGGGTCGACGGAGGTCGGCGCGCACGTGGCGGCTCTCGCTGGCAAGCACCTCAAGCCCATCACGGCCGAGCTCGGCGGCAACGCACCCAACATCCTGTTCGCCGATGCCGATCTT
>CAZEFM010000167.1:0-3697 GCA_964511575.1 uncultured Phycisphaeraceae bacterium | reverse complement strand
GTCCAGTTGCCGATGCGCGTCAGCGCGGGGTCGGCGCTGTAATAGCTGTCGTTGCCCGATTGAACGTCAGGCGTTCCATCCTTGCCGTTGATCCATGCCTGCATCGCATGGTCACCGATCGATCCCTGGAAGATGGCGGTGTAGTAGTTGAACGCGCCGTCGGGGTCCTCAACGATGTTTGTGCCGTAGTAATCGTTCGGCGCAGGTTGGCCACGCCAGTGATAGAGCGCGTCAGGGTTGGGGGCGCCGTTGGCGTCGCGGCCGAGCGTGTGTTCGCTGTTGTTGGGCGCGCCTGACGAACTGTCGATCGAAAAGAAGTAGGACGAACTGCCGGCCGAGTGCGCGTAACCGTCGAAGCGGGCGACAACGAAGATGGTGGCGTCGCCGATCGTTGCACCGGCGGTCGAACTGAAATCGCCGACGAAACCACTGCCGGTGGCACGCGTGAAATCGATCGCCGCCTTGCCGTTGGAAGCGTTGGCGACGTAGACGGTGCTTGAACCGTTGAAGACGTGGCCGTTCTGTGCGTCGACCCACGTGGTGACGTTCGCACCATTGGTGGTGGTATTGGTGCCGCTGTCCGCCTTAAGCCAGACCTGCAGGCCGTCGGTGATGGGTGTGGCCTGCGCCACCGAAGCGCCGAGTGTCGCTGCCGCGAACACCGCCGCCATGGAATACCCGATCACGCCGTGTGACCGCCGCGTTGTCGTTCCGTTGCGTCGTTGCATTGTTCTTCTCCTTTACTAGAGTGGGGGTTGCTCACGCGAGATTGCGCGATAGGTAACGAGGATCCGACACTCTCTTCCATCAGCACCGGTGGTGATGCGGTGATACCGCAACGTGGAGATCTGAATTCTGAGACTTGAAACCGATGATGAGGTCACATACTCCGATCCGATCAAAACTCAAAATCATTGATGCATCGGTTGCGATGCATCGGCGGGTACAACGTTTGGTTGCGCATCGTCAGGTTCACTGTCGCCTTCCGTTGCTTCAAGCCGCAATTGGAAAGCGAGGTTGTCGGCGAAGCCGTCGCCCAGGCCGGCAACCACGATCGACTCCATGATGATGGCGACGCGGCGCGTGCCCCAAGGCATCGGGCCATACGCGCTGCGTTCAAGAAACCCTGTTTTATTGGATCGATCGGCCGCAAGAACGGGTGGCAGCGTAACCGTGCCGAGTTCCCGACCAACCGCATCGAAGAACATCGCGCTCACGATCAGGTGATCATTCTGATGGATGTATCCGCCCAGCCAACCGCTGAAGTGGTAATGCACGGAGCCGCGATCGATGAGGTCGGCCACGGGCGTGACATCGATCTCCTGCCGTAAGACGCCGGGCTGCACGCCCATGTAGAACAACTCGCCGCGTGCCGGCGGCAGCAGGTTGCCCGGCTTGGGAAAACCGCCGTCGGTGCCGTAGCGCACGGTGGTGGAATGATCGCCGGACCAGCCGGTGATCGGGTTGCTGCTGATGACATTGCCTGCAATGTCGTAGACGCCCGGCGCATCGTGCTCGAAATCGCCGTTGGTGATGAGATTGCGATCCAACATCCCCAGGTAAGGCAGCGCCCATGCGAACTGTCGCGGCGCGATGCGCGTGGTGGAAAGCACCTCCCGCTGCGGGTCGATCTGCACGGCCTCGCCGTCGCCGATGCGCCGGCGCACACGGTCGCTGCCGGCATCGTCGAGCACGATCGCATCGACGCTGCCCACGAATACGCCCACGTGCGTGCCCAGTTCTTTCTGTACATCAACGCAGAACACGGTGCCATGATCGACCACGCGCCCGCCGGGTACGTTCACCGCGAAGCCCCGGCCGGCCGGGGGCACCTGTCCCAACAACTGGCCCGACGCCAGCGCAAGTTCCGCCGTTGACAAGAGCGTGAAACGCGCCGGTGCGTGCAACATCACCTGCGTGCCGCTGGGGAACGTCAACTCCACCAGGCCGTGCGTCAGTTCCATCGGCTCGTCGTGCAACATTGCCCCGATGTGCGTCGGCAACGTCGTATCCGACCAGCGCGCCTCCTCGGCCCGCGTCAGCTTTGCCAGTGGCGTTCGCACCGGCGTCGGCGTTGTGTCAACGATGCGCGGAGTCGGCGACGGCGCGGGTATGTCGGGCAGCCAGGTGAAGACCGCCAGCGCGATCAAAGCCGCCACCGCGCCGCATGCCGCGTAAATCACGCCGCGCGGAATCACAATGTGGCGATAAGGAACGATCGGCTCGGGCGGTGTCTGCATCCTGTGCAGCAACTGCATGCGTTCCGTTTCGTCCTGCCGCTGCTGTGCCTGCTCGAGGCGTCGCTGCGCCGCCCGCCGTCGAGCCGCCTTCTCCTCCAGATCCAGCACTTCCATCAGAATGTCGAACGATTCGCTTTCATCGTCCTGCGCCGGATCGCTCGCGATGGACCGCAGCACCAGCGTCTCCGCCACCTTGCGCGACTGGACCGCGATCGCCACGAACTGCGCGCGACGCTGCGGGTCCGCCTCGAGCATCGCGCTGAGTTCGGCCGCCTCATCGTGGTCGATCAGATTATCGAGAAACCGCAGCACCAGGTCGGTGAAGGTGGCATCGCCCTGCGGAACGCTCGAATTGTTCAGCGCATCGTCAGCCACGCGTCAGCTCCTGCTCCTGCCGCGCTCGAATGCAGTCGGACAGCGCGTTATGGATGCGGCTCAGTGCCACGTAAATCGTGCGTACCCGTCGATTCAACCGCTCCGCCAGTTCCGTTCCCTTGAGCCCGTCCACGTAACGCATCGTCACGATGCGCTGGGCGTAAGGCGTCAGTTGATTCAGGCATTGCCGCAGTGATTCGATATCGTCGGATTGGTCATCGTGGCGGTCCCACGCCGATTCGAGCAGCTCGGCCGCGCGATCGCTCAGGCCTACCGCTTCAAGATTTCTCCTGCGCAATGCATCGATCGCCTTGCCGCGCGCCACGTGTCGGAGCCAGCGCATCAGGTGCGACTCGTCACCGATTTCCTCCCTCTTATTGATCGCGAGGATCGAGACCTCCTGGTAGAGATCCTCCGCCAGGTGCTCATCGCGCACGATGCTCCAGATGTAAGCCAGCATCCGAACGCGCTCGGTCAGCAGTGCGCGAACAACGGTGTCCTGATCAACGCTCATTGGCAGTTCCTCAACGGCATACCGAGCGAGCCGGAAATGTGTATACATGCCGATGATCCATCGACGCAATTTTTTTATCTGGCGTTTTGCGTCAATGAAGGGCGCCGGTAGCGGGAATTTGGAAAAGGATATGTGGCGACCGAGGCACGCGGGGCATCAAACTGGCGCTCCCCGTCACGCCGTTGAACCGGCCGTATCACAACCGCAACACGTGATGTGCCAGTGTAGTAGCGGGCAGGGCGGCAATCAATCGCGCAATGGTGGCAACCGGCTGCATTGGCATAGGCCTGGTGTAAGGCCGTCGAACACGACGCCCGTCATGCTGTTCTGCGACAGGCGGTTTGTCTCTCAGGCGGATTGCCCGGATAACCGCGAACGCGGAGGAACTTGTCCATGCGTGACATGACCTCGTTTGAGAAGGAGCAGCAGTGGCGATACCCCGGCCTTGAGGTTCGCCGGGAAGGCAATGCTGTGATGGTTCACATTCCCATTCGTTTCATTGTCGAAGGGGCCTGTCCTGCCCCCCATTCATGTACCAGCCGTTATGAGAGTCGGGTGAACCGAGTCT
>CAZEFM010000166.1:3425-3720 GCA_964511575.1 uncultured Phycisphaeraceae bacterium | reverse complement strand
GAACACGCGCAGCAACATCGTCTCCAAGGGCATCAGCGCGGGCATGGGTCACAACACCTACCGCGGGCTGGTGAAGATCAACAAGAAGGCGGAGAACGCCCGCAACTACACGCAGTGCGACTCGATGCTCATCGGCGACAAGTGCGGGGCGCACACGTTCCCCTACATCGAGGTGAAGAACACGACCGCCCGCGTGGAGCACGAGGCTTCGACATCGAAGATCGGCGAGGACCAGCTCTTCTACTGCAAGCAGCGCGGGATCGACGCGGAAGACGCGGTGTCGCTGATCGTCAAC
>CAZEFM010000166.1:0-3415 GCA_964511575.1 uncultured Phycisphaeraceae bacterium | reverse complement strand
AAGGTGGAGCACGAGGCGACCACCTCCAAGATCAGCGACGACCAGCTGTTCTATTGCCGCAGCCGCGGTCTGTCCTCCGAGGACGCGGTCAACATGGTGGTCAACGGCTTCTGCAAGGAAGTGTTCAAGGAACTGCCCATGGAGTTTGCCGTGGAGGCGACGAAGCTGTTGAGCATCAGCCTCGAGGGCAGCGTGGGTTGATCAAACGAAATGGGATGCGGCGATGGTTCGCCGAAGCGATCACGCCGAATTGAAGTGAAACATTCTCACAGGTTTAACTGAACGATGAGCCTTATTGAAATCAAGAATCTGCATGCGAACGTGGAAGGCCAGGAGATCCTGCGCGGGGTGAATCTGACGATCAATCCGGGCGAGGTGCACTCGATCATGGGTCCGAACGGTTCGGGCAAGAGCACGCTGGCGAGCGTGCTGGCCGGCCGGGACGCATACGAGGTGACCGAGGGCCAGGTGATCTTCAACGGCAAGGATCTGCTGGAACTGGAGCCGGAAGAGCGGGCGTTGGAAGGCCTGTTCCTGGCGTTTCAGTATCCGGTGGAAATTCCCGGCGTGAGCAACATGCAGTTCCTCAAGGCGGCGGTGAACGCGCAGCGCAAGCATCGCGGCGAAGAGGAAATCGACGCGATGGCGTTCCTCAAGCTCGTCAAGGAGCGGGCAGCGCTGGTCAAGCTCGACCCCGATCTGCTCAAGCGATCGGTGAACGAAGGTTTCTCCGGCGGCGAGAAGAAGCGCAACGAAATCTTCCAGCTCGCGCTCCTGCAGCCGACGCTGGCGGTGCTCGATGAGACCGACTCGGGGCTGGACATCGATGCGCTGCGCATCGTGGCGGACGGCGTGAACGCCCTGCGCGACGGCAACCGCGGGTTCCTGCTCATCACGCACTATCAGCGGCTGCTCGATTACATCGTGCCCGACTACGTGCACGTGCTGGTGGACGGCCGCATCGTCAAGAGCGGCGACAAGTCGCTGGCGCTGGAGCTGGAGCAGAAGGGTTACGCCTGGATCGAGGAAGCGGCGGCCGCGGTGTGACGGCGGCGCCGGACACGAACTCCCAACGAAACAACCTCCATTGAGATCATCATGACCGTGGCAACGCAAGAAAAACAGGCAGCGACAAGCGTAACGGCTTTTGCGCAGGCACAGGCGGCGAACGCGCCGGCCTGGCTTCGCAACACGCGCAAGGCGGCGCTGGCGCAGCTCATCGAACTGGGACTGCCCACCACCCGTCACGAAGAGTGGCGGTTCACCAGCGTGGCGCCCATCGCCCAGACGTCCTTCACCGTGCCGAGCAACGGCGTGGACGGGGTGACGGCAGGTGATGTGGCGCGACTCGCGGTGCCGCAACTCGATGCACGCACGTTCGTCTTCGTCAACGGCCGGTTCGCGCCGCATCTGTCGGATGTGGCGACGCTGCCGCAGGGCGTGACCGTCAAGCCGCTCGCCGAGATCGACGATGCCGACCGCCCCACGGTGGAGAAGCACCTGACCCGTTACGCGCGGTACGACGAGGACGCGTTCACCGCGTTGAACACCGCAATGATCGAGGATGGGCTTTTCGTCCACGTGGCGCGCGGCGCGGTGGTGGAGCCGGTGCTGGTGATGCTCAACATCGCCACCGGTGCGGAAGGCGCGATGCTCATCAACACGCGCAACCTGATCGTCGCGGAAGCGAACAGCCAGGTGAGCGTGCTGGAGCATTACGTGGCGCTGGATGCCCAGACGTACTTCACCAACGCGGTGACGGAAATCGCCGCGGAGGAGAACGCCGTGGTGCATCACTACTTCATCGAGCGTGAAAGCGAGCAGGCGTTCAACTTCTCCACGCTGGCAACGCATCAGGCGGCGAATGCCGATGTGTCGTCGCACGCGATGCTGTTCGGCGGGGCGCTGGTGCGCAACAACGTGCACCCGGTGCTGGACGGTTCCGGGGCGCACTGCCTGGTGAACGGGCTTTACCTCGCCAGCGGTACGCAGCACATGGACAACCACATGCGCGTGGAGCACGCCAAGCCGCACTGCGACAGCCGGCAGTTCTACAAGGGCATCCTCACCGACAAGGCCCGCACGGTGTTCAGCGGCCGCATCGTCGTGAAGCCCGACGCCCAGAAGACCGATGCGAAGCAGACGAACGCGAACCTGGTGCTGTCGGACGATGCGCAGGCGAACACGAAGCCGCAACTCGAGATTTACGCCGACGATGTGAAGTGCACGCACGGTGCAACGATCGGCCAGATCGATGACAACGCGGTGTTCTACCTGCAGTCACGCGGGCTCAGCCGGGAAGCGGCACAGGCGCTGATGGTGTACGCCTTCGCGGCCGAGAGCTTTGAGCGTATCAAGCACGAGCCGGTGCGGCAGTTGCTCGAGCGGCTGCTGATTCAGAAGCTGCCCAGCGGTGCCGTGCTCGACCAGGTGCTGTAAGACCAGCCCCGCGGAATGTATCATCACGGCAGGCGATCAACGTGACCGCCCCACCCTGCGATGGTCATTCGCGTTCTGATGAATCAACAATCGAACGGGCAACGCAACATGGCTCAAGACTACGCCCACCCCGAGGTGCTCGTGTCGACCGACTGGGTCGAAGCGCATCGCGGCGACACGCAGAACATCCGTATCGTCGAGTCCGATGAGGACGTGCTGCTCTACGACACGGGGCACATCCCCGAAGCGGTCAAGATCGACTGGATCAACGACCTGAACGACCCGGTCGTGCGCGATTACATCGATGCGGACCATTTCGCCTCGCTCTGCTCGCGCCACGGGATCGGCAACGACACGACGGTGGTGTTCTACGGCGACAAGAACAACTGGTGGGCGTGCTACGCGTTCTGGGTGTTCAAGCTGTTCGGGCATGAAAAGTGCATGGTGATGAACGGCGGGCGCGGTAAGTGGAAGGCCGAAGGCCGACCGATGACCACCGACAAGCCGACGTACGAAGCGAAGCCTTACGTCGTGCAGAACCGCAACGCGGGCATCCGCGCTTTTCGCGACGAGGTGCTCGCCCACATGAAGGCGGGCCGACCCCTGCTGGACGTGCGCAGCCCCGCGGAGTTCAGCGGTGAAAAGACGCACATGCCCGAGTATCCGCAGGAAGGGGTGCTGCGCGGCGGGCACATCCCCGGCGCGGTGAACGTGCCCTGGGCGCGGGCTGCGGCGGAGGACGGCACGTTCAAGTCCCGCAAGGAGCTGGAGGACATTTACCTGCGTGAGGTCGGCCTCAAGCCTGACGACGATGTGATCGCCTACTGCCGCATCGGCGAGCGGTCCAGCCACACCTGGTTCGTACTGCACGAGCTGCTCGGCAGGTCCAATGTCGTCAACTACGACGGCAGCTGGGTCGAGTACGGCTCGCTCATCGGCGTCCCCGTCGAGCGCTGAGACCAGCGGCCCCACGGCC
>CAZEFM010000165.1:0-3764 GCA_964511575.1 uncultured Phycisphaeraceae bacterium | reverse complement strand
ACGTGCCTTCAAGCCCATGCGGCGCTTGAGCATGCCCCGCCGGCGAGGCGACGGCGACATCCATCCGTGATGATGAACCCGTGTTGTACTCCTGGGCATGTCAGGCAAGCCCAGGCCGCTCGGTTAGGGCACATCTCCGCATTGGGGTATGATGGTCACCCGTTCCACGGCTGTGCGACGACATCACCGATTTTCGCATGCAACCAGATCAGAACCGTCAATTCGATCAGGCCAGCGACGCGCCCAGTGGCGTTGTCGAGGTGGAAGTCGCCTGCGATCCGCACGTCAACTATGCGATGCATCAGAACGATGTGCCGGTGATCAAGCGGATCAGTCTGCGGAACACGGGTGACACGGCTGTGGAGGACCTTTGCGTCCGGGCCTGGCTGGGCGATGAACTGTCACGCGTGTGGGAAGCACGCATCGCGACCATCGGACCCGAAGCGACGTACAACCTCAACACGGTGGACTTGCCGCTCAACGCAGCGGTGCTCGCACGGCAGGTGGAACGGCAGCGCACCGATCTCATCGTCGAAGTCACGCGGGGTGATGAATGTCTTCGCCGTTGGATGCGATCGGTTGATGTGCTGGCGTATAACGAGTGGCCGGGTATCGGTTCGCTGCCGGAACTGCTCGCGGCGTTCATTCTTCCCAATCACCCTGCGATACAGGCAACGCTCGTCCGCGCTCGCCAACATCTCGAACAAGCCACCGGTCAACCCGCGCTGTCGGGCTACCAGTCGAAGGATAGCCGCCATGTCGCCGCGATGGTCGAGGCGATCTATCGCGCCGTGGCTGATCACGATGTGGGGTACATCAACCCGCCCGCCAGCTTTGAACGGCAGGGGCAGAAAGTCCGCCTGCCCGATGAACTTATCTCGCATCGGCTGGGCACCTGTTTCGACCTGACGCTGTTCGTGGCGGCGTGCTTCGAACAGGCGGGGCTGCACCCGCTCATCGTGCTGCTCAATGGGCATGCGTTTGTGGCGGTGTGGGCCGGTCGCAACACGTTTCCCGAGCCGGTGGTGGATGAGGCGCTGCGGGTGCGCAAGCGCGTGCAGCTTGGCGAAATTCTTGCGGTGGAAACCACGGCCCTGACCAATCGGCCGATCGCTTCGTTTGCCGAAGCGCAGCGCATGGCGTTGCGGCATCTGGAGGATGTGGGCCGGTTCATCTGTGCCGTCGATGTGAAAGCGGCACGGGCGCGCAGCATTCGGCCGCTGCCCACGCGCATCGCGGAAGGCGCTGTGTCGCTTCTTGCCGAGGGCCCGCCTGTTGCCGAGGGTGAAGGCGAGGGGGCTGCGCCGCTGTCCATGCCGTCCATCAGCGGTAAAGACGTTGACGAATCGTTGGTCGACGTTGAAGCCGCTGAGACCGACGCGGCCGATGATGAACCTGTTGAAACACCCAACGCGCGTCTGGAACGCTGGAAGCGTCGCCTGCTCGACCTGTCGCTGCGCAATCGTGTGCTCAACTATCGTGAGTCCGCCAAGTCGATTCCGCTGTTGTGCCCCGATGTTGCCCAGTTTGAGGATGTGCTTGCATCGGGACAGCGTTTCTCGCTGCTGGCCAAACCGAAGCTGATGCAGGATGATCAGCGTGATGCGGACCTGCACCGTGAACGCACCGGCGAGGATGCGCTGCACAAACTGCTGCTGGACGACCTGGCCAAGCGTCGCCTCCACGCCAACCTCACCGAGCAGGAACTGGAGCGAAGGCAACTGGAACTCTTCCGCTCCGCGCGCACGGCTGTGGAAGAGTCGGGCGTCAGCACGCTCTATCTCGCCATCGGTTTCCTCGCCTGGTACGAATCGCGTGACAGCGATGTGCAGCGACTGGCGCCCATTCTGCTCGTCCCCGTGGAGCTCGAACGCGCCACCGCCCGCGCGCAGTTCACGCTCAAACAATCCGACGACGAGCCGCGCATCAACGTCACGCTGCTGGAGAAACTCAAGGTCGACTTCGACATGGAGACCGCGGGGCTGGATGAGCTGACGACCGATGAGTCAGGCGTCGATGTGCCGCTGATTCTTCGTCGGTTCCGCGAGCTCATCAAGGATGAGGATCGCTGGGATGTGCTCGAACAGGCGCACCTGGGGCTCTTTTCCTTCACGAAGTTTCTGATGTGGCGTGACCTGCAGGACCGTGCCGACACGCTCATGAAGAACCGCGTGGTGCGTTTCCTTGTCGAGCGGCCGGGCGAGGTGTTCGAAGACGCCGCGACGTTTCCGCGTGTCGATGAACTGGACGAGAAACGTTCGCCGATCGACACGTTCTGCCCGCGTGATGCCGATTCCTCGCAGCTTGCCGCCATTTATGCCGCGCACGATGGTCGCAGCTTCGTGCTGCAGGGGCCGCCCGGCACCGGCAAGTCGCAGACCATCACCAACCTCATCGCGCACTGCCTCAGCCACGGCAAGCGTGTGCTGTTCGTGTCGGAGAAGATGGCCGCGCTCAACGTGGTGCATCGCCGTCTTGCCGAGTCGGGGTTGGCGCCGTTTTGTCTGGAGCTGCACTCGCACAAGGCGAACAAGCGCGAGGTGCTTGCGCAGCTCGATGCGACGCTCAACGTCGCCCAGCAGCGGCCGCCTCAGACGTGGGAGCGCCACGCCGAACAGCTCACCGCCGCCCGTGCCGAGCTCAACGCGCTGGTGACGCAACTGCATGCCGCGCGACCGTTGGGCATGAGCGTTTATCAGGTCACCTCCCGGCTGATCGCGCTGCGCAACGCCGCCCGGCTCGACATTGCCGAACCATCTCCCGAAAGTCTCACCGCCGAGGCGTTCCAGCGTTATCTCGACGTCGCCGAGCGCCTCGCCAATGCAGCCGCCACGGTTGGTGTTGCCGCCCATCATCCGCTGCGCGCGATCCGGCGCGGCGAGTGGCAGACATCGCTGCCCGATGATGTCCTGCGCATCACCGCCGACACCGCGGAGGCGTTGCAGACGTTCACGGAGCGCGCCGCAGCGCTGCATGCCGCGCTGGCGCTGCCGATTGAGTCGCCCAGCCGCAACGTTCTGGTGTGGCTCGCCCAGTTGTGGAAGCTGCTGCAGCGACCGCCGCGCCCCAGCGATGCGATGCTGCGCGAAAAGGAATGGCCCGAGGTCAGCGTTGCCCTGCGTCGTCTCGTGCAGCAGGGCGTGGACCGCGACGCCGAGCGCGATCGACTCACGGGCATCTATCAGCCCGAAGTGCTCGATGAAAACCTTATCGAACTGCGTGGCAACCTCGTCGCGGCAACGAAGAAATGGTTCCTCCCGCGCTACCTCGGCGCGCGGACGGTACGCCACAAGCTGGCGGTGTACCTCAGGGACGGCACGCTGCCCGACAACGAGACGCTGCTCACGCAACTCGATGAACTGATCCACCTCAAGCGCGCCACCGCTGCCCTCGCCGACCCATCGTGCCTCGGCCATCACTATTTCAGTGCCGCATGGCGCAACGGCGAAGCCGATTGGACGCAGCTCAACGCCACGCTCGACTGGTGCGACCAGTTCCACCAGCACCTCAGCGACACGCCCTTCGGCGATGCCAACGGCGACATGCGCGAACGCATCCTCACCCTGGCGAGCGAACAGCGCGACCGCTTCCTTCCCGATGACGCCGAGGGACGCAACGTCACCGCCTGGCTCGATGCGTTCGACGCACTCAACGAACGGCTCGATCGCATCGTCAACCTCCTCGACGTCGACCGCGACATCGCCTTTGCCCCGCCCGATGCCCCCGACACGCTCGCCCAAATCGCGCAATCCCTCACCGCGTGG
>CAZEFM010000164.1:0-3886 GCA_964511575.1 uncultured Phycisphaeraceae bacterium | reverse complement strand
TAGAGCGGCTGATCGATCTTGCCCGGCGTGACGAGCACAACGAAGGCGGGCAGGTTGTCGTTGTCGCTGCCCAAACCATAGCTGAGCCAACTGCCGAAGCTGGGGCGGCCGGCGATCTGCGAACCGGTCTGGAAGAAGGTGATGGCCGGGTCGTGGTTGATCGCCTCGGTGTGCATGGAGTTGATGATGCAAAGATCATCGACGATTTTCGCCGTGTGAGGCAGCAGTTCGCTTACCCACGCGCCGTGCCTGCCGTGCTGCTGGAATTTGAATAGCGAACCGGCGAGGGGCAGGATTGATTGATTGCCCGACATGCCGGTGAGTCGCTGCCCCTTGCGCACGGAGTCGGGCAGCGGTTTGCCGTTCTGCTCGTTGAGCAGCGGCTTGTAATCGAACGTTTCCAGTTGCGAAGGCCCGCCCGCCTGGAAGAGGTAGATGATGCGTTTGGCCTTGGGAGCCATGTGTGGCGCGGCAAGCAGGCCACGCGGCGCGGAGCCTCCCGCGGCATGCGTCGGTGTAGCGCCGGCGGCGGAACGTGCCAACAGTTGCGACATCGCCATCGCGCCCATGCTGACCGAAGCATTCGTCAGGAAGTGGCGACGCGTGATGTTCATCGGATCGAATGGCATGGAAAACTCCGATTGCTTTGAACGAAACCCTTCAGACACATGACACGCTTGTGCTCGCGCCGATGCGCCACAGCACAGGCACAGTGATCAACGCGCGACGATCGCCGCGTCGTGGTTCATGATGGTGCTGCAGACGATCGTCATGGCAGCGAGTTGCGTGCGGTCGACCTTGGGGTCGACAGGCCAATCCCCCACCTTGAGCAGCCCCTCGACGTCGCTGGGATTACGCTGCGACGCTTGCAGTTGCTCCTCGTAAAGCTCCAGCAGCGTCCGCATCTCGCGATCGATGGGCGTGCGACCGGTCAACCGGCGGAAGGCACGGGTGATGCGTTCCTGCGGGTTGGCCGTTTCCAGCATGGTGCGCTGCGCCAACACACGGGCGGCTTCGACGTACTGCGGATCGTTGAGCAACACCAGTGCCTGCAACGGTGTGTTGGTGGCCTGCCGTTTGGCAATGCACACATCACGACCCGCCGCATCGAAGATGAGCATCGAAGGCGGAGGCATCGTGCTCTTCCAGAACGAGTAGAGGCTGCGGCGATAGAGCCCCTCCCCCTTGTCGCGGTGATATTCGCCACCGCTGGCGCCAGCACCGGACCAGAGGCCCTCAGGTTGATACGGCTTCACGCTCGGGCCGCCAATCCTGCTCACAAGCAATCCGCTGACCGCCAGCGCCTGATCACGCATCATCTCGGCGGTCAGTCGTTTCAACGGGCCGTGCGCCAGCAGTTCGTTGTCCGGATCGGCCAGGCGATGCTCCAGCGGTACACGCGACGACTGGCGATAGGTGGCGCTGGTGACGATGCGGCGAAGCATGGCCTTGGTGTCCCAGCCCGAGTCGATGAACTCGACCGCCAGGTAATCCATGAGTTTGGGATGGGTGGGTTGACGCCCCTGGCTGCCGAAGTTTTCAGCCGTGCTGACAAGCCCCCTGCCGAAGCCGATCATCCACAGCCGGTTCACCGCAACGCGTGCCGTCAGCGGATGGTTCGGATCGGTAAGCCATTGCGCCAATCCCAATCGGTTGCGCGGCAGGTTGTCGGGCATGCGGCCGAACACCTTGGGCGTGTTGGCGGTCACCGGTTTGCCGGGCGATGCGTAGTTGCCGCGCTCCAGCACAAACGCGGGCTTGGGCTGAGCCATCTCCTGCATCGTCATCACTTCGCGCACACCATCGAGCGCGGCCGCCAGTTCCTTGCGGGCAGCGTGCACCGCGGCGAGTTGCTGACGATACAGCTCGTTGTGGTTGGCGAGGTAATAGGCGAACAACGCCTGGTGATCGGCGGGCGATGGTTGGTCCACCGCGGCGGCCAGTGCTTCCGCCAACGCGCCCGATTCGAAAACCTCGCGCACCTCCAGTTCGGTCAGGTTGCGGTTGAATGCCTTGAATTCATCGATGGAGCCGTTGGTCAGGCCGCGATCGCGGAAGCGTTCGCCCAGCGTCAGTTCGACGCTTCCCATGTCGATGGTGCGATAAAGGTTGTCGCGCACGATTTCGGTTTCGACGGGTTGGCCATCGATGTAAATCGCCAGACCGGCGGCGCGGCTGGAGCCATCGTACGTCACCGTCACGTGCTGCCAGTCATCCGGCTTCACCGTGTCACGGGTGCGAATGGCGATGGCGTTGCCCGGCCAGAAATGCACGATGGCCCAGGTGAGCTTGCCCTCCTCGATGAGCAGTTGATACCCCTGACTCCCTGAATCGTGCCACGCCCGGGAGCGGTGAAACACCACGGCCCGTTCGTACGCTTCTGCCGGTTTCAACCACAAGGCGAAGCTGAACGGGTCGTACCGTCGGAACGCCGCCACACCGGGGAACCGCACGTGGTTGTCGCCGGTGAGTTGCACGGCATGTCCCACGCGGCCGGGCACGAACTGCGGGTTGTCGTGCATCGCGCCGGGTTTGGATGCATCGGCACGGTTGACGATTCTGCCATCGGTCGGCTGCTCCAGCGGGTAGTCGGCGACGAGTCCGCCAATCGCCAGATCGGCCGGCTTCGACCGCAACCACTGCGCAAAGATGTTGCGTTGCGTCGGCCCCACACGTGCCAATTTGGCTTCCGCCTCGGCAACACGGTGACGCAGCGCGGCAAGCTGCCGATCCTGTTCCGGCGTGGTCAGCGCCAGCGCCGGCGTGGGCGTCGCCTGCGTGAAGTGGGACAGCAGCCCCGATTCATCGATGTTCTGGAAGAACGCAAAAAATTGATAGTACTCCTCCATCGAGATGGGGTCGTACTTGTGATCGTGGCATCGGGCGCATTCGAGCGTCAGCGCCAGGAACGTGGTGCCGAACGTATGGACCCGGTCGGCGACGTATTCGACGCGGAATTCCTCTTCGATGGAGCCGCCTTCCGCGGTGGCGCGGTGCAGGCGGTTGAACATCGTCGCCAGCCGCTGCTCGCGTGTGGCGTTGGGCAGCAGGTCGCCCGCCAACTGCCAGGTGATGAACTTGTCGTAGGAGAGGTTGTCGTTGTATGCCTTGATGACCCAGTCGCGGTACGGCCAGACGTCGCGGTTCGGGTCGGTCTGGTAGCCGAAGGTGTCGGCGTAGCGTGCCAGGTCGAGCCAGTCGGCGGCCATGCGTTCACCGAACTGCGGCGAGGCGAGCAGCCGGTCGACCACCTTTTCGTAGGCGTCGGGGGAATCATCCGCGAGGAACGCATCGATTTCAGCGAGCGTGGGCGGCAGACCCGTCAGATCCAACGTGACCCGGCGGATGAGCGTCGCCTTGTCCGCCTCGGGAGCGGGAGCGAGGTTCTGCCTTTCCAGTTTGGCGAGGACGAACCGGTCCAGATCATCGCGCGGCCAATCGGCCTGCTTCACGGCCGGCAACTCGGGACGTTTGGGCGGCACGAACGCCCAATGAGGCGTGTATTCGGCCCCCTGGGCGATCCACCGCTCCAACACCGCCGCCTCTTCTTCGCTGACGGTGAGCTTCGTGTCGGGCGGCGGCATGCGCAAACCCGGGTCATGGCTGCGGATACGTTGCAGCAGCACGCTCGCCTGCGGGTCACCGGGCACGATCGCGCGGGAGGTACCGCCCTTCAGCAGCGCCGTCGCGCCCTCGAAGGTGTCCAGTCGCAGCCCCCCCGCCTTGAGCCGCATCTCCTCGTCCGGCCCGTGGCAGGCGAAGCAGCGGTCCGACAGGATCGGCCGAATCTGGCTGTTGAAATCAACGGGATCGGCAGGTTCCGCGCCCAGCGTCGCTGCAAACGACGACAAGCCGACAAACAACGTGACGATCGGCGACGTGTTCC
>CAZEFM010000163.1:0-3940 GCA_964511575.1 uncultured Phycisphaeraceae bacterium | reverse complement strand
GAAGGCGCGGCCGGCTCGGATGGCGTTGGTCTTGGCCATGGGTCAGGTTCCGGTAGCGAGGCGCTGGCGCGCCGCCTCGACGGCGGCGTCGACCTGGGCATCCGTCAACTGCGCGGCTTTGAGAATGGCGGCCTTCTGTTCCTCCGTCAGTCGGCCCTCCTGCTGGGCGAGGCGGTACTGCGACAGCGCGAAATCAGCAATCGAGCGGGCGATCTGGAACGCGGCGAGAATTTCAGCGGGGGTCATGGGCGAGGTTCTCCTCTTGGGCAAGGCGAATCAGAATGGCTTCGACAACGTCGAGGGCCGTATCGAAGGCGGGGCCACCCTCCGGAAGATGAGTTTTGGCCTCTTCAAGACTCGAACGGGCGGCCTGCAGCAGCTCACCGTGATGCACGACCTGGGCATCGTCCATCAGCGGCACGGACGCGAGATAGACCTCGTTGGCGGTGGTCAGCGCTTCACGCTGCTGATACCAGCGGTCCTCGGGCGTGGCGGCACAGCCGATGAGGGCGAGGAGGGTCAGAACAACGATCGAAAGCAGGCAGCGATTCATCGAGTGTCTCCGGGTGAATGATTCAGGCGGAATCGAGGTTGCCCAGCCGTTCCAGTTCCGCGTGCTTGATCTGGATGCCTTCCTTCAGTTCGTGAACGAAATCCGCAGGCGGCGACTCGCCGGTGTTCTGCTCGGCGTAGGCCTTGAGTACGAACTGCAGTGCGGCATCCAGTCGTTGCAGACCGGCCTGTGGCGTGTCGTCGGGAATCGCCTTCTCCGCCAGCTTGATTGCGGTGATGATGGTGCCCTCGTACTTCTGCCACCTGGCGTGCAGCGGGCTGAGCTTGTTGATGAAGAGGTAGATGAGACTGAATGTCGCGATCCAGATGATCGCGAACGCAATGCTCGATTCGAGAGCCGACCAGAGCGCATCGAGGTTCATTTTCGCTTTCCTTTGAAACTGGAGAACGCCTGTTTCAGTGTGCCGATCGATTCGGTGTCGACTTCGATCACGTCGTTGGCTGCGGCGCCACGTGCGTACGGGTCGAAGTCCTCCACCCGAAACGCACGCCCCTTCTTGGGGTCACGATTGGCATTGGCGATGAGGGTGCAAATCAGTGCGGTGCGCGACCAGGCATCGCGGCCGTGGCCCTCAGCCATCCAGAGCAGTTGCCGCAGTGTCAGTCCGCGGAGTTCGTCGGGGCCGATGCCGAGGGCGCCGGCGATGAACCAGACATCGCGCCAGCCCCCGCCCCCGCCCCCGGAAGGTTTACCCCCGGGAGAGCCGCGGCAATCTCCGCGTCGATGTCGATGGCTTCGAGTTTCGCCTCCACCGCTCGCACTGCCGCCTCGATCACGCGGGCCTGCGTCGCGACCGCCTTGGCGCGGTCGCTGCGGCCCCGGCTCTGGAAAAAATCGATGAGTTCCTCATAGAACGCCTGCTGGGCCGCGAGCAGCGTCTTGCCGTCGAACGCATCGCGTACATCCTGCTCGGTCACGCGGTTTGCCTCGAACTGGTCGGCGAGCAGGCAGCAGATCACTTCGCCGAGCAGAATCTCGTCCGTGCCCAGACGTGTGAGCACCGGCGTCGGGTCATCTTCTGATGCCTGTTCCGGCTGCAATAGATCGATGCCGAGCGCATCCTTCACGCGCATCGCCGCGCCCAGCGTCAGTGCGATTCTCCAGGTACGACCTGCTGCATCGGTGAATGTTTTCATCAGGAACCGGCTCCCACTTCATACCACTCTTCGAACCGCGCGAGCTTGGCGGTCACATCCGCGACGATCGCTTCCTCAAGCGACTCGTTGCGGCTGAAGTTGGTGATGGAAAAATCCCCAAGCGGACCTTGCGCGCCAGCCACATCGACCTTCTGATCAAGCACGGCAAGCGCCACCGTACCGGCGGTGAGGAACGCCGTCTTAATTGCGTCGAACACCTCGTCGCCCGGCCGCCACACCATCTGGAACTCGACGGTGCACTCGCGCAGTGTCGGCGCGGTGGCCCGCCAGCCCGAGTTCCCACGCGTCGTGATGTCCGCTTCGCCCGCTTCGAGCGTAAGCGTCACATCACGGACGTTGTCGACCTCGGACATGGCGAGCGGGTCGGTTTCACCGGCCGTGCCCTGGTAGAGCCCGGCATTCATGCCAAGAACATAGGTTTGAGACATAGTGGTTCCTATCTCACGCTGTCACGCCACATCTGTGGCAGCTTCGGATGTTCCTTTGCGAAGGCCGGCCCCATAAAGGGACGCGGCCGATATTTGCCTTTCACACGCTGACCGGTGCGATTTACGACAGTGCCGATGCCGCCGTGCTCCAGTAACCGCGGCGCCTCACCGCGTCCCTTCTGATTCAGCCGCTCCGGCCCGATGACGACCGAACGTTTCTGCGGGTCGTAGCCGAAGAAGATGAACCGCTTGAGCAGGCCGATGCGACTGGTGGGCGGTTGACCCGGCGGGCTCGGTGCTTTCCGCTTCCGGGGGCGGATGCTGCGGCGTGCCGTGGTTCGCACGAACGCGCCGAACTTTGAGAGCACCCGCCGCGTCGCCTTGTCCACCCGGCTGGTGACCGCCTTGCGATCAAAGAACATCCGCGTCATGCGGAACCCGGCCATCCTTCACCTCAGCACGCGGTAGACCACGGTCAGCACCGATGTAAAGAGCCGCTGCTCCGACAGGTGGTCGGACGCGTACACCGGCTCATTGGTCGCTCTCACCCACGCGGCGAATGATGCCTGCTGAAGCGGCCGCCTTCGCAGGTAGTCCCCGATCTTCTCGACCAGGTCGAGCAGGGGCTCGACGTCGCTGTCGACATCCTTGCCCACACGCTTTTGAATGCCGATGTCGATCTCGACCTCGTGCTGGGCGAGCGTGCGCGATGCATTGGTCAGTTCCACCGATCGCGGCACCACCGTCACGCGCAAGTCCGACATCTGCAGCAACTGATAGCTGGGCAGCACCGCCCGCTCAGGCGTAAACGCCAGATTGAACGTGCCGTCAGGCGCACTGGCCAGTTCAGCCACGATGGCATCCGCAATCTGCAGAACAACCGACATTCAACCTCCAAACAACTGATTCCATGCGCCATTGAACGCGAGGGTGATCGTCGAACCGGCGATCAGCCACAGCAGCCGCGACCGCGTGCGCTCAGCCGCTTCCAGGCGATCGAGGCGAAGCTGAATCCCGGGCTTGCCGTTGCCGCGGATCGCTTCATCCAGCTGATCGAGCTTGCGACGAATATCCGCAAGCTGCTGTTGCACCGTTTCGTTGTCGATCATGGCGCCGTCACCTGTTTGGTGTGGATGCGGTAGGTTCCGCGAAAGGGATCACTCCACCGCCAGCCGCGAACGTCGTCGCCGAGCGCCATCACCTCGTACCGCACGCCATCGGCTTCGATCGCATCGCCCGGTTCGGGTTCGAACGCCAGCGCATCAGCCGCGATCAGGAAGTCCCAGACGTGGGCCTCGACGGTCAGGCCCGATTCGGTAGCGATCTCATATCGCGTGCGGCCGTAGGTGGCGCTTACCATCGTGACCGTGCCGTCGCGGTCATAGGCGACCTCGTCAGCACAGTGCTGCTGGCGCATCCGCTCCAGCCATTCCGAGCCGCGACGCAGCAGGTTCATCACTGGCTCAGCCGCACGCGGACGGTCGCATCAAACTCACCTGCCGCCTGAACGACATGGCCGACGCCCGCGGATGAAGCGGTCATCACGGACATTGCGGGGTTCCAGCTGACGGTTTCGCCGACCTCGAGTGCTTCGTCCGAGCCCTCGAGCTTCGGGAAATCGAAGACACCAGTCACCGCAAGGCTGCCGAGTGTGCCCGCTGCGATCGGGCGTTTGGCGACGCCGATCAGATCATTGAGGACAACGACCTCGCCAGCCGCGATATCGATGCTGGGCGTGTAGTCGATCGTGTCGCCGTCGTGAACAAAGGTTGCAGTTGCCA
>CAZEFM010000162.1:0-3946 GCA_964511575.1 uncultured Phycisphaeraceae bacterium | reverse complement strand
ACGACGGCGCGGCCTCGGGCGGCGCGATCACCGCCAGGTCGCGATACCCCTTAGCAGGCCGCTAAGAAACCCCCCTTGACCGGCATGATAAAGTGGCATCGACCTATTGGCACGGAGGCCTCATCATGCGTGGACATGTCGATCGTCAGCAGTCGATGTTTGTGGCGTTGAACCTCGAAGAGCGCGTGCCGGCGGATCACCGGTTGCGGCCGATCAAGCAGTGGGCCGACCGCGTGCTCGCTTCCATGCGCAACGACTTCGACGCGGCCTATTCGCACGTCGGCCGGCCGGGCGTTCCGCCGGAGCAGCTGCTCAAGGCGCTGCTGCTGCAGACGCTCTACTCGATTCCCTCGGAGATCAAGCTGATGGAGGCGGTCGAGTACAACCTGCTGTACCGCTGGTTTCTCGATCTGCCGGTCGAGCAGCCGGCGTGGACGCCCGAAGCCTTCAGCATGAATCGGCAGCGTTTCATCGATCACGACCTGGTGCGGACGTTCTTCGAGAAGGTCGTCGCCGACGCGCTCAAGAACGACCTGATCAGCCGGGACCACTTCACGGTGGACGGCACGCTGATCCGCTCGCTGGCCAGCCACAAGAGCTTGAAGGCGATCGATGGTCGCTCGAAGGCCGCGCGTGAGGAGAAGCGGAAGCGCGACGACGATGCGGAAGCCGGCGGCGAAGGCGGCCGGGACACGCTGCGCGACTGGCATGGCCAGAAGCGCTCCAACGACACGCACCGGAGCACGACCGATCCCGATGCGCTGCTGGCGCGCAAGGGAAACGGCAAGGAGGCGCAGCTGTGTCACAGCGGGCACGTGCTCATGGACAATCGCAACGGGCTTTGCCTCGATGTCGCGATCGATCACGCCACCGGGACCGCCGAGCGCGAGCAGGCGCTGGAGATGCTCGCGCGTGTGCGGCGGCGTCACAAGCTGCGGCCCAGGACGGTGGGATTCGACGCCGGTTATGACGACGGCGAGTTCCTCGATGAATTGGAACGCAGGCACAAGATCAAGCCGCATGTGCCGGTGCGTCGAGGCAAGATCAAGGCGACGGACGCCGCCGGAGAGGCGCGACGGCGGGCGCGGCGTCGAAGTCGGACGAAGGGGTACGCGATCAGCCAGCGCATCCGAAAACGGGTGGAACAGATCATCGGCTGGGGCAAGACGGTGGGCCATCTTGCTCGCACGCGGTTCCTCGGCCACGAGCGGATTGAAATGGAAGCGTTACTCACCGGAGCGGCGTACAACCTGCTGCGAATGACCCGACTGAGGCCGGCCACGTAGCGCGAATCGGCCCGATGACCGCCGCCCCGACCACACGGCGGCAACCGACACGATCGAATCACCCACCATCACGCTCGACGAACACCGCGGACTCGATGATGGGCCCTGCATCGCCAGTTCCTTAGCAGCCTGCTAGGCATGCACCCCCACGCCGATCTGACGGAGCTGGCTGGCGCACACGATGATCCTGGCGCTTTCGCGTGCCGAGGCCAGAGCCGGCAGCAGCAGCGCGATCAAGAGCGAAATGATTGATATCACAACGAGCAGCTCAATGAGCGTGAAGCCTCGCCGTGGATGTGAATCGATCATAAGAACCTCCGTGAGAAAGGGACGATCCACCGTGCTCGGTTCTATCCAGGTGAATCGACCAGCGCATGGTCGGGTGCGACCCGTTGCTCGCTTGGAACGTGATCCACCTCATCTGTGCTAACCAGCGTCGGGTGGAATCGGCCGCGCTGCCGCATCAATTCACGATTGAGCTGCGGGTGCTTCTGGAACGCCTCCCTCCCGTGCAGCCAGAAGAGGTTGTTGAGCAACACCAATCCGCCCACAGGCAATTCCAGGGACAGAACGTGAGCAGAGTTCTCCATCGATTCCGACAGATCTTTCAGGAAGGATGCCTCCTGGACGTTCTGAGGATGAGCGAATTGGTCGATGAAGCAGATGCAGGGCTTTCCGCCGTGATTGAAGAAGGTGGGACGATGAACAACCTGCGCGACGTTCTTGCTGGGAGGACTTTTATAAAGAATCTTTCGGCGGGCGCGGGGATGAGCGATAAACCGCTCCAGGTCTTCCCAATCGTCGAGGTGCAACAACCGGGAGCGCCCGCCGGCGGCGTGGACTTCGCCCATCTTGAACATGAGCAGCCAGTCCGTCGGCTCGTCCACAAATGTCCCGTCCGTATGGAGCGTGAAGGTGCGGTACGCCTGGCGAAGATAGGAGTCGCTGTTGTCCGTATCCATGACGGAGAACAGAGCATAGTAGTTGTTGCTCATGCTGTCATGGTTCGGCAACCCGATCATGTGTGAAAATGCTGTGGCCCACTTGATAAAGTCTTCCGGGTCATGCCGACCTTCGAGCGACAAAGTAAACCCGCCGGTGGCGCGGTCGCGGACAATGGCATTAATCGTGGCGACGAAGTCGGGCCCCAGGATGTCTTGTAGCGCCGCCGCGAGGATGAGGCGCATGTACGGAACGTAAGACAGGTGCTGACTGCCGACGTCAGAACACCGGGAAAAGAACGCTTCCACGGCGACCTCATCGATCGTGACCTCGTACAGACGGCGCGTCTGCGGGTGCGGATGGATTGAGGCATGGTGCAGTTCACGGGACAAACGCATGCTTCGTGGCTCCTGACCAAGGCCGTCCCCGCGGATCAGGATTCGGTGGACACGGCCGTCGATGTCAACTCCGGAATCTCAATGTCAAACAACGGGGCGTACTGCTGGCATCCAAACAGATCCGACTCGCCGGGACCACCGGCGGGCGAAGGACGACGGATGGTGAACTTGATGGCCATCGCCGGCTCAAAGGCCATAAAGGTCGTCACTCGTTCGATGGGCACTTTGAACAGGGACGCGATGCTCGTCCGTGTAATTGCGCCGCAGTCCCTCACTCTCTCATACGCCTCCCGGTCGCTGAACACGATATCGAACGTGATCGCATTAACCCCCGCATTTTTACTGCGAATCGTTTTGGCCAGGTTGACAAGCTTTGTGGATCTCATCGATAATGTCTCCGGTTACACCGTAGCAACCGCGGCTTCGCCAACCACCTGAAGATCGATCGGAAACAGCTTGTAGGGATCGGGGATGGCTAGTACGTGGTTCATCGTCCATCGGTAGACCGATTTGCCGGTGAGAACATCCTCCGTGAGGTACGCCGCCCCGCCGGCGGTCCCCTTCGTTTCGATACGGGCGTAGAAGAGATTGCGTGCCGCCAGCTTGACGAGCGTCTCGGCTTCGGCGAGCGTCGGCGCGATCGCCTCCGCGACCACGCCGACTTCATGACTTGTCACTCTGTCGACCACTTCCAGAGGGCCCATGACGGCGTTGCGACCAAAGACGTGGAAGTAGACCTGGTACTGATCGTTGAGCACGAACTGCTCCCGGACCATCTCCATCGCCCAATCAAGCGCGGCATCAAGGCGAAGGATCGTCTGTGGATCCCGAATCCCCGCGATGATGTAGCAGCGTTCGCCGACCTTTCCCGCGCCCTCAATTTTCACACGATATTCACGGTCTGCGTGGAATCGTGAACCGGAGACGCGCGTGACCCGTTCGCTGTGCTGCACGTAACGGCATTGCGTCATGTCGACGTAGCCACCGGCGACGTACTCACGGTTGGGATCCTCACGCTCGTACATGGCGTGGCTGGCGACCGAAGCCGGCGTACACCGTTGCTTGGGATGCATGGGCTCGAGGCGCACCGCGTCACGCTCCAGCGTGACCATCACGCTTTCTTTGGCCATGTACGGCTCGGCGCAGAACGAGGCACACTCCACCAGCTTCCCCGCGAAATACGCGACGTCGCGGCTGAAGCCGGCATGGAGTGCCGGAGCGGCGAAGATGCAGCAGTCACTGGTGCGACTCGTGATGACGACGTCCGCTCCCATCTCCAGGGCGCGAACGATCGGTTCGGCTCCCATCACCGGCACGAAA
>CAZEFM010000161.1:0-3992 GCA_964511575.1 uncultured Phycisphaeraceae bacterium | reverse complement strand
GATAGGTGATCATCAGCGCGCCGAGGTTGTCCTTGTGTTCCTCCGCGCGGGCGCGCAGGTCGTTCAGGTCGATGTTGCCGTTGGCATCGCAGGCGACGGGAACGACGCGGAACCCGGCGATGACGGCGCTGGCGGGGTTGGTGCCGTGCGCCGACACGGGGATGAGGCACACATCGCGGTTGGTCTGGCCGCGCGAGGCGTGGTAGCCGCGAATGGCGAGCAGGCCGGCGTATTCACCCTGCGAGCCGGCATTGGGCTGCAGCGACACCGCGGCGAACCCGGTGATCTCCGCCAGCCACTGCTCCAGTTGCCGGCACATCGTCTGGTAGCCGCGCGCCTGGTCGGCGGGGGCGTACGGATGCAGTCGGCCGATCTTCTCCCACGTCACGGGGATCATCTCGCTCGTGCCGTTGAGCTTCATCGTGCACGAACCCAGCGGGATCATGGACGTGGTCAGCGACAGGTCGCGTGCCTGGAGCCGGTGCATGTACCGCAGCATTTCATGTTCGCAGCGGTAGCTGTTGAAGACGGGGTGCGTGAGGAAGTCGCTGGTGCGGGTGAGCGCCTGGGGAATCGTGCTGGGGCTCGTGGTCCGCTCAAGCGACCACGCCGAGTGCAGTTTGAGTTCACCCGCGAGTTCATCGACATCCTGCTCGCCGCCGAACGCCGCCAGCAGGTTGGCGATGTCATCGTGATCGGTGGTTTCGTCGAGGCTGATGCCCAGCGTGCCGTCGCCGTAGTCGCGCAGGTTGATGCGTCGCTGCCGTGCCGCGGCGAGAACGCCCGCCGCATCGCCGCTGCCCAGTCGGACGCGCAGCGTATCGAAGTAGGGTTGATCGCCCACATCGTGCCCGAGTTTGGTCAGGCCGTGCGCCAGCACCTGCGTCCACGCGTGGATACGGCGGGCGATGCGTCGCAGCCCATCGGGGCCGTGATACACCGCGTACATGCTCGCCATGATCGCCAGGAGGACCTGCGCGGTGCAGATGTTGCTCGTGGCGCGGTCGCGGCGGATGTGCTGTTCGCGCGTCTGGATCGACAGTCGCAGCGCCGGCTTGCCGTTGGCATCCCTGGAGACGCCGACGATGCGGCCGGGCATCTTTCGTACGTGCTGCTGCGGGGTCGCCATGTAGGCGGCCTGGGGTCCGCCGAAGCCCATGGGCATGCCGAAGCGCTGGGCGGAGCCCACCGCGATGTCCGCGCCGAATTCGCCGGGCGCTTTGAGCAGCGTCAGCGCCAGAAGGTCCGCCGCCACCACCAGCATCGCGCCGCTGTCATGCACCCGCTGTGCGAGGGGGGCGTAGTCGACCACGCGGCCATCCGTCGTCGGATACTGCACCAGCACGCCGCAGGCGTTATCCAGCGCCACGGTGAGCAGCTCGCCGGCGTCGACCACGTGCAGCTTCACGCCCATCGAATCGGCGCGTGTTTGCAGCACCGCCAGCGTCTGCGGATGGCAGTCCGCGGCCGCGTAGAAGTCGGGCTTCTCCTGCCGCGACGTCGCAAAGCACATTGCCATCGCCTCCGCGGCGGCGGTCGCCTCGTCCAGCAGCGACGCGTTGGCGATCGGCAGGCCCGTCAGGTCCGCGATCATCGTCTGGAAGTTGAGCAGCGCCTCGAGCCGGCCCTGCGAAATCTCCGCCTGATAAGGCGTGTACTGCGTGTACCAGCCCGGGTTCTCCAGAATGTTCCGCAGAATCACCGCGGGCGTGATCGTGTCCGAATACCCCATGCCGATGCACGAGCGGTACACCTCGTTCTGATCGATCATCGCCCGCAGGTCCGCCAGCAGCTCCGCTTCGCCCCGCGGCGACTCGGGCAGGTTGCTCAGCCGCAACGGCTCGCTCAGGCGAATGTTGCGCGGCACCGTCTGGTCCACCAGCTCGTCCAGCGACGACAGGTTCAGCAGCGCCAGCATCTCGCGGATGTCGTCGCTGCCCGGGCCGATGTGGCGGTGGGCGAACGTGTCCGATGGCGCAAGCAGTTCGTCCCGGCTCACCAGGTAGGTCGAGCGTTCAGCCGGTTGGGAGGATGCGGAGTCAGGCCGATCAAGCATCTGGGAGGTATTCATGAAGGTTTCAAACAACAAAGGCGGGCGGGTTGGAGGCCCTGAGGCAGGCCACGGTACCTGCGACGGCGAACGTTCGACCGTCCAGCCGTGGCAGGTGCAATCATAGCAGCATCGCCGAACGTGTCGCGGGGGCCGCCCCGCCCGAGCCACAGCATTTGCCCTGCCGTCCCGGGGGCGTTGTCCGTCAACGGCTGCGGCAAAATCATTGACTTGCCCGACGCCCCAAGGCATGCTGAACGGCCATGGAAGGCGAATCGCGACTGGCATACTTTGCGGAAGACGACTACTGCCAGATCCAGTTTCTACCCGTCTCGACCGAGCGGTTCGTCGCCCAGGAAATGCAGCGGCTGGCGGATTTCATCGCCCAGCACCGCCAGCCGAACGGCACCTACGACGATGTCTACATTCGCCCCGAGCCGCCGGAGAATCTGCTGGCGCTGAACATCAGTGACGCGGCCGTGTCGCTGTCGCTCTATCCGGCATTTCGGCGGTACACGGGGGTGATCACCGGGCCGGCCGACCAGCCGCAGCCGTGCCCGACGGTGCATGGGTGGGGCGATGACGATTTCGCGCTTTTCGCCGCTGTGCCCGAGCCGCGCCGGGTGAGCGACCTGTTCCTGGCGCGATCGTGGACCGCCGATGGCGCCGCCCGCGCCGCCGCCGTCCTCCCCGAACTGCCCGATGCCGATCAATTGCTGCTCGTGGACTGGGACCGCCTGCAGTGGCGTCGCCTCACCCACCGCCGCGAGCTGGAGGCCTACCTCCACAACGCCAGCGCGTGATGGCCCCCGACGTGGTTGCTTCAGCGAACCACGGGCTTTTACATGTTCGTGATCACCGCAGCCGCTGGCGGCAGATTTCTTCGACGAGTTCCACGACCTCACTGCCCGGGGCGGAGCCGGTCATCTGTGCCGGGCCGATGAGCAGGGTGGTGCGGGTGTGGGTGTTGTAGATCAGCCGGTAGTGTCGCAGCACGGCGATGCCCATCACGGCTTCGGTGACATCGTCGTGCGGGATGATGTGCGCTTCGGCATCGTGCAGGGTGATGCCCGCCATCATCATCATCGGCAGCGTGCCGCGCTGCGTGACACTGGGGCGGCTGTTGAAGCCGGCTGCGCCATACGAATCCCGCGGATCGACCAGCGCAATGCCCGCGGGGTCGAAGAGCGACCGGGGGATGTCGATGGCGGCGTAATTGCCCGTGTCCAGCAGCGTGGGGATGTCGCGATCGCCGATGCGGACCATGGCGTACGGTCGCGGATCACCCGCATGGCTTGCCGGGCGTCGCAGTTCAACCGCGCCATCGGGCTGTTCGCGCAGATGGGCCGGGCGGAAGTGGGCGACGCGGTTGGGCAGGTCGATGTCGAGTTCGAGTCCCTGCAGCATGCCGATGGCGAGGACGCCGTCGATTGTGATGCCGCCGCACACCTGCCGCATCTGGTCGAGGTTGCTGACGATGCAGGTGGCGTCGCGCAGGACCAGTCCGTCGCCGATGTGCAGCCGGGGGATCACCGCCAGGGGGTAGCGTGTGCCGTTGACGTTCGCCGATGCGTTGCGGATGCGTTTGCCGCCGGCTGCCTTGAGGAAGGTGTCGGTGACGATGAGTGCGCCAGCGCCGCCGGTGTCGAGGATGAAGCGTCCCGAGACGCTGCCGCTTTGCACCATGAGCGTGGGGTACTGGCTCATGGGCGAGATCTGCAGCCCCGTGGAAACGATCCGCGAGGGGTGGCGCAGCTCGATCATCGGTTCGGGCAGTCGACTTGCAGCACTGGCGTTGGAGCCCGTGCCGATCCGCACGCCCAGGGAGCAGCCGGCCGTCACCACGCAAACGAGTGACAGCACCGCCAACCGTGCAGCCTGCCCGACACCCGTTCGCCAACCCCTGATGATCATGACCGCCCCAGTCTAGCACGCCCGTCGC
>CAZEFM010000160.1:0-4022 GCA_964511575.1 uncultured Phycisphaeraceae bacterium | reverse complement strand
CAATCGCACGGATGAACGCCACACCGCCGCCCGGCACGTAGCCTTCCTGCGCCGCCGCCTTGGTGGCGTGCAGTGCATCGTCGACGCGGTCCTTGCGTTCCTTCATCGCCGTTTCGGTCGCGGCACCAACGTTGATGATCGCCACGCCGCCCGTGAGCTTCGCCAAGCGCTCCTGCAGCTTTTCGCGATCGTAGTCGCTGGTGGTCTTTTCGATCTGCATGCGGATCTGATCGATCCGCGCCTGGATGTCCTTCTTCTTGCCCGCGCCTTCGATGATCGTCGTGCTGTCCTTGTCGATCACGATTCGCTTGGCGGTGCCCAGCGCATCCAGTTCCAGCGTTTCGAGCGACTGCCCCAGATCCTCGCTGAGGAACGTGCCGCCCGTGACGGTCGCGATGTCGCCCAGCATGGCCTTGCGGCGATCGCCGAAACCCGGCGCCTTCACCGCCGCCACCCGAAGCACACCACGCAGCCGGTTCACCACCAGCGCCGCCAACGCTTCGTTCTCCACATCCTCCGCGATGATCAGCAGCGGCTTGTTCGCCATCGCTACCTTGTTCAGCAGCGGCAGCAGATCAGGCAGATTGCTGATCTTCTTCTCATGGATGAGGATCAACGCGTCCTCCAGCACGCATTCCTGCGTGGCAGGATCCGTCATGAAGTAAGGCGACAGGTAGCCCTTGTCGAACTGCATGCCTTCGGCGAAGTCCAGCGTCGTTTCCGCCGCCTTGCCTTCTTCCACTTCCACCACGCCGTCGGAGCCCACCTTGTCGATGGCGTCGGCGATGAGCTCACCGATCTCCACATCGTTGTTCGCCGACACAGTGGCGACCTTCTTCAGGTCTTCCTTGCCCTTGCACTTGGTCGCCATGCTCTTGATGGCTTCCGACGCCACATCCGCCGCAGCGGTAATCCCACGCTGCAGCGAGATCGCGTTGGCGCCCGCCGTCACATGACGCAGACCCTCGACGAAGATCGCCTCAGCGAGCACCGTCGCCGTCGTCGTGCCGTCGCCCGCCTTGTCGTTGGTGCGCTTGGCGACTTCGACGACCATCTTGGCGCCCATGTTCTCGAAGGGGCTCTGCAGCTCGATCTCTTTGGCGACCGTCACGCCGTCCTTCGTGACCGCCGGCCCGCCGAACGACTTCTGCAGCACCACGTTTCGACCCGTCGGTCCCATCGTGACTTTGACGGCAGCGGCCAACTGCTCAAGCCCGCGCTTGAGTTGCACCGCCGCTTCCTGGTCAAACATTAGCTGTTTATGTGCCATCGCTTATTGAATCCGTTATTGAGGTTGGGACGCTCACGCCCAGGGCGAAGCATCCGAAAATGCGCCCCTGCGGGGTTTACTTTTCAATCACACCCAGCAGTTCGCTCTCGCGGACGATCATCAGCGTCTGGCCGTCCACTTCGATCTCCGTGCCCGCGTACTTGCCGTAGATCACTGTGTCGCCCTTCTTGACCGACACCGCCGTACGCGAGCCGTCGTCCGCCAGCTTGCCCGGGCCCACCGCCAGCACCGTGCCCTGCATCGGCTTTTCCTTCGCCGATTCAGGCAGGTAGATGCCGCTGGCCGTCCGCTCTTCCGCCTCGCTGGGCTTGATCACCACGCGGTCGTCCAGGGGTCGCAGATTCGTCTTGGTCGCAGTCGCCGTAGCCATGTTTCAAACTCCGAATGAAAAAATGCTTGGTGTTTCAGTTCAACGCGGCACGCCGCGCCGAGTGAGGACTTACGTACACGCACAGGTCATCCGTGCGATCACATCATGCCCGGCATGCCGCCCATGCCGCCGTGATGGTCATGGTTGTGGCCGCCCGGTTCCTCTTCCTTGGGCACTTCGGTCACGATGCAGTCACAGGTCAGCAGCAGCGTCGCCACGCTCGCCGCGTTCTGCAGCGCTGTGCGATCCACCTTCGCCGGGGTGATGATCCCCCGCTCAACCATGTCGCAGTATTCCAGCTTCAACGCGTCGAAGCCGAACGAACCCTTGCCCTCGGCAACCTTGCGCACCACCACCGTGCCGCGCTCGCCCGCGTTGTCCGCAACGGTCTGAGTCGGCACCGTCAACGCGCGGCGCACCACCTCAACGCCCGCCGCCTCATCGTGCGATTCGGGCTTGAGCTTCTTGAGCGCATCGATCGCACGGATGAAGCTCACGCCGCCACCGGGAACGATGCCTTCTTCCACCGCTGCACGCGTCGCATGCAACGCGTCTTCCACGCGGGCCTTCTTCTCCTTGAGCTCCGCTTCCGACGCCGCGCCGACGTTCACCTGCGCCACGCCCCCCGCCAGCTTCGCCAGACGCTCCTGCAGCTTCTCGCGGTCGTAGTCGCTGGTCGTCGTTTCAATCTCGCGGCGGATCTGCTCGATCCGGCCCTGAATCGCCTTGGAATCGCCGGCGCCTTCCACGATCGTCGTGTTTTCCGCGTCGACCGTGATCTTCTTCGCCATGCCGAGCTGCGACAGTTCCACCTTGTCCAGCTCGATGCCCAGATCCTTCATGATCGCCGTGCCGCCGGTGAGAATCGCGATGTCCTGCAGCATCGCCTTGCGGCGGTCGCCGTAGCCCGGCGCCTTCACCGCACAGACGTTCAGCACGCCGCGCAGCTTGTTCACCACCAGCATCGCCAGCGCTTCACCTTCCACGTCCTCGGCGATGATCAGCAGCGGCTTCTTCGACTGCTGTACCTTCTCCAGCAGCGGTACCAGTTTCTGCACCGAGCTGATCTTGTCCTCATGCACCAGCACCAGGCAACGCTCCAGTTCCGCAGCCATCGTGTCCTGGTTCGTAATGAAATTCGGCGAGAGATACCCGCGGTCGAACTGCATGCCCTCCACCACGTCCACGTACGTGTCCAGGCCCTTGCCTTCCTCGACCGTGATCACGCCATCCTTGCCCACCTTCATGAAGGCGTCGGCCATGATGCGACCGATCTCCATGTCGTTGTTCGCGCTGATCGCGGCAACGTTGGCGATCTCGTCCTTCTTCGTCACGTTGATCGGCTTGGCCTGCTTCTTGATGCTCTCCACCACCACGTCAACCGCCTGCTTCATCCCACGCACCAGCGCGTTGGCATCGCTGCCGGCGGTGATCTGACGCAGGCCTTCCTTAAACAACGCCTCGGCGAGAACCGTCGACGTCGTCGTGCCGTCCCCGGCCTTGTCGCTCGTCTTGCTCGCGGCTTCCTTCACGAGCTGAGCGCCCATGTTCTCGTTCTTGTCCGCCAGCTCGATTTCCTCGGCCACCGTCACGCCGTCCTTCGTCACCGAAGGCCCGCCCCAGCTCTTGTCCAGCACCGCGTTGCGGCCGCGCGGACCAAGCGTGCTCTTCACCGCCCCGGCAAGCTTCTGGACACCTGCCAGAAGACGCTTGCGAGCTTCCACATCGAACGACAATTCTTTGACCGCCATAGCTGATGTCACTCCGTTGTGATGACGTTAACCGGTTCAGTAAAACCTTTGATCGCTGGTGGGCGCTTGCGCCCCGGCTTTCCCGTCGCCCCGGATCGTCGGGCTGCGGAATCCGCACGCCGCCCCCTACGATCCGCCCAGCCATGCAACCCCAATACCACAAGGGCATTCCCCAAGCTCCTGCGTGCGGAAGGCGGCAAACTACTGTATGTCCGATATTTACGCAATGCCGCCTCGCCGCCTGGCCTGCGGCCCGCCCGTTTCGCCCTGTCATCGTGACAGTCGCCCCTCGCCCAGCCTGACACTTCTGCCACCCACCCGCTCGATGCCACGCCCCCGTCAGCGGTGCCGCCCGCCCGCCCCACCTATCCACTCGTTATCGCACAGTCGCGCACTCCGTCGAACACGGAGCATCCATCAGAAGAAGCGCATCTTCCGCGTCGTTGAGCCAGTTTGACACCCCTCACTCGTCACTCTATAGTGAAGAACTCGACTGCGGGGTAGAGCAGCCTGGTAGCTCGTCGGGCTCATAACCCGGAGGTCGGAGGTTCGAATCCTCCCCCCGCTATTAGAAAGCCGGTTGCAAAACCCACCGGCCCCACGGTTCACG
>CAZEFM010000159.1:0-4060 GCA_964511575.1 uncultured Phycisphaeraceae bacterium | reverse complement strand
AAGGGCCGATGGAATAAAACACCGCCGGGCCCGACGCTGCCGCAGGAGATTGTCAGCAACACGCTTTCGAAGTATCTTGATGCTTACCGGTTGCTCACCGGTGAAACATTGACACTGTAACCGTCGGTCAGCTCCGAACGACGGTGACCCAAATCGGACCCACAGCGCGCCACGCGTGGGTCCTTTTGTTTGCGCGTGTAGGGAGCACGTCGGTGGTTGCGTTCAGCGCGACGACGCACGCGGTACGAACGTTAACAGTGAAACGTTGCGTGATCCGCGTGGTGCGACGCTTGCGTCGTCGCGATGGTGACGTGCTCACACCTTGCCGAGTACCAGGGCGACGTTGTGGCCGCCGAAGCCGAAGCTGTTGGACATGGCGACCTGCACCTTCACTTCGCGTGCGGTGTTGGGGACGTAGTCCAGGTCGCACTCGGGGTCGGGGGTGTCGTAGTTGATCGTGGGCGGGATGATGCCCGTCTGGATCGTCTTGGCGGCGATGATCGCTTCGATGCCACCCGATGCGCCCAGCAGGTGCCCCGTCATGCTCTTGGTGGAGCTCACGGGGATCTTGTACGCCTGATCCTGGAACAGCCGCTTCATCGCACGCGTTTCGGCGGCGTCACCCAGCGGGGTGCTCGTGCCGTGCGCGTTGATGTAGTCGACATCGGTCGTGTTGCGGCCGGCATCCTTGAGCGCGGCTTCCATGGCGAAGGCAGCGCCGCGGCCCTGCTCGTCCGGCGCGGTGATGTGCGAGCCGTCGGCCGACTGACCATAGCCCAGCACCTCGGCGTAGATTTTCGCCCCGCGTGCCTTGGCGTGCTCATACTCTTCCAGCACGACGATGCCCGCGCCTTCGGAGAGGATGAACCCATCGCGGTCGGCATCGAACGGACGCGAAGCGCCCTGCGGGTTGTCGTTACGGCTGGACAGCGCCCGCAACGCGGTGAAGCAGGCGAGCCCCAACGGGGTAACAGCCGCTTCCGATCCGCCGGTGATCATGATGTCCGCGCCGTTGTGGCGGATGATATTGGCGGCATCGCCGATGGCGTGGGCGGCGGAGGCGCAGGCGGAGGCGACGGCCGAGTTGGGGCCGTGCAGCTTGTAGAAGATCGAGATATTGCCCGACGCCGCGTTGCACATCAGCCGCGGCACCATGAAGGGGCTGACCCGGCTGGGGCCTTTTTCCAGCAGCTTCTGGTGGCCGACGGCGAACTCTTCGATCCCGCCGACGCCTGAACCGACGATCGACCCGGCGCGCCAGGGGTTCTCCCTGGAGAAATCCAGGCCCGAATCGTTGACCGCGTCGATGGCGGCGTTGAGGGCGAACTGGGCGAAGCGGTCCAGTCGCTTGGACTCGCGCTTGTCGATGTTGTCGCCGCCCGTCCAGTAGGCGCACTCACCGCCGAAGCGGGTGGAGTACTCGCTGGTGTCAAAGCGGGTGATGTTGGTGATGCCACTCTTGCCGGCGCACAGGTCGTCGAAGACCTTCGCGACATCGGTTCCAAGGCTGGTCACCCACCCCATACCGGTGATGACGACACGTCGTCTACTCATCGAACGGATCTCATGTAAACACAGGCCCAGCCGCGCAGGGCCACCAGGTCGTACGTCACGACGACGTCAGCCGGCAAACGCAACTGTCTGGGCTGCTCGATCGCTATGGGGAGGGAACCGCCGATTTCGTCCGCTGCGCGGCAGCGTCGGAACGCGGGTGCAGCGCCGAGGCGTATCAGGCGCTCTGCGACCCGGCGACGTGTTCCTTGATGAAGTCAATGGCCTGACCGACGGTCTGGATCTTCTCCGCCTGTTCGTCAGGAATCGACGCGTCAAATTCGTCCTCGAACTCCATGACCAGCTCGACCGTGTCGAGGCTGTCGGCGTTCAGGTCGTTCACAAAGTTGGTGCTGCGGCTGATTTCCGACTTGTCGACGCCCATTTGCTCAGCGACGATCGAAATCACCCGTTCCTCAATCTCACGTTCTTCCATGTGGAACGCTCCTCGTTAGCTCGTGCAAGCGATGGTTGGTGCTCTTCTTCCCCGTCCGGCCGCCCACCGGGGCTGCCGTGCATCGGTCGAGAATATAGCTTGCGGTGCAGACCGGGGCAACCGCATCCGCAAAGTCTCAGGTCGTTTCGGGGGCATGCGATGCCACCGAGCGGCGACCTGCTCAGCTCATCGTCATCCCGCCGTCCACCGCGAGCACCTGGCCCGTGATGTATCCGGCTTCCTCCGACGCAAGAAACGCGACCGCGGCGGCGATTTCCCGCGGCTGACCGAAGCGACGCAAAGGCGTCATCTGCACCGCCATGTCCTTCACCTGCTGAGGCAGCACATCGGTCATGTCCGTCTCGATAAAACCCGGCGCCACCACGTTCGCCGTGATGTTCTTCGCCGCCATCTCCTTGCCGATCGACTTGGTCAGCCCCAGCAGACCACTCTTGGCGGCGGCGTAGTTCGCCTGCCCCGCGTTGCCCACCAGGCCCGACACGCTGCCGACGTTCACGATCCGCCCCCACTTGCCGCGCATCATCGGACGAAGCGCCGCCCGACAGGCCACGAACACGCTGCGCAGGTTCGTCAGGATCACCTGGTCAAACTCCTCATCGCTCATCCGCAGCATGAGGTTGTCCCGGGTGATGCCCGCGTTGTTCACGAGGATGTCCAGCCGCTTGTGCTCATCAGCGACCTTTTCGATCGCCTCGGCAAGGGCCGCACCATCCGACACATCGCACGCGCACGTCGACGCCGAGCCGCCCGCCTCGCGGATGGCCGCCTCGACCTCGCCCAGCTTGTCGGCGTTGCGGGCCATGCACACCACGTGCCGCCCCTGCGCCGCCAGCGCCTTGGCGATCTCCGCGCCAATGCCGCGCGAGGCGCCCGTTACGATTGCGATCCGTTTGGTTGATTCGTCTGCCATGCCGTTCTGACTCGCAGTGGTTGTCTTCCTGTGTGATCAAGGGCCCGGGAATAGCCATCCCCGGGCTTTACGCATTCATCACGTGGTGGCGGGCTCCGATGGTTCTGCACCGTGATGTCGCGAAACTATATCGCCCTTCGCGTGGGCATGCCCGCATCGTCCGCGGGTTGGCCCTGTCTCCGAAATTCCAGAAGCCGGTTCAACGCTATCAGGATCTGATCGACCGTGCCGAGAACCAGTCCGATGATCGCCCCGAGGATCAGCCCCCACGCTCCGCCAAGCGATGCCCCGGCGAGCACCTTGCTTTCGGGATTCACCCCCACCTGCACAGCTCGTTCCGACGACGATGCCGCGCGGTGATCGTATTCGTCGCGGTACTGGGCATCCGTCTTGGTTGACGCCCCCTGAGTCATGAAGAATGCGTCGAACGTTGTGGGGATGGCGTAACCGATCAAACCGCCCACCATGCCACCGAACAGGCCGCCGCAGACTGTGACCACCATCACCACCGCGAAGAGTCGGCCGAATTGCATGTCAGGGCTCCGAATGGTTCTGGACCTTGATGTTGCGGTCGATCCGCCGCATGAGTCCGGCGAGCACCTTGTTGGGAGCCAGTTCCACGTATTGTCCCGGCACGTTCGCCGCCATCCACGTCATCGATTCCGCCCAGCGCACCGGGCTCGTCAGTTGCGCCACCAGCCCCTTGCGGATGCTGGCGGGGTCGCTTTCGTGCGGCCTGGCGGTCACGTTGGAGACGACGGGCACACTGGGCGTCTGCCACGTTGCCTCTTCCAGTGCCGCCGCGAGACGGTCGGCCGCGGGCTGCATCAGAGGCGAATGAAACGCCCCGGCCACCTTCAGCGCGGTCGCCCGCAGCCCCATCTTATCCGCCACCGCCAGCGCGCGTTCGCAGGCACCGGCCGAACCGCTGACCACGATCTGCCCCGGCGCGTTGAAGTTGGCGGGCACCAGCACCTCATCGCCCCGCGCTTCGTCGCACAGCGCGACCGCCTGGGCCTCATCCGCCCCGATCAGCGCAACCATGCCGCCCTGCGACGCCTCGGCCGCCTCCTGCATCGCCTGCCCGCGAAGCCGCACAAGCTTCAGCCCCGTGGCGAAGTCGAACGCCCCCGCCAGATGCA
>CAZEFM010000158.1:0-4268 GCA_964511575.1 uncultured Phycisphaeraceae bacterium | reverse complement strand
ATCAGCCGCTCGAGCCAGTCCAGCGAATCGACCACCACCGTCTCGAACTCATGCGGCTGCCCGCGGAGCTCCGCCAAGGCGTCCATCACCTCGTTGAACGAGCGAGACAGCGGAAACTTGGCGCATTCGATCTCGCCCAGACCGTCTTCCGTCTGGATGAAGATGGGCCGACGCGCCGTCGCGCCGAACGTGCTCTTGCCCACGCCCTGAACGCCGTGGACCATGCAGCGTCGGGGGGCGGCGTGTTTGCCGACGTACACTTGGGATAACAGGCTCATGATGATGTCTCCGTGGGTTGGTGGTTCAGTTCAAAAAGGCGCTGCGACCGGCTCCGGGGTCCCGGGGTCTAACCTCTGCGCGACCGCACATGAGGCGACCGGCCGCAGCGCCAGACGTGTCCGGGGTGCTACAGCCAGTCGAAGGTGCGCAGCTCCTCGTAACCGGTGGGCCAGACGTTGGTCTTGCGGCAGTGGCGCAGGCGCTTGACCGCCTCCTCGTTCTCCTTCTGCGCGATGGCCAGCACGTCTTCGCCCACGCGCCACACGCCACAGCGAAACGGCGGCTGCTTTTCAATCGCGATCAGGTGGACCGGCAGTTCACGTGGATCGGTGCCGGCCGCTGCTGCGCTGATCGAGCGGTAGAAGGCCAGCTGATGGGCGTAACGGAACTTGCGGGCGTCGACCTCGAAGTAGTCCAGGTGATCGCAGGTCTTCAGATCGACGATGGCACCGCCCGCCATGTGCGTGAACCAATCCACGCGTATCTGGCAGTCCACCTCGTGCCAGCGGGTCCGCAGCACCGGCTCGGCAATGCCCAACACCAGCAACTGCCTCGCCAAGTCGTGGCCCATCACGCCCGCTGCAAGCTGCTCGAGTTCCTTAGCCTGATCCTCGCTGAGGACGGGTTTGCCTTGGACCTCGGCCCACTTCTGATACGCCTGCGAATCGCTCTTGTAAGGCTTGCCCGTGGTCTTGTTGATCGGCCCGTCGCCGATGGCGTACTCGGCCAGGAACTTCTCACGACCTTCCAGAATCAGCGTGTGCGCGGCGCGGCCGAGGAAGTAGGCCGGGCGGTCTTTGTCTTTGGCCAGGCCAAGCTGCTTCCACTGGTACAGCAGCGGGCAGCGACGAAAGTCAGCCAACTGGTGGCTGGACAGGTAGTCCTTCGCCGCAGCGTGGTACGTGTCGGCAGTCTCGAAGATAAACTTGGATGCGAGCGTGTCGGGAATCATCGCGCACCCCCTTCAATCGCGTCCGAACCCGCAACCGGCTCCCACGCCATGCTCGGATTGCCCGTAACAGTGCAGGTGCGAGGAGCGCCGTTCCTGACCTGGCCGGCTTGCCGCAACTCGGGCAGCCGGCGCGAGGGAACGTGGCGCTCCAGGCCGGTGCGAGCTGCGATCTCGGCGGCGGTGCTGCCGGGGCGCTTCCACACCTCCAGCAGGCACAGGTGACGCTGGCTGGCGGCGCGGCCGCGGCGCTCCACGGCCTCGGCGGCTTCATGCGATGTCGGTGGGTCGGTTCTTCGGGCAAGTGCGTGCATGGCGATGCTCCAACAACTGTGAGTGTCACGACGGGCGACTTCGTGCCGGATCGCGTTTCGTGATCGCGTCGGCTGGCATGTCGCGGACACCCTGTTGTTTGCCGCTGGAGCCTCGACTTGCTGGGTCAAAGCGATGTGACCCAGCAAACACACATGCGCCACATATGGGCTGTGCGCTGCGCCGCGTGAACCAGCAATGCGCCACACATGCGGCGCAGATGAGTTCGCCAGCGCAGCGCCGAACCTACAGACCTGACCCAACAACACATCGAGCATGACGGGCATGACATTCGAGCCCCCGACACGTGCGTCGGCGGGAACCTCTCGACGCCAAGCCAAGGCCCCAACAGAAAGGCCCGTCATGCACAACAACCGTTACACCGACATCGTGGACCCGAAGGTCGCCCGCCTGATCGTCAGCCGTGCCCGGCGCATGCGCATCAATCGCGAGGATCGACGACCTGCAGCAGCGCATCGTGCCGATGCTTGCCGAGTTTCAATTCGATGAAGCCCGCTCCAACGGCGCGGCACAGTCGACGGTGATGACCGTCGTGATCGATCGCCAACTGATGGCGCACCTGCGTGCCAAGCGCCGTTACGCCGAGCATCTCAAACGCATGGGCAGCCAGTCGCGGGCGCTACTCAGCGGCCGACCGATCTGGCCCAACCACGTCACACAACCGGAACCAGTCGATCTCAGGCTGGACATCGAAAAGGCCAAGGTTGGCCTATCGGATCGTGACCAACAGATCTGCGATGCCCTCAGCCACGGGGAGTCGCAGAAAGCCATCGCCGAGCGGCTGGGCATCGGCCGCGACACCGTGGCCCGCGCCATCTCTCGCATCCGCGATGTGTTCACCCAGGCCGGCCTCAAGGCATGGGTCGATCCGGACTACGACGGCGAGGTCGAACGTGCCTGAAAACAAGGAGAAAACAGCGATGCGAAGGGCCGCGGATTCGACTGGATTAACTGCGCCCGTTGAGCAAGTGTGTCCGTCACCCGGTCCCGTGCCGAGCCGCCCGCCGGGAACGGCCTGGATCACCGACGAGGCGATCGCGGACACGCGCCGGGTCTGGTCGCCGTATTACGGGTACGAACTGACTGACCGCGAGGCGATCGAGATTCTGATGAACGTCAAGGAACTGGCACAGACATTGGTCCAGGCCCGAAGGAGACGACAGGCATGCAAAAATGTGTGATATGGGCTCGTGTCTCTTCGCGGGAGCAGCGTGAAGGCTACTCCATCGACGCGCAGCTGCGCGTCAACCGCGAAAAGGCCCAGCGTGAAGGCTGGACGGTGGTCCGCGAGTTCGTCGTGGCCGAGTCCGCCAAACGCGGGGCGGAGCGCGCCGCGTTCAACCAGATGCTCAAGTGGGTGCGGGCCAATGCCCGCAAGCTCAAGATCGGGTACATCCTCGCTCACAAGCTCGACCGCACGTGTCGCAACATGCGCGACGCGGTCCGGCTGCAGGAACTCGAGGATCAGTGCGGGGTGAAGCTCGCATTCGTCGAGAACCAGTTCGGCCCCGGGGCCGCCGGCGCGTTCTCGTTCAACGTGATGGCCGCAGTCGCCCAGTACTACTCGGACAACCTGCGCCACGAGGTGCTCAAGGGCATCGAGGAGAAGGTGCGTCAGGGTTGGGCACCGGGGCTTGCGCCCTACGGATACCAGAACGTCGGGGACAATCGCGACGAACCGATCCAACCTCATCCGGTCAACGCCCTGGCCGTCCAGCGCATTTTCGAGTTGTATGCCACCGGCCAGTACACGTTCAAAGAGATCGCCGACGCCATGGAACGCGAGGGCTATACCTACCAGCCCAGTTATCCCCGGTTCCACCGCACGGCGCTGTCGTACATCCTCAACAACCGCTTCTACGTCGGCATGATCACCTTCCGCGGGCGGACGTTCCCCGGCAAGCACCGCCCAATTATCGAACTCGAGGACTTCGAGCAGTGCCAGGCCCTGCTCAAGGGCAAGAACCGTCGCGTGCGGAAGGCCAACCATTACCTCGCCGGCGGCATGTTCACCTGCGCCCACTGCGGCTACGGGATCACCGGCGAACGCATTCGACGCCGCATGCGAAACGGCAACGTCCACGAGTACATCTACTACCGGTGCGGAAACCTGAAACCCGACCCCGACCACCCGACAGTCCGCTGGCGGCAGGAACAGCTCGAGGAGGCGATCGTGCAGGACCTGGAGACGCTGCGCATCCCCGACGACAAACGCCGTCAATGGTTCCGGGACCACCTCGAGACGATGTGCGACGACGACAAGCGGATGCGCGCCGAGCAGATTCGCCAGGCACGCAAGCGGCTGACCGAACTGGAGCAGATGCAGCAGCGACTGCTAGACGGCTACCTGGCTGGTGTGGTGGAAAAGGACGTGTTCAGTACCCGGTCGGCCGAGATGAAGGCCGAAACCGAACGCCTGCAGGACCGCTTGGCCGACGGCAAGGGGCCGGGCACAGAGGTGGGCGAGTTCATCATGACGATGTTCGACGTCGCCCAGAACGCGGCCGAAGAATGGAGGGTTTCTCAAGCGGACGAGCGCCGGGAGCTTCTGCGTCGCGTCCTTTTGAAACGCTCATTGAGCGCCACAAGTCTTGTAACGACAAAGAAAAGGCCCTTCGACGTGTTCGCCGAAGGGCCAAAATTCGATCAAAGTCGGGGTGACAGGATTTGAACCTGCGGCCTCTTCGTCCCGAACGAAGCGCTCTAC
>CAZEFM010000157.1:0-4467 GCA_964511575.1 uncultured Phycisphaeraceae bacterium | reverse complement strand
GGATGCGGCCGACGAAAATGTCGTCCTTGCCCGAGGCGTCCAGCGGCGTGGGGAATCGATTCGCCGCCCGATCGTCGATCACCTTCACACCCGGCGCGCTGCGCAGAATCTCCCGCGCCTCGTCCGCATCCAGCTCCCCTTCAAACTCCAGGTTGATGCTCTCCGCATGGGCGCGCATCACCGGAACCCGCACACACGTGGCGGTGATCCGCGGCACCGTACCCGTGCCGTTGCAGTGCCACATCTTGTGCGTCTCCTTCACCATCTTCATCTCTTCGGTGTTGTAGCCCTCAGGCCCAAGATCGCTGTTGTGCGAGAAGAGATTGAACGCGTACTGCTGCGAAAAGATGTTGCACGTCACGGCCTGCCCGGCGAGCACCTCGCGCGTCTGCTGCTCCAGTTCCGCCATCGCCGCCGCGCCCGCGCCGCTGGCCGCCTGATACGTGCTCACCACCATCCGCTTCACCTTCGCCCGACGGTGCAGCGGCGTGACGGGCACCAGCATGATGATCGTCGAACAGTTCGGGTTCGCGATGATCCCGCCCTTGCCCAGCGTGATGCCCTTCACATCCTCCGGGTTCACCTCGGGCACCACCAGCGGCACGCCGTCGGTCATGCGGAACGCCGATGAGTTGTCGACCACCGTCGCGCCCGCTGACGAGGCGATCGGCGCGTACTCCTTGCTGATCGATCCGCCCGCGCTGAACAGCGCCAGATCCACACCGGCGAAGCTCTCCGGCGTCAGTGCTTCCACCGTGTACGTTCTGCCCCGGAAGGTCACGGTTTTGCCCGCGCTGCGCGCGCTGGCGAGCAGCTTCAGGTTCCCGATGGGGAACTGCCGCTCGTCGAGGACCTTCAAAAATTCCTGCCCGACGGCGCCGGTGACGCCGACGATGGCAACATTAGGGGCGGATGCGGACACGGGGAATAGTTCTCCTCAGGTGCAAAGCACCGCATTTTAACCCGGTTCGGGGAAAGGTAAAGCAGCGAAGCCCGCGGTGATGTGGCGATGTGGTGATGTGGCGATTTGGTGCGCTGGTGTTGTGATGGCGGTGTAATGGTTTGGGTTCGAAAGGCGTTCTCTGGACGAATGTCACCCCCTCCCCCCCTCGACCTCCGCTGTCGTGCACGCAAATGACGGGTGAATCATGTTTTATGGCGAAAAAGAGCGATGTCACCCCCACGACAAACACGACATTCGGGAAGAGCCAAGGGCCGAGGGAAGCCAGGAGCGAAAACAATCCCTAATCGGCAACTGGCGATCCATTGTCCGCTCGGTTGTTTCCATCGTGTTGTATCGTGCATCAATAGGTTCAGAGGCGTGGCTTGCGACATCGTTGCAAATATTCAGCGGGTGACAGAAGAGGACATTTTCACCCGATCCGGCGACAGATGCTTGATCTCTTTATTATACCCAAATAAAAGGCAAAAATCAATGCGCGGGATGTCGCCCGTGCCGCTGAAAGAGCCGGCAGAAGCAGGGCGATGAGCAACGCCATCATGCTGATCACCACCAGAAGCTCAATGACGCGTTTCGCCTGTTCATCTCGAACCCTGACGTGTGATCACAACACGAGGGAAGCATTTCAGGCCGTGTTACCGGCCTGAAATGAAGGTGATGCACGAAGGATCAGTTGCGGCGGCCGCGGCCGAGCATCAGCATCGCGCCCAGCCCGACGAGTGCCGCGGAGGCGGGCTCGGGGATGAGTCCGGCGATGGCGGAGGCGTCGAGCGCTTCATCGTAGATACGCAGGTCGTCCATCGCGCCGGTCAGATATCGATTGATGCCCAGGCCGAACACCGCGCCATCCCATGCGCCGAGGATCGCCGCGTCACCCAGATTGTTCAGGTTGGCGCCGACAAAGCTGGCCTGTTCCACCCCATCGATCAAAAGGCGATAGGTCGTGCCATCGAAGGTCAGGGCGGTATGGAACCATCCCGTCGGCACGCCGGCGACGGGTGTCTCGATGATCAGACCATCGGGGCCCGCGGTCTTCACGCGATAACGACTGTTGTTGTTATCCCATTCGTAGTTGAGGTGCACCTGACCCTGGCCGGGACCCCAGCCATCGGTGGCGTAGATGGTCCTGTACGGGTCGCCCGCTGTGGGGGCTGGTGCATCGACTTTGACCCAGACCGCGAGGGTGAACGCCGAGAGGTTGTTCAGGCTCTCCTTCACATCGAACCTGACGTACCCCGTGCCATCCAGATGCAGCGCATTGCCAACGACGCCCTCGCCGATGGTCGCCCCGCCGTAGGCGGTCGCGCCCCGACCGAACGCATCGCTGGCATCGTTGTCGAACGTGTGGTGGGCGATGATCGCGGCGTTGGTTCCCGCAGCAAAGGTGAGGGGGAGAACCAGCCCCAGCGTGGCGGACGTGAATCGAGCCATGGAAGAACCTCCTTTGAAAGTTGTATATAAAATATCATACTAATAGGGAGTGGCAAGTCGATTTCCGCTTGCCGATGGTTCAGGGTTGAACTCTTAAGTAATTTCAGGTGGCTTTATGGTTGTCTGGTCCACCCGGGGCGGGTGGCTGGTGACGACCGTTCGAAAGGGTTTGGCGATGTTGAGGCGTGTGATAATCATACTCTTTTGCCTTTTGATCGGGATGATGCCGGGGCGGCAGGCTGCGGCGGAGCAACGGCAGGAAACCCCGGAGCAGCGCGATGCCCGCATGGCGTGGTGGCGCGAGGCCCGCTTCGGCATGTTCATCCACTGGGGGCTGTTCAGTGCGGCAGGGGGAACCTGGGAGGGCAAGCCCGCGCCGATCGTTGGCTGCTATCTGCAACAGAGCTTCAACATCGACCACGAGGTGTACCGCGATGCCCTGATGCCAAAGTTCACCGGCGAGCGGTTCGATGCCGACTTCATCGCTCAACTCGCTGAGGAAGCCGGCATGAAGTACGTCGTGGCGATTACCAAGCATCACGAGGGGTTCTGTCTCTTCGATTCGCAGTTGACCGACTACAAGATCACCAACACGCCGGCCGGCCGTGACTGGATTGCCGAATTGTCCGATGCGGTGCGCAATCGAGGGCTTCGGATGGGGTTCTACTACTCCATGATCGACTGGGCACACCCGGACTACCCCCGGGATGTGTTCCACCCCGATCGCGACAAGCCCGAGGCTCGTCAACTCAAGCAGAATTTCGATCGCTACCTCGAGTACATGCACGGCCAGTACCGCGAACTGCTCACGCGCTACGGCAGGGTGGACATCATCTGGCACGACTTCTCATATGGTGAGATGGCGGGCGAAACGTGGCGCGCCGCCGAGTTGATGGACATGATCCGCACGTTGCAGCCGCACATCATCAGCAACAACCGTCTCACTCCGATCGGCGCATTGGGCTTGAACGATTTGGGGTACGGCGCGGACTTTCTGACGCCCGAGCAGCACATCCCGCCGAACGGGTTTCCCGGCATCGACTTCGAGGTGTGTCAGACCATCAACAAGACGTGGGAATACACCCACTACGACCGCGAATGGAAATCGACCACGGCACTTATCCGCGAGCTGATCGACGTGGTCAGCAAGGGCGGCAACTACCTGTTGAACATCGGCCCCAAGCCGGACGGCACGGTGCCCGAATCCACCATCGACAAGCTGCGCGCCATCGGCCGATGGATGGACGTGCACGGCGACAGCATTTATGGCACGGTGGCGACGCCGTTCAAAGAGCAGTTGCCCTGGGGGCGGTGCACGCAGAAACGCTTGCCCAACGGACAGACGCGGCTGTACCTGCACGTCTTCAACTGGCCGTTCGATTCGGTTCTGCGCGTTCCGGCGTTGGAGAACAAGGTGGTGGGGGCGCGGATGATGAGCCTGCCGGATCATCCCGCGTTGAACGTGCGCCAGGATGAGGGAACGGGTGAGTTGTTGATCACGTTGCCGATTGCCGAGCCGAACGACCACGCCAGCGTGGTGATGCTCGATGTTGAAGGGCCGGCGATGCCTGTGGTGCCGACGACGGAGCCGGACGCGACGGGGCGAATCAGCCTTGAAGCGGTGCAGGCGCAGATCCACGGCAACGCGATCTACGATGCGACGAATGAGAGCGTCGGCCACTGGACCGACATGGTGACGCGCGTGAGCTGGGCGGTGCGGGTGCCCCAGCCCGGTCGCTACCGGGTGGAGGTGACCTATGGCTGTGCGGAGGATGATGGCGGTGGCGGCCGATACGCCATCGATTTCGCCGGCAAGCGGCTGGAGGCGGCGAGCCGGGTGACCGGCGGATGGTTCAACCGCCGAACCGACATCATCGGCGAAATCCACGTGACGGAGCCCGGCCGACACGACCTCACGGTGTCGCTGGTGGATAAACCCGGCCTCGCGGTGTTCGACCTGCAGCGCATCGTCCTGCACCCCCTCGACACGCCCTAGGGCAACACCCCGGAGAGGATTTGAACCTCTGACCTGCGGATTAGAAGTCCGCTGCTCTATCCAGCTGAGCTACCGGGGC
>CAZEFM010000156.1:0-4699 GCA_964511575.1 uncultured Phycisphaeraceae bacterium | reverse complement strand
CGGCCACGATCGTGCCTCGGCATCGCACCTCAATCGCGTGCTCGGCCGCGTTTTCGAAGAGGAATCGATCTATCGCATCGATCATTATCTGGGTAAGGAAACGGTGCAGAACCTGATGGTGTTCCGTTTCGCCAACGCGATTTTTGAACCGATCTGGAATCGGAAGTACATCGATCATGTGCAGGTGACGGCGGCGGAAACAGTGGGGGTGGAAGGCCGCGGAGGTTACTACGATTCGCCGGGTGGTGGGGCGTTGCGCGACATGATTCAAAGTCACCTCCTGCAGGTGATGGCCGTCGTTGCCATGGAGCCGCCGGTGAGCATGCGTGCCGATGATGTGCGCGTGGAGAAGACCAAAGTGCTCCGCGCCACGCGGCAGATCAGCGACGACCTGGTGCCGACGCTGGCGGTGCGCGGGCAGTACGGCCCCGGTGAAATCGATGGCAAAGCCGTCCCCGGTTATCGTGAGGAAAAGGGCGTGGATCCGGCGAGCCAGACCGACACCTACGCCGCGTTGCAGCTTTTCGTCGACACGTGGCGCTGGGAGGGCGTGCCGTTTTATCTGCGATCCGGCAAGCGGATGGCGCGCAAGACGACGGAGGTGGTGATCTACTTCAAGCCAACGCCGCACGCGCTGTTCAAGTCACCCGACAACGAGCGGGCGTTGCCGCCGAACCAGATCGTGATCAATATCCAGCCGAACGAAGGCATTCGTCTGCGCTTTGAGGGCAAGGTTCCGGGCATGGGGATGAACATCAAGTCGGTGGTGATGGATTTCGACTACGCGACGAATTTTCAGGCGAAACCGCAGGAAGCGTATGCGACGCTGCTGCTGGACTGCATGCGTGGCGACCAGACGCTGTACAAGCACCGCGACGAGATCGAGGAGGCCTGGCGTGTGGTGCAACCGGTGCTGGATCACTGGGCCGCCCACCCATCCGACGACCTGCCCAACTACGCCGCCGGCACCTGGGGTCCCGCCGCCGCCGACGCAATGCTGGAGAAGGGGGGCCGACATTGGCGGAATGCATGAGCGAAGTTCAAAGTTCAAGGTTCAAGGTTAAGAACCATGACGCAAGATCATGCTGAACCGGATTGCGGAGCGGTCGTTTGCATTCGCGCTTCGAATCGTCAAACTGGTTCAGGTCTTGGACACAAAACCGGGGCCAGGGCGTGTGATCGGCCGGTACGTCAAACGGGGCGAATGTGCAGGAGGCACAGGCGGGACAAAGTCGAAGGGATTTGTCGCAAAACTCTCCTTAGCACAGAAAGAGGCACGAGAGACCATTTATTGGTTGCGGTGCTTGGTGAGTCGGAAATCATTCCGAAGCCGCGACTCGATGATTTGCATACTGAAGCACAGCGCATCAACCGTATCCTGGCGAAGATTCTGTTGACGACGAAAGCTCGCCCGCAAGCAGATTCCTAACCTTGAACTTTGAACCTTGAACCCTAACTTGAACACTTCTCCCAAACTTCCCGGTACCGTTCACGTCGCTCGCACTGCGGACGATTTGTTTGATGATCTGGCGATGTCGTTGCTCACGGCGGCGATTGAGGCGGTGGGGCATCGCGGTGAGTTTCACCTGGCGCTGTCCGGCGGGTCGACGCCCGAACCGTTTTACATGCGCCTTGTCACCGATCCGCGCTACCGCACCATTCCATGGGAGCAGACGCATTTGTGGATCGTCGATGAGCGGCGGGTGCCGGAGGACGATGATCGTTACAACTTCAAGATGATCCGCGAATCGCTGGCGGACCACCTGCCGTTGCGTTCGCGGCAGCGTCACCCGATGCCGGTGCTCGCGGATGACCCGGCGGCGCTGTACGAGGCGGAGCTTCGCCGCGTCGTCGATCCCAATGCCGTCATACCCCGGCTCGATTTCGTCGTGCTCGGCATGGGTGACGATGCCCACACGGCGAGCCTGTTCCCGCATTCGCCCGCCCTCGCTGAAAACAAGAAGCTCGTTGCGGTGAACGCTGGCGAACACGTTACGCCCCCCGATCGGGTGACGATGACCTACCCCCTGCTGAACGCGGCCCGTCGGCTGGCGGTGCTTGTCACCGGGGCGAAGAAGGCGGCGACGATCCAGCGGGTCGAGGAACAACTGCGAGCGACGGGGCCCGACCCCGAGTCGCTTCCGATCACCGGCATCCAGCCCCAAGCTGCCAACCCCAACGATCCCGCGGCCGGCACGCTCACGTGGTATCTCGACGCCCTCGCCGCCGGGCAGGACGACCTGATGCCCGATCTGGACTGATCGGGCGCATCCGTGCCGATGAACCCTCGCTCGCCCCTGCCGCCATGCCCCGCAAGGCGGTTTTTCGCGCAACTTTACACCCCCGGCGGTTCGCACTACATTGGCGGGCTCGCTTTTTTGGAGGTTATTGACCATGGCGATCGAGACGCTTTACGACAAGGACGGTTCCATCACGCCGCTGCAGGGCAAGACGGTGGCGGTCATCGGCTACGGCTCGCAGGGCCACGCCCACGCCCAGAACCTGCGCGACTCGGGGGTGAACGTCATCGTCGCCAACCGTCGCGAATCGGCCAACGGCAAGCTGGCGATCGAGCATGGTTTTGATCCGATGCCCGTCGCGGATGCGGTCAAGCAGGCGGACCTGATCATCATCACCCTGCCCGACGAGGTGCAGCCGGAGGTGTACGAGCAGTCGATCAAGCCGAACCTCAAGCCCGGTGCGGCCATCGGTGCGACGCACGGATTCAATATCCACTTTAAGACGATCGTTCCGCCGGACAACGTGGACGTGATCATGGTCGCTCCCAAGGGCCCCGGCCACACGGTGCGCAGCGAGTTCGAGCGGGGCGGCGGCGTGCCGTGCCTCATGGCGATCCACCAGGACGCGACCGGCAACGCCCGGGACATCGCGCTGGCGTGGGCGATCGGCGTGGGCGGCGGGCGGTCCGGCGTCATCGTCACCACCTTCAAGGAAGAGTGCGAAACCGACCTCTTCGGCGAGCAGGCGGTGCTCTGCGGCGGGCTCAGCGCCCTCATCAAGGCCGGCTTCGAAACACTCGTTGAAGCAGGCTATCCGCCCGAACTTGCCTACTTCGAAGTCTGTCACGAATTGAAGCTCATCATCGACCTCATCGTGCGCGGCGGACTCAACTACATGCGCTACTCGATCTCCAATACGGCTGAGTTCGGCGACTATCACACCGGACCCAAGGTCGTCAACGAGCAGTCGAAGGAAGTCATGAAGCAGGTGCTTGCCGACATCCAGTCGGGCAAGTTCGCCAAGACCTTTCGCGATGACTATGCCAACGGCTTCAAGTGGTTCAACGAACAGCGCGAAAAGGACCGCAACCACGGCGTCGAGCAGGTGGGCAAGAAGCTCCGCGCAATGATGCCCTGGATCAAGCCGGTCGAGGTGTGATCCAACTTACTCCAGGCGCGTCCGTTTGGCGCGAACTTGCACTTTTGCGTGGTCGGCGCAGTCGAGCAGCATGGCCTGCTCGTGGGCGCGGCCGGTGCGGGTGTACCAGATCGCTCAGTCGTAGAGCAAAGTGAAGCTGGCTGTTCGACGCGGGATGCATTCGGTGAGTTCGTCATCCGGACGCGGTTTCTTTGCGACGGCGAACGGCAGTGCACGCCGCGGATAAGGCGTTCACAGTTGGCCCGTGCACGGGCACCCGGACCGGGTTGGTCGGGCCGCCCCAACTCCGACCGAATCCCGTCGGCAAGTACCTGCATCGGTGCGACGACATCGGGGTGTTCGTCTGCGACGTTGCGCGTTGGCGTGCGGTTGCGCGAAGCCGCAAGCGGCTCAGTTGTCGTTCCAGAGGATGAGGACGTTGCGCGTGGCGCGGCCCGCGGCGATGATGTCGGGTTTGTCATCGCCATCGAGGTCGGCGACAGTCAGATCCTCGCAGGCGATGGCGTTGGTGAGGGTGTGGGTGGTCCAGGCTCTGCCCTTGTCGTCCTGCGGCACGTAAAGGCGGATGCCGACTTCTCCCTCCGCGTTGCGGTTGCGCCAGCCGGCGACAATCTGGTCGCGATCGAGCGTAAGGAAGTCGGCACAGGCGAGAGCATGGCCGTCGTGGAGGCTGTCGTCCAGGACAACGCGGCCATCCTGTTGGTGAAGGAACGCTTCGTTCTCGCCAGGGCAAAACGATGCGCGCGACTGCAGATAAGCCACCACCTGGTTGCCGTGCATCGGCTCGATGGTCGCTGTCAGCGGCAGTCGAGACCGCGATTCACGAACTTCGCCTGATCCGATGTAATCCGGCAGATGCAGGGCGAAGGCGGTCTCAGCCGCACCGGTGTAGAGCGCGAAGTGCTCCCGGCCGCCGATGGTCAGCGAATCATGTCCGGGGCTGGTGACATCGACACTAAAGTTATGCGTCATATGCAGCCCGGTATCCACGCGTGTCAACTTCCATGCCGCGGGGTCGTGGTACGCGTCGGCGGTGGGCACGTCGTAGACGAGCAGTTTCACCGGTTCGCCTTCGCCGTTGCGGTTGCCCACGCCGTGCAGGGGGAGGACGCACAATTTGAAGGCGCCGTTTTCGCCGACGCGGGCCCAGCGCATGCGGTGAACGGTGGGGTCGTGCTCGAGCGTGATCGGTTTCCACTTCTGCGTCGGGTCATCAGGGCGGAGAAGGATGTGGACGGAGCCTGACTTCTCGCGGTCGCTTGTTTCGCCGGGGTTCCAGTTGCTTCCGATGGCGACTTCG
>CAZEFM010000155.1:2483-4705 GCA_964511575.1 uncultured Phycisphaeraceae bacterium | reverse complement strand
GTCGGCCCCGAGCTGAAGCTGCACCAGTGCGGCCTGCCCAAGAAGATCGCGCTCGAACTCTACCAGCCGTTCATCATCCGCAAGCTCAAGGAGCACGGGCTGGTCGACACGATCAAGAGCGCCAAGAAGATGCTCGAGCGGCGTGACCCGGAAGTGTGGGACGTGCTCGAAGAGGTGATCTACCAGCACCCGGTGCTGCTCAACCGCGCCCCGACGCTCCACCGCATGGGTATCCAGGCGTTCGAGCCGGTGCTGGTCGAAGGCAACGCCATCAAGATTCACCCGCTGGTGTGTACCGGCTTCAACGCGGACTTCGACGGCGACCAGATGGCGGTCCACCTGCCCCTGTCCGTCGAAGCGCAGGCCGAGGCGCACTGCCTCATGCTCGCGCCGCACAACATCTTCAGCCCCGCCAACGGCAACCCGATTATCTCGCCGTCGCAGGACATCGTGCTGGGCGTGTACTACATCACGTCCATGACCGACGTCGTCGAAGACCCCGCCAAGGTCAAGCACTGGTTCAAGGACCCCGTCGAAGCGCTGATGGCGTACGACCTGAAGAAGATCGGCATCCACGAGCCCATCGTGGTGCGCCTGCCCGAGGGACAGTACGTCGACATGGTCACCGAGCCGCGCGGCGAGCCCATCCCCATGCCGCCGTCCCGCCGCATCATCACCAGCGTCGGTCGGCTCATGTTCAACGAAATGCTCGTGCACGGCCTGCCCTACTACAACTGCAACCTGGGCAAGAAGGGCTGCTCGCGCGTCATCGACGACACCTACGCCCGCGCCAGCCGGCCCGCCACCATCGAGCTGCTGGACAACCTCAAGGAGATCGGCTTCAAGCGATCCACCGTCGCGGGGCTGTCGTTCGGCATCACCGACCTGCGCATCCCCGAGCGCAAGCAGGCCATCATCGACGAGACGCAGAAGAAGGTCGATCGCGTCGAGAAGGCTTACCACGCCGGTGCCATCACCGAGCGTGAGCGCTACAACCAGTTGCTGGACCTGTGGACGCACTGCCGTGAAGCCGTCACCAAGGAACTGCTCAAGGAGCTGAAGAACGATCGTCGCGACGCGGATGGCAACCCCGTGCCGATCGATTCGACCGAAGGCACCAAGTACCTCAACCCGGTATGGCTGATGTCCGACTCGGGCGCGCGTGGTAACGTGAGCCAGATTCAGCAGCTCGCCGGCATGCGCGGTCTGATGAGTAAGCCGTCGGGCGAAATCATCGAAACGCCCATCCGCGCCAACGCCCGTGAAGGCCTGAGCGTGTTGGAGTACTTCTCCTCCACCCACGGCGCCCGAAAGGGTCTGGCCGACACCGCGCTCAAGACCGCCGACTCGGGTTACCTCACCCGCAAGCTCGCCGATGTGGCGCAGAACGTCTTCGTCTCCGAGCACGACTGCGGCACGCGCTCCGGCGTTCGCAAGTTCGCCATCTACAAGGGCGAGGAAATCGACGTGCCGCTGCGCGAGTCGATCGTCGGCCGAACGGCGCGCGAAACCATCGCCAACCCGATCACCGACGAAATCATCGTCAAGGAAAACGAGACGATCCACGAAGAGGCCGCACGCAAGATCGAAGCCCTGGGCATCGACAGCGTCATGGTCCGCAGCCCGCTCACCTGTGAGTCCAAGCTCGGTCTGTGCGCCAAGTGCTACGGTCAGGATATGTCCACCGGCCAGCTCGTCGAACAGGGCCTGGCGGTCGGCATCATCGCCGCGCAGTCCATCGGCGAGCCCGGCACGCAGCTCACCATGCGTACCTTCCACACCGGCGGCATCGGCCACCGCACCCTCGTGGAAACCGACTACCGCGCCACCCAGGCCGGTGTCATCGAGCTGCGCGACACCAACGAAGTCCCCGCTCGCGATGAGGAAGACAACGAATGCCTCGTCGCCCTCAAGCGCAACGGCGAAGTCGCCATCCTCGACGCCAAGGGCCGTGAACTCGAGAAGTACAAGGTTCAGTACGGCTCGTACATCATGGTCAAGCCCGGCGACACCGTGAAGAAGGGCCAGGTGCTGGTCAAGTGGGACCCGCACCGTACCCCCATCCTCGCCGAAAAGGCCGGCAAGGTTCGCTTCGTCGACATCGAGCTGGGCGAAACCGTCCGCCCCGAAGGCGAATCGCAGGGCAAGGGCAAGCGCGGCACGGGCTCGGCGCTCGTCGTCATCGAACACAAGGGCGAGAAGCACCCGCAGATCGTCATCGA
>CAZEFM010000155.1:0-2383 GCA_964511575.1 uncultured Phycisphaeraceae bacterium | reverse complement strand
GGCAAGATCCTGGACTTCCACTACCTGCCCGCCAAGGCGCGTATCGAAGTGGAAGAGGGCCAGATGATCGAGGCCGGCCACATGCTCGCACGCCAGCCGCGCGAAGTCATGGGCTCCACCGACATCGTCGGCGGTCTGCCTCGCGTCACCGAGATCTTCGAGGCACGCAAGCCCAAGGATGCCGCCGTCATGGCGGAAATCTCCGGCATCGTCGAACTCCGCTCCGACAAGCGACGCGGCAAGATGACCATCATCATCCGCGCTGACGCCGGCATGGAAGTCGAACACCACGTGCCGCAGGACCGACACCTGCTCGTCCACACCGGCGATTACGTCGCCGCGGGCGATCCGCTGATCGACGGCCCGCTCGTCCCGCACGACATCCTCCGCATCAAGGGCGAGGAAGCGCTCTACAACTACCTCCTCGAGGAAGTCCAGAACGTCTACCGTGCTCAGGGCGTGCCCATCAACGACAAGCACATCGAGGTCATCGTCGCCCAGATGCTCCACAAGGTGCGCATCGAAAACCCCGGCGATGCCTCCGTGCTGCCCAACGAAGTGGTCGACAAGTTCCGCTTCCGCGAAGCCAACGAAAAGGTCGCGGGACTGGGCAAGATCAAGGACCCCGGCGATACCAACCTCCCCGTGGGCGCCCTCATCCCCAAGGCCCAGATCAAGGAAGCCAACGCCAGGGCCGAGGCCGAAGGCAAGCAGCCCGCCAAGGCGACCCGGCCCCGACCGGCGACCGCCAAGACCCTGCTGCTGGGCATCACCAAGGCGTCGCTCCAGTCCGAAAGCTTCCTCTCCGGTGCAAGCTTCCAGGAGACCACCAAGGTCCTCACCGAAGCCGCACTCGCCGGACGAAGCGACGATCTGGTCGGCCTCAAGGAAAACGTCCTGCTGGGTCACCTCATCCCCGTGGGCACCGGCTTCGAGCCGTACACCAAGCTCCGGGTCCGCAAGCTCGCCGAGCCGCCGACCTACGAGCAGCCCAGCCGCGAGGAGGACCTCGAGGACGCTGCCGCACTCGCCGAGGCTGCCGGCGCCGTCGCCCCCAGCCAGATCGAAACCACTGTCGGCGAATCCCGGCTCGTCGCCCAACTGCTGGGCGAATCCGAACCCGGCAGCAACAAAAACCAGTAACCCCCCAATACCCCCCAAACGAAAAAACCCAGGGCCCCGGCCTTGGGTTTTTTCATGCGCACCCCAGCCGAGGCCCGCCCACTTCAGTAGGCGGGACCTAGCGCTCCCGAACGTCGAAGTGAAAAACGCGGGCAAGCGTCCTTCGTTCCTCAGTCCCGTGCAGCCTCCGTCCCCTGCGCCCTTGTCAACTGTTCCTGACCGCCGCCGCGATCGCCTCCGCTTCGCTCGCGTCTGAGCACTCGTGAATGATGACCGGCTCATCCCGAACCATGGGTCAGATACTCAGCCGTGGCATCCCACTGCTCAATGATCACCGCAAGCCCGAAAACCATCTGTCCCACATAGGCGCACGGCAACGTCAACGTGATTTCCTTCGGAAGTGTCATGGCGATCATCTCCGTTGAAGTGACAGCAACGTTGTTCAATAGATTTTGATTATCATGAAGATATGGCACGGTCGCCAACGTGGTCGCGTGACGAACAACTGCTGGCGTTTCGGTTGTATTGCCGCACGCCCTTCGGTCGGCTGCATTCAAAAAATCCCGACATCATCGCATTGGCGGAACGCATCGGTCGTACGCCCGGCGCGGTCGTGATGAAAGCGTGCAACTTCGCCAGCTTAGACCCCGCCCAGCAGGCACGCGGGATCCGAGCGCTCGGCAACGTCAGCAACAAGGACCGGGAACTATGGGCCGCGTTCGAAGAAAACCCTGAACGGGTTGCCTTCGAAGCGGAACAGGCAGCGGCTCGACATCTTCCTTTCGAACCGGAAGCACTACCAAACGAAGTGGTGGAGGAGGAACTGGAGTTACCCGACGGCCCAACGGAACAGGAGCGATTGGTACGTACGCGGCGTGTGCAGCGTTTCTTTCGCGATGCCGTCTTGGTCAGCTATGAACAACGTTGTGCTTTGTCAGACTTGTCGGTGCCCGAACTGCTTGTCGCCAGTCACATCATTCCATGGAGTGCTGATGAACATCGCCGCGCTGATCCACGCAACGGCTTATGTCTCAACGCGCTCTATGATCGAGCATTTGATCGTGGCTTGATCGCGTTCGATGGCGATCTGCGCGTTCGTGTATCTCCAGCGCTCGAGTGTTCGGACCCGCCCACCTTTCAACGCGAGACGTTGCTGTCATTGGAGGGGCGTCCCTTGCGTCTACCAGTCCGCTTCTCTCCCGACATGCAAGCCATCGCATGGCACCGTCAACACATCTTCCGTGCCTCATGATGGCGCGTG
>CAZEFM010000154.1:3158-4719 GCA_964511575.1 uncultured Phycisphaeraceae bacterium | reverse complement strand
CCAGCGTGAACAGACCGCGCTCGACCTTGCGGAACCGCGACTCGACCCCCAAGGTCTGAATCTCGCGGAGGATCGCGGCGTAGATCGTGGCGTGCGGCGTCTTGCCACCGGTGCTCCACAACCCCTTGTCGAGCATGGTTTGGACGATGTCCTTGCACCGCATGGGCTGGCCCGCGTCCTTGAGCACTTGGGCTGCGACATCCAGCCCGCTGGCCTTCTTGTTCTTCTGCGGCTTGGGCACCACGCTCGTTGCCATGGCCCGTTCGCTCGCGGTCATGCCGTCGTCGCTGGTTTCGCGTTCATCACGCAGGCGCGCGTTCTCCTGGTCGGCCTTGTGTTGAGCCTTGAGGTTGGCCCGACGCGCCGCAAGCTCCTTCTTCGTGAGCTTCTTCTTGACTGGCGTCTTGGCGGTGCCCACGTCGGCGCTGGTGCCGCCGGGTGCCGGTCCGCGCAGGCGCTGGGCCGACTTAATACGGACCTTCTTGTTGGTGGCGAGGTTGGTCGCATCCCAGCCGCCTTGCGGGTTCTCCTTGTCGAGCCGGACGGGGACCACCTTGTCGGTGACCTTCGCCAGGTACGTTCCGCCGATCTTGACCTGTTCCTTCTTCATTGCGTTACTCCTTCGAAACGGGGTGATGCACTCCTTGGAATCCGTCGAGCCGAGTTACACGCCCAGCTCATCACACAGTTGGTTGAATTGGTCGCTGCCGAGCATCTCGATCAGCAGCACTGTGAACCATTGGCATTGCTCTTCCGCCGCGACCATCTCGTCGTTGCGCTTGCCGCCGCAGTAGGAGACCTGCAACTTGGCGGCGATCAGCGCCACGGCGTGGGGCGTCAGGTGCTCGCGGATCGCGTCGAGAAGGTCTTGGGGCGTGCTGTTCTCGTTCCGGGCCATGTCGATGTCCTCCTGTGTTGGGGGTGGTGCGGGTCGCGGTCAGTCCTGAAATCGCTGCATCTCGCGGTAGTAGTCGTGGATCATGCTGTTGGTGCCGGCGACGCCGTCGCAGCGGCGCTGGACCTCGGTGGCGATGGCGAACAGTTCGTCGTCGCTGATGACGCGGGCTTCGACCTCCCACGTCTTCCACGCCTGCTCGCGCTTTGGCTCGCGGATAATGCTGTCGATGCGGATGATGGTGCTGCCGCGTTCGCGTTCGATCGCTACATGGCCGGCGCTGCCTTCGAGTTCGATTCGCTTGGTTCGCATGCTTCGTGCTCCTTTGGCGCGGGGTTAGCGGCTGGTCTGCCGTCCGGCTTCGAAGGCCGCCTTGAGCGACTTGCGGATCTGCCAGACCGCCAATTCGTGGAAGTCGAGGCTGTCGCGTCGTCGCTCCTCCAGCGTTTCCAGCCCGAGCAGGTCGCGGGCGATGTTCTGGATCGTGGCGTCCTTGTATGCCTGCGTGTGCTTCGCCATCTGGCCCATGGCCTATCTCCATGTAAATGCTGGTCTTGCATGCACATTGAGCCATGGGTTCCCGCCCGCATCAAGCGGAATCTGCGGCTTGTGGGCAACTTTCTCAATGCCGTAAACGGCGTCCCATGCGGAGCTTTTGTCGATGGG
>CAZEFM010000154.1:0-3148 GCA_964511575.1 uncultured Phycisphaeraceae bacterium | reverse complement strand
GCGTCGCTGTCTATTGAAGAAGTGTCACGACTGCTGTCCGCTGCAGGAGGGATTCGGGTAGCGCCGGATCAAGTGCAGTCGGACATCGACGCCGGCGCGCCGGTCGGCCCGGATGGACGTATCAACCTGGTCCACTACACGGCGTGGCTCGTGCGGGAGGTGCAGGCGCGTTGAATTCTCCGGCCCACAATCCCCGATCGCAGAACGTCGATCCGCGCCAGTTGCGGGTGGCGGAGGCGGTGCGCCTGCTCAACGCCACGCCACTGGGTGAGGTGGTGCAACCGCATGTGGTCTATCGCCACCTGAACCGTGCCCCCGGACGCATCGCGGCACCGGGCAACCTGCGCCGAATCGACTTGCTGCGCTACGCCGCGTGGCTGTTCCATGCACGCCAGGCGTCAACCGAAGCGGGATGGAGCGAGGGCGATCCTGTCAACTACGCCCGCCACAAGGAGGCGGTCAACGCCCGGGGCAAGGCCGCATCGGAGTCCGCACGTGACATCGCCGGCGACGGGTGGGTGCATCCGCCTGAAAACGCGGAACGCAAGGATGCGTGTCGCCGCAGTTTTCAGGGGTTCTGCGAGCAGTACTTTCCGCAGACGTTCCATCTGGCGTGGTCGTCCGACCACTTGAGGGTGATCGCCAAGATCGAGCAGGCGGTGTTGGAGGGCGGTTTGTTCGCCATGGCGATGCCTCGCGGCTCAGGCAAGACGACCTTGTGCGAGACGGCGTGCCTGTGGGCGCTGCTGTACGGCCACCGCGATTTTGTGGCGCTGATCGGTTCAGACGAAGAGCACGCGGCCGACATGCTCGACTCGATCAAGAGCGAATTGGAGAACAACGATCTGCTTGATGAGGATTTCGCCGAGGTGACTGGGCCGATCCGGGCGCTTGAGGGCATCCATCAGCGCGCGGCTGGCCAGCTCTACCGCGGCGCACGCACGCACATCGGCTGGACCGCCAAGGAGATCATCCTGCCCACCATCGAAGGTTCCGCCGGGGCCGGCGGCATCATCAAGGTGGCCGGGATCACGGGCCGCATCCGCGGCATGAAGCACAAACGCGCAGACGGCAAGACCGCCCGGCCGTCGCTGGTTTTGCTGGATGACCCGCAAACCGATGAATCGGCACGTTCACCGTCGCAGTGCGCCACGCGCGAACAGATCCTTGCCGGTGCTATTCTCGGTCTGGCCGGGCCAGGACGGAAGATTGCGGGGCTGATGACGTTGACGGTCGTGCGGCCGGATGACATGGCCGACCGCATGCTCAACCGGGACAAGCATCCGCAATGGCAGGGCCAGCGGACGAAGATGATCTACGACTTCCCCGCCAATGAAAAGCTCTGGCAGCAGTACGCCCAACTGCGCGCCAAAGGTCAGCGCGAGGATCGCGGCACCACCGAGGCCACCGAGTTCTACCGGCAGCATCGTAACGCGATGGATGAGGGCGCGGTGGTCGCCTGGCCGCAACGTCACAACTCTGACGAGATCAGCGCCATCCAACACGCGATGAACCTGAAGCTGGATCAAGGCGATGCCGCGTTCTGGGCCGAGTATCAGAACGAGCCACTACCGGCAGCCGGCGAGGCAGACGATCTGCTAAACGCGGATGCCATCGCCGCCAAAACCAACGGCATGAAGCGTCGCGAGGTGCCCGTCGGCGTCAATCACCTGACAATGTTCATCGACGTGCAGGGCAACCTGCTGTTCTGGATGGTTTGTGGTTGGGAGGACGATTTCACGGGCTATGTGGTGGACTATGGCACGCATCCCGATCAGCGACGCGGATATTTCACGCTGCGCGATGCCCGCCGGACTTTGATGATGGCGCACAAGGGCACGGGGCAGGAAGGTGCGATCTATGCGGGTCTCGAAGCCTTGAGCGCCGATCGGTTGGGCGGGCGCTACCGACGGGACGACGGCGCGGAGCTTGCGATCGAGCGCTGTCTGATCGACGCCAACTGGGGCACCTCGACCGACGTGGTCTATCAGTTCTGCCGCCAGAGCGCCCATGCGGCGGTGTTGACACCCAGCCACGGTCGGTACGTGGGCGCATCCAGTGTGCCATTCGCCGATTACAAGCCCAAACGCGGCGAACGGGTCGGGCTGCACTGGCGCGTGCCCAATACGCAGGGGCTCCGCAGCCGCGCCGTGCGCCATGTGCTCGTCGACACCAACTACTGGAAGAGCTTCGTGCACGCTCGGCTGGCCGTGCCGATGGGCGATCCAGGGTGTTTATCCGTATTTGAGCCCGACGCGGTGGCCGGCGGGCACCAGTTGCTGGCCGAACACCTCACCGCTGAATACCGCGTACAGACCGAAGGACGTGGTCGTCAAGTCGATGAGTGGAAGCTGCGCACCCCGGGACGTGACAACCACTGGCTGGATTGCCTGGTGGGCTGCGCCGTCGCCGCAAGCATGCAGGGATGCGTGCTGTTCGGCACAGATACGGCGATTGCCGAGCGACGACCGCGTCTGCGGCTTTCGGCGCTGCAAGGGAGGCGGCGATGACGCAGCGATCAGTATCCATGGATCAGGCTCGCCCCAGCGATGGCATCGGGTTTGAATGCCGTGGTTGCGGGTGCCGTCACTTTCACGTCGTCTACACCCGACCGAACCCCAACGGCATCACGCGCGTCCGGGCGTGCAGACACTGCGGTAAGCGGATTGTCACCCGCGAAATCCTCGTGGGCGATCCATCCCGAGGCCAATACCGCCACTGAATTACATCCCTGTACGAATCTGCGTGCTTCAGTGTCCGCGATCCAGCACGATCCTCGCTGTGCTGACACATACCTGTTGATGGCGATGCAATTACCCATGTTGCCGGACAACGCGCCGCTGCTCATCGAGTTGCGGTTCGTGAATCCACACGACCGTGAAGACGCGATCCAGGAGGCCTGGGTGGCGCACCTAGAGGGCCGCAATCCCGCCCGCGCTGTCGCCACGTTTGCTCAGCGTCTTCGGCGGCATCGACAGCGCACCGTTGTCAGTGACAGGTCATGGTGAGCGTGTGATGGCTGAGGACCTCACCAACACGATCCAGGACAACGCCTCCGGCCCCAGGCGAGCCACCGGCGATTCGGGCAGCGTTGAGCAGCACGCGCTCAAGGACCAGATCGACGCCGACCGCTACCTCGAATCGAAGA
>CAZEFM010000153.1:0-4734 GCA_964511575.1 uncultured Phycisphaeraceae bacterium | reverse complement strand
CGCGACCTCGATCACGGGCAGGTCGGTCGGGTCGGCGAGCAGGTACCACGCCTTGGCGGAGTTGCCGGCGTACTGGCTGTTGGAGAGGTAGCGGCTCACCTCGACGCGGAACTTGCCCTGGTGCGGGTTGGCGACCGGGTACTTCACGTTGCTCGTGGTGTCGCGCAGTTCGAGCGACTTGTAGAGCTGCGTGCCGATCGCGGAGAGCGCGGTGGGCACGAGGATGACCTGCGGCATGATGCCGATCGGCTTGCCGTCGCTGTCAACCTGGTCCATGAATGCGACCTCGCTCTTCGTGAGGCCGTCGATGGAGAGGGCCGTGTCCGCGCCGGTGATGTAGTTCTTGTTGCCGGCGGAGAAGAACGCGGCGTTGTTGAGGAAGATGGTCCAGAAGACGTCGTTGATCTTGAGGCCGGAGCCGCGGCCCAACTTCCGGGGCACCGTGGTGATTGCGCCGAGGTCGTCGTTGATGATGTCGCGGCGGTCGATGGAGAGCAGCAGGCCGTAGGTGTCGGCCTTGTTGGTGTACTGCTCCTCGCCGAGCGTGCCGTGCTTGAGTTCGCCGCCGGGCGCGACGATCTCGTACTGGTCCTTGCCGATGAGGCGGTAGGACGTGACGGTCTTGAAGTCGCTGACGTTTCGGACGGCGGTGATGTTCCGCCAGGTGCGCTCGACGCTGAAGAAGCCCTCGAGCAGGAACTTGTTGGCGACATTGGAGAGGATGCCGCCGATGTCGATGGTGGAGAACGCGGCGGAGATGTCGGGTTTGAACGCGAACTTGAGGACCGCGCGGCTGTCGCGGAAGTTGCGGCCGGTGTAGCCGTTGGCCCATGCGGCTTCGAGCAGCAGTTCCTGCAGGCCGATGCCGCCGCGGAAGCGCTTGGCAGCGATCAGATGTCGCCATCGCTGCCGCGGCACCGTGTTGTGGACACGCTGTGGATAGATTGCCAGATTGCACAGCCCACGTCGACCCAGTACAGTTCACACGCATCGTGTATCCATACATTCTGACGATCATCTAATTGGAAGACAAATGGATTATTCCAAACTAGCAAACGCCCTGTTTCTCAGCTTTCTGGTGTTCATCGCCTCTGTTCCAGTGGTGTGGACGCTGCCCGCTCACGCTGACGAGCAGGTCATGGCCAGTGTGGTGGAGAGCCAAGGCGTCGTGACGCAGCGCGCATTTGGCAGTGCCTATTCTGATGTCCTCATTGCTATAAAACTTGATTCAGAACCGGTCGAGTTAGGATCGGTCACGGGGAGTGGTCCGGCTGACGAATCAGTTACGTGGGCGACAGCATTCATTGGTTCTGAGGTCTTCTCGTCAGTTGAAGACATGTCGGTCGAAGAAGCCCAGCAAGTGGCGAATCTACGAGCACAAGCACATATCACTGTGGGTACGCTCACGGGGCCTTCAGGTTCATCCCACGCAATCGGTGCTGTTGTCTCGGTCGTCGATGACGGCATTCGTCACCATGTCCTGATACCGATCGCTGAGGTTTCGGCTGAATTTGCTGCGCTCATTGCAGAAGCGACTGAGGTGGTGCAGATGCCGCTCGTGCAGGCAACGAGGAACCCCTGTGCTTCATTGACACATTGTCATGACATATACCGGCCGCGCGTGCAAAAGGCACTGAATGAATACACTGCTTGCATGGCAGACCAAGTCGTCCCGTTCAGTTGGAAGCATTTGCTGTGTCTCGCAGCCTGCCTGCCTTTGATGGTAGGAACTCCGTTGCTCTATGCAGCATGCGTTGCGGGCTGCTGGGCCGCCGTGGTCGTGGCTGACGCAGGACTTGGGATTATTGCAGTATGCAACGCGAATCTCGAATTTGCTCTCGAGAACGCCAAGAGTGCATACTGCAATTGCATAGCGTGGAAACAGGCGAACTGCCAGCCCGGAGACTGGGAAACCGATGTCGTCGGGTGCGGACCATGAAGCCGTCTGCTGACAGATTTGTGTAGGCCGCACGTTCTGTTTCCAACGCGCAGTGGGATTCCAATCAACGATGAATGACAACAAGCGCTTTTTCGCACTCACGGTCGTTGCCGCTGTGGCGCTCGTATTGAGCGTGGTGCAATTTGTGCCGACTGCCATTCAGATGTTGACCGGCGTTCGAGTCGTACGTGCTGACGCTTTGATCATCGAGGATGAGGCCGGTGCCTCGCGCATGATCCTGACGACCATAGGCACCGGTGCTCCCCAGGTGACACTTTCGGATGCGGCGGGTAACGTCAGAGCGGAACTCGCGCTGACGCCGCTGGGATTGCCCGGACTTTCCTTGATGTCGAAGGAAGGCAGGACGGTTGTACGCGTTTCGACACACATGGCAGGTGAACAGCCGGACATCTCCCTTTTCGATGTGGAGGGGCGGCAACGATGGCGCGTCTATCTCGATAGCGACGGCACCCCGAGCGTCACTACTATTCTCGATCGGGACTCTGATCGCCAATAGTTTGAACACACATTGCTCGGTAGCATCGAGCATTGAACCCATGTCGACATTGAACGGCATGTTCAGGCAACGCGCGATCTCGTTGAGAATCTCGCGCTTGAACTCGCTGTACGTCGTCGCCGGCTGTTCCGCATGAACTTGGCCGAGCTTCCAGCCGCCGGGCAGGACGGTGGCGAGGCGCTTCTCCAGTTCGACCATGTCCATCGGTTCGAGCGGATCGGCCTCACCATTCGGCGGCGCATCGGTGTAGATCACAGCCGCGAAGTCAGCAGCGGTCTCTGCCGCGGCGATCACGGCGAGCGTGTAGCGCCGCAGCTGCGCAAACAGCGGCAGCGCCGGGGTGATGTCAGGAATGCCGCGCCACTGACCCGGTCGGTCAGCGCGGAAGTAGTGGATCATCGATTCGACCGGCACGATGTCGTAATCGCCGAACCCGGCACCGGCTGCCCATGCTCCGGCTTCACCGGGATGGTGGCGCAGAACGTGGTACGAGATCGGGTTGCCGTGCCGATCAAAGACGATGCCATCAACCCCCGGAAATTCGCCCGGGCGCGCAAATCGCACCGTCGGCGTCGTGACCTGGTCCGGCTCGATGAGCTTGAGGTCGAGCTTGATCGGTGAATCGACCTGTGCATTGTTGATCAGGATCGCAAACGCCTCGCCCGACTCGGCGCGGGCCATGCGCATCGTGCGGAGTTTTTCGGGCAGATCGATTGCATTCGCCCAGCGCTCAAAGGCATGCTCGATGCGGTCGTTGGCATCGGAATCGCCGGTGAGCATCTGGAGGCGCGGGCCGGTGCCGATCGTGTCATTGGCGAGGGTGAGCACGATGCCTTTGGCGTAGGAGTTGTTGGCGACCTCGTAGCGCGCCCGGTTGCGCAGCACGCTCCGGACCTGCGGATTGATCGCCGCGTTGGGCGAAAGTCCATCCGCGTTCGCCCAGTGACGGCGGTTGTCCGCGTTCGTCTGCGCCGAATCGAACTTCGCCCGCAACGACGGCAGCGGCACGACGCGCACCGCTTGCTTCGGCGTTTCCGCCTTGGCGGGCTTGTTCGAGAGTGTTGCGAGAAGGCGTTTCAGCACGTCAGTCGGCCCCCGGAGGTACGAGTTTGGCGAACTTCACACCGACGCCCTTGCGGCGAGTCGCCTTCTTGGATTCGAGGTAACGGTCCGCTTCGACCTGATCGCGCAGCTTGTGCTGCTCGACGCTGCCGGAATCACCAGTCGCCTTCGCCGGCCCGGCGGCGTTGTCGCGGATGTTCTGGTCGAGCTTCTCAGGCAACGATCAATCCTCCTGTGACCTCGCGACAACGTCGCTTTCTCCACCGTCTCAGAAAGGACTGCACCGCTTGACAAGCGCTGCGCCCTTCGAGGTACGCGACCCACGCTTCCTGAACGGCATCCGCGCGCAGCGGCCAGGGGACGAGCCGCAGCTCGATCTGGAGTCGCTCGCGGTCACTCGGGGGAAGAGTGGTCATCTACCATGTACATGCACGCTGGCGAGAGATTTCGGCAGCCAACATGTGCCGTTGCGGCACATCGTTCGATAGATCGAACGTGACTCGCTCTACAGCGCCTGTTCACGCGTGCTGACGCGACGGCCACAGTGCCGACATTCGCGCCGACGCATGACTACGCCCTGGGGCAGCCGCTTGAGGTAGATAACGCGGAAGTGCTGGCAGCCGCATTTGCGGCAGACAAGGCCGAGTTTCTCGCCATAGAGAACGGGCTGAGATTTCGCCTGCTTCGGCATTACCACTTCTTCCGCTGAATCTCTGACAACCTGATCGGCTGCCGTGACGCCTTTGTGCGTGTGTCAGTTCCGAACAGCACCGCTCCCTGCATCGATGCGGCGACCGCCGCGCCGACGAGACAGTCCAGCCAGTGGTTGTCGCTACCATCGAGGCGGAGTTTCCACTCATCGACCGTACGGCCCCGCCCTTCGGTCTTGACGCGGTATTCAGACGCGAGATGCTCGGCGAACAACCGATGCCTCTCCGGATTGCGGCCGAAGAGCGACAGGCTGCCCGGATCACCCATCGGGACGGCGAATCGCGCATGAATGAACGACTTCCAGTAGTTGGTGTCGTAGAGCACGTGGCGCACCGCACGCGTGCCGGTGATCGTTGGCACGCGCCAGTTGAGGCCAACACGGTCGCCACGCTTGCGCTTGTATTCACTGAAGGGAATGCTCGAAGCGCCGACGTACCGGCCGTGGCTCGGCATGCGGTCAGCGCGCAATGACCTCGTCCGCGGCACCGCCGCGGTGCTCGTGCGT
>CAZEFM010000152.1:0-4750 GCA_964511575.1 uncultured Phycisphaeraceae bacterium | reverse complement strand
CCAAACGCCGAGCTGTTGCCCAGGTTGCCGCCCGGCACGACGATCCAGTCGGGCACCTGCCAGTCCATCGCTTCCAGCACGCGGTACATGATCGTCTTCTGCCCTTCGAGTCGGAAGGGGTTGACGCTGTTCATGAGGTAGATGCCGTGCTCCTTGCGCTCCACCGCAATCTGTCGCACGCGCTTGAGGCACGCGTCGAAGTCGCCCTGGATCTGCAGCGTGCGCGCGCCGTAGTCCAGCGCCTGCGACAGCTTGCCGTACGCGATCTTGCCCGAGCCGATGAAGACGATGCCCGTGGTCTGGGACAGCGAGGCGAACATGGCGAGGCTGGCGGAAGTGTTGCCCGTGGAGGCACAGGCGACGCGTTTGGCGCCGACCATCCGCGCATGGGTGAACGCGGCGGTCATGCCGTTGTCCTTGAACGAGCCGGACGGGTTGAGCCCCTCGTACTGCAGAAAGAGCTTGCCGCGTGACAGGCCGATCTGCTTTGCCAGCAGCTCCGCATCCTGCAGGTTGGTGCGCCCTTCGCCGATGGTGACGATGTCGTTCTCGCTGCGGAAGAAGGGCAGCAGTTCGCGGAACCGCCACACGCCGGAGAAGTCCAGCGCCCCCGCCCCCTTTTCGCCGCGGGTGTTCCAGCGGTGCTCGAAGAAGCCGAACGTGCGCGGCACGGCGATGCGGTCCCAGTCGTACTGGATATCCAGCAGCGAGTTCTTTTGCCGCTCGGCACACGTGGGGCAGGTGATCAGCACCTCATCGACGCTGAAGCGAGCCCCACAATCCGGATCTATGCACTGCTGATAAGCGTGTTTCATGGCGCGGGTATTGTAGCGACCCGCCGTGGGGTGCACCGCGCACGATGCGCGCCTGGCGCAAGGTCACGCCGGGGTGCGATTTGTCGTCGTTGATGGGCGCTGCGTGATCGGGAGGCGTCACGTTCGCGCGGCGCGTCGTGCCTTGAACCCGCCGGATTTGCGATTGCTGCGATTGCGCTGCGTGTGGGCCGACCGTGCCGCGTTGCGATGGCCGAAGCGCGGCTTGCGCTGTGGGGCGGCGGCGGGTCGAGGGGCAGGCTCGGGAATCGCATAAGGATGGTCGCTTACCACCGCGATCGATCGGCGGATCATCCGCTCGATCGCCCGCAGGTTGCCCACCTCTTCCTCATCGCAGAACGACAACGCCGCACCCGATGCGCCCGCTCGCGCCGTTCGGCCGATACGGTGCACATAGGTCTCCGGCTCGTGCGTCAGGTCGTAGTTCACCACGTGGGTGATGCCATCCACATCGATGCCGCGCGACGCGATATCGGTCGCCACGAGCAGCCCGACCTTGCCGCGCTGGAACTGATCCAGTGCCTGCTGGCGGGCGTTCTGCGTCTTGTTGCCGTGGATCGCCACCGCTTTGATCCCCGCCTGGTGCAGTTGTCGCACGAGTCGATCCGCGCCGTGTTTGGTGCGGGTGAATACGATGCCGCGCGACACACCCAGTGACGTCACCAGTTCCGCGAGCAGGCGTGGCTTGTCACTCTTGCCGACGAAGTACACCGACTGGTTGATCCGGTCCACCGTCACCGTGGGGGCCTTCACCTGCACCGATACCGGATCTGACAACAGCGACTGGGCGAGCTGGCGAATTTCCGTGGGCATCGTGGCGGAAAAGAGCAGTGTCTGCCGTTCGGCGGGCGTTGCCGCGACGATTTTGCGAATGTCGTGGATGAACCCCATGTCGAGCATGCGGTCCGCTTCGTCCAGCACCAGCACTTCCAACGCGCTGAGGTTGACGTGGCCCTGGTTCATCAGGTCGAGCAATCGGCCGGGGGTGGCGACGACCACATCGACGCCGCGCCGCAGGTTCTTGACCTGCGGCATCTGTCCCACGCCGCCGAAGATCGTTGTGCCGCTGATGCGCAGGTGCCTGCCGTAGGTGCGGAAGCTGTCGCTGATCTGTGTGGCCAGTTCGCGGGTCGGTGCGAGGACGAGCGCCCGGGGCAGGTTGCGGCCGGTGGGCTTGTTCTGCGACAGGCGGTGCAGGATGGGCAGCGCGAACGCAGCCGTCTTGCCCGTGCCCGTCTGGGCGCAGCCGAGCACATCCCGGCCTTCCAACACGTGTGGGATGGCCTGGGCCTGAATGGGGGTGGCGGTTTCGTACTCTTCTGCAGCGATCGCGCGGAGAATGGGCTCAGCGAGCCCCAAATCAGTGAACATCATCGATGGATCATCCTTGGTGGTACGCACCAAGGGCCTGCGGCGACGCCGAAGGACAGCCGATGATGCGCTGACAACTGAGCTCTGTAATCGTTCAGGATTGTGCCGCCACAAGCAGCACACAGAAGATTGGAGTCGGGCAGTTGTGACGAGCAGTATACCCAACCCCCAGCAATAAGTCCACCACTGATCCGAAAATAGACATATCGCCTTTCAAGCCGCGACCGGGGGGTGACGCTGTAACGCCGACCGTCTGCTCCAACTCACTCCCGCTGAGATACACAGCAGCGTTGCGCCGATCACATCGAACACGGCGATCGGCAGGCCCAGCATTTCGAACTGCTGATCCGGCGCCAATGCGCACGCCGCCGCGATGAAGAGCACGATGCGCCACGTCATCGAAAGCGGCGCGAAGAGGAACCCTGCCATGCCTGCCGCAAGCGCGGTGATCCCCAGCACCGCCGCAATGATCGCGATCATCACGTTGCCTGCCGATAGCGGGTTCGCCGCCGAGTCGATCAGCAGAAGCTCCGGCCGATACACGAACATGAACGGCAGCGTGAACCCGACCAGCGCGAAGCGGAACGCCGCCAGACTTGTCTGCGTGATGTTCGCGCCCGCAATCGATGCCGTGGTGTATGCCGCCAGCGCCACCGGCGGGGTCACCATCGACATCATGCCGAAGTAGAAGATGAACATGTGGGCCGCGAGCACCTCGACGGACATGTCGCTCAGCACCGGCCCGATCAGCGTCGCCAGCAGCAGGTAGCTCACCGCGGAAGGCAACCCCATCCCCAGCACGATCGAGCAGAACATGATCGCCACCAGTGCGAGAAACAGATTGTTCTCCGCCAGCGGCAGAATCACACTGGGAAACTTCGTGCCCACACCGGTCAGCGTCACAATGCCGATGACAATGCCCACGCAGCCAGCCGCGACGATCAGCGGGATCCCACCCCGTGCGGACTCGACCAGCGCTTGGCCTACCACCGTTCGCCAGTATGGATGCGCCAGCGCCCCGATCAGCACGATCGCCATCGCCGCGACAAGCGCTTCATCCCTGCCCAGTGCAAACGTCAGGTGCGCCGCCAGTGGCGTTACCGCACACACCACCAGCGCCGCTGCGCGATGGGCCAGCGACAGAGGCCGATGCGGGCTGATGATCGCCAGCACCATCACCACACCCAGCGAATACGTCACCGCGCGTTGTGGCGAATAGCCCAGAAGGAGAAAGACGATCAGCGACCCGAGCGCCGCGAAAAAGGTGAACCCTTCAATCGACATCCATCGCGATGGCTTGGGCGCATCGTCGGTTGAACGTGGCATCGCCCCGATACGATGGGCATGAAAGTGCACCAGGAGGAACAGCGACAGGTAATACAGGATCGCCGGGATCAACGCTGCCCGCAGGATCGAGAGGTAGGTGACCTCCCCGCCGATGATCTCGAGCATCATGTAAGCGCCAGCGCCCATTACCGGCGGCATCAGTGCCCCGCCCGATGACGCCGCCGCTTCGATCCCTCCCGCGATGTGTGGCCGAAACCCCGTCGAACGCATCATCGGAATCGTGAACGTCCCCGTCGTCGCCGCGTTCGCCACCGCCGACCCCGACAGCGACCCCATCAACCCGCTGGCGAGGATGCTCACCTTCGCCGGCCCACCGGGGCGCCTGCCGAACAACCGCTCCGCCAGATCGATCACGTACTGCGTCGCCCCCGTCGCACTCAGAAACGCGCCGAACAGCACGAAGAGGTACACATACGTGAACATCACCGCCAGCGCTGTGCCGAACACGCCCTCGGTGCGCAAAAACGTCTGTGCCACCACCCGCTCGAGGCCGTATCCGCGATGGGGAAACAGCCACGGCGGAAGCGATCGCCCCAAAAGCGCATACAAGATGAACACCAGCGCGAGAATCGGAAGCGCCCAGCCGATCGACCGCCGCGTCGCTTCCAGCACGAGCACCATCCCAACGATGCCCACGGCAATGTCGACAGGCGTGTACATCCCCGCCCGCTGCGCCAGCGTCGCCCCCTGCGCGATGATGTACCCGCAGCACACCACCGCCAGCACCGCCAGTGTGCCGTCGATCCACAACCCCACCGATCGATTCGCAAGCTTCGCATGCACTGGAAACGCGGCAAACGCCAGCACCATCCCCAATGCCGCGAAAATAGAAAGGTTCTGCAACGGCGACAGAACGGTGAAGTTTACCCCCACCAGAACGAACAGCGACAGCGCCACCGCGGCGAACGGAATCACCGCCCGTCGCCATCCATCCGTGCCACCCGTCCGCGAATCACTCATACCGCTTCCCGGCGTGGTCGCTCCAGCGAACCACGGGATCGTCTCACATCACTCCCCCCAGATCCCGATCTCCCGGTAATACCGAATTGCCCCGGGGTGGAACGGCGTGCCCGTGTCCTTTACTGCGTTCGTTTCGTTGATTGCACCCGCTGCCGCCACCCGTGCCTTGATCGCCTCCCGGTTGGCGAACACCAGTCGCGTGAACTGGTACACGAACTCCTCATCCGCCTCCGCCGACA
>CAZEFM010000151.1:0-4883 GCA_964511575.1 uncultured Phycisphaeraceae bacterium | reverse complement strand
CATCGCTCACGTCGACCACGGCAAAACCACCCTGGTCGATCGGCTGCTCTATCAATCGGGCATGTTTCGCAATGAGGAGCTGGACCGCCTGGCGGGCGGGCAGGATGGCCTCATCATGGACTCCAACCCGCTCGAACGGGAGCGCGGCATCACCATCCTGTCCAAAAACTGCGAAGTCCACTACGACGCACTGGACGGGCAACGCTACAAAATCAACATCATCGACACCCCCGGCCACGCCGACTTCGGCGGAGAGGTCGAACGCGTCCTGCGCATGGCGGACGGCGTGCTGCTCGTCGTCGACGCTTTCGAAGGCCCCATGCCCCAGACGCGATTCGTCCTGGGCAAGGCACTGGAAAACGGCCTGCGACCCATCGTCGTGGTCAACAAAATCGATCGTCCCGATGCCCGGCCCCAGCACGTGGTCAACGAAGTGTTCGACCTGTTGGTGGAACTGGACGCGGACGACCACGCCCTGGACTTCCCGGTGGTGTTCGCCTCGGCGCGCAACGGCTGGGCGACGCTCGACCCGGACGTGAAGACCGATGACTTACGCGCGGTGTTCGAAGCGATCATCAACCACCTGCCCGCACCGGACATGGACCCCGAAGCGCCGCTGCAAATGCTCGTGACGACGCTGGACTACTCCGAATACGTCGGACGCATCGCCATCGGGCGCGTGTTCGCCGGCCGACTGAGCAAGGGTCAGCCCGTAGCGGTGATCAACCGTGAGGGTGCGACCTCCAAACAGCGAGCGCTGCAGTTGTTCCAGTTCGAGGGGCTCGGCCGACGCGAGGTGGAAAACGTCGAGGCGGGCGACATCTGTGCCGTGGTTGGGCTGGACCCGGTGGACATCGGCGACACGATCGCGGATGTGGAGAATCCCGTCGCACTTCCGCCGGTGACGATCGACGAGCCGACGCTGACGATGACGTTCCGCGTGAACGACAGCCCGTTCGCCGGCAAGGAGGGGCAGTTCGTCACCAGTCGTCAGATTCGCGAGCGATTGCTGCGCGAGCTGCAGTCGAACGTGGCGCTGCGGGTGGACTTCGCGCAGAACGATGAGTTTCAGGTGTCGGGTCGCGGCCTGATGCACCTGGGCATTCTGCTGGAGAACATGCGACGGGAGGGCTACGAGATCACCGCCGGCAAACCGCGCGTCATCTTCCGTGAGGAGAACGGCCGCAAGCTCGAACCGATCGAGTTGCTGGTGGTGGATTGTCCTGCGGATTGCCAGAACGCGATTATGTCGCTGGTGGGCGATCGCCGGGCGGAGATGGTGAAGATGGACGCCAAGGCGGGCACGGATGGTTACGTGCACATGGAGTTCACGATTCCCGCGCGTGGGTTGATCGGGTTGCGCAGCCGCATGCTGACGGCCACGCAGGGCCGCGCAGTGATGCACCACGTGTTCGCTCATTACGAGCCGATGCGCGGGCCGATCGCCCAGCGACAGGCGGGTGTGATGGTGTCAACGGAAACCGGCCGCGTGACGGCGTATGCGCTGGACGGGCTGTACGACCGCGGGTTCTTCTTCGTAAAGCCGGGCGATCAGATTTACGAGGGCCAGATCGTCGGCGAGCACTGCAAGGACAACGACATCACGGTGAACGCCACCAAGGCCAAGCCGATGAGCAACATGCGTACGACGAGCAAGGACGACGCCGCCCGCATTCGTCCGGCACGTGAAATGTCGCTGGAAGCCTGTCTCGAGTACATTCAGGACGATGAACTGGTGGAGATCACGCCCGAGTCGATCCGCATGCGCAAGCGCATGCTCAAGGAAGCCGACCGCCGCCGAGAATCCCGCCGAGTCAAAAGCCTGACCGCGGTGTGATGATTTGTGATCAGGTATCTTACCAATGATTGAGTGATTGAAAGCAGTCACGAATCATCCATCACCACAACCGAGTTGATTGAAGCAATCAAAAATCACTAGTAACGAATCACGAATCATCCATCACCATGAGCACGACAACTCCCCTGCCCACCCAACGTCTCCTCACTCCTGGTCCCACGGCTGTGCCGGATGCTGTGTTGCGGGAGATGGCGTTGCCGATCATTCACCACCGCACGAAGCAGTTCCAGGCGATCTTCGCCGAGCTGTCCCAGCAGTTGCAGCGCGTGTTCCGCACGAAGCATCCGGTGCTGTCGATCGCCGGCTCGGGCACCACCGCGTTTGAAGCGTCGCAGATCAGCCTTGCGCGGCCGGGCAGCAAGGTCGTCACCGTCGCCAGCGGGAAGTTCGGCGAACGGTGGCAGGACATCTACGATGTCTACGCGCCCACGCTCGACCTCAAGGAAAACATCAAGGTCAACGTGCCCTGGGGCGAGGCACTCGACCCGGCCAAGCTCGAAGAGGTGCTGAGCGCCAACCCCGACGTGAGCGTCGTCACGCTGGTGCATTCCGAAACGTCGACGGCATCGGCGTGCGATGTGAAAGCGCTGGCAGCGGTGGCGCAGAAGCACGATGCCCTGCTCATCGTTGATGGCATCACCTCCGTGGGGGCGATGCCTGTCGAGATGGACGCGTGGGGCATCGATGTGCTGGTGACCGGGTCGCAGAAGGCGATGATGCTGCCGCCGGGCCTTGGTTACGTGGCACTGGGCGAGCGGGCGCAGAAGCGTCTGGAAGAGGTGAAGCCGCGCGGCTACTACAACCTGGATTTGCGTCGCTGGCTCAAGAGCTGGCAGAAGAATGATGTGCCCTTCACCCCACCGGTGAGCCTGATCCGCGGGCAGCGGGTGGCGCTGGAGCTTATTGAAAACGAAGGGTTGGAGAACGTGTGGCAGCGCACGCGTAAATTCGCCGATGCCACGCGCGCCGCTTTCGCCGCCATGAACCTCACGCTCATCAGCAAGAGCCCCAGCGACTCGGTCACCGGCGCGTTCTATCCCGAAGGGGTGGACGATTCCAGGTTCCGTGCGGCCCTGCGCGACAAGCACGGCATCCACATCGCCGGCGGACAGGATGGCCGAGGCGCCAGCTGGAAGGGCAAGATCTTCCGCATCAGCCACATGGGCCACGTCAGTGCCGAAGACACGATCGAAGGATTGAAGGCGATCGAAACGGAACTCGGCTTCACCAATGCCGAAGGTTCGAGCGTCGCGGCGAAGATGCTGTGATGATCATCATGCCGAAGGTGTTGCGAGCGGCGGGTCGGTGCCATCACCTGATCCGGCAAGACGCGCCATGAACGCAGCGACGGCGTTTTGGTAACGCGCCTCATCGTGCAGCCACAGTCGGCCGTGCCCCGCGCCGGGGAACTCGACGAGTCGACCATCGCGCGCCGCCTCAGCAATGCGCCGCCCCGATGCGACGCTGCAGATCGGATCCTCGCTGCCGTGCAGCACGAGCAACGGACACGTGAGCTTTGCTGCCATCGCGGCCGCATCGTAGCAACCATAGCCCGGCAGCGTCAGACGCAGCACCCGGTCCGCCAACCAGGTGAAAGGCTGCGCAGGCAGACGATCGCGACGCAGATGCGCCGCCACGGGTTCCGCCTCCTTGAGATACGGCCCATCGACAATGACGCCGACCAGCCGATGCGGCGCATCGTCGCGCGACAGCATCGCCGCTGCCCGCAACGTCGCCACCGATCCCATCGATGACCCCACCAGCACCACGGGGCGTCCCTCACGGTTGACCTGATCGAGCAGCGCCAGAAGGTCATCCGCCTCGCGCACGCCGAGGGTGGTGGTCGCAGCCGTGGAATCGCCGTGACCGCGCACATCGTAGATGACGATCATCGAAGCGAAGGATGCATAGAACGGCAGCTTGATGAGCGAGCCGAACCGACTGTTGGCCCAGCCATGCGTGATGATGATCACCGGCCCATCGGCTTGACGCCCCTGCACGAGCCAGCCCGGCGCGGACGTGCCATCATCGTAGCGCAACATCGTTTCCTCTGCTGCCAGTTGAAACTCCGCGGGATCGACCGGCAGCTTCCGCGCGATGGCAAAGGCATACGACTTGCGGTTCGGCCGAACCATCCGCCGTACCAGCACCAGCGTGCCCACCACCACGATGAACAACGCCGCCACCGCAAAAAGAACGAGCAGACCCATCCCAGCAGGATACCGAGATTGCCGTCCGCGAGTCACCACGGAGCCGACGCGGCTACGTCATTTCGATGGCTTCGATTTCAATGCCCGCATGATTTTCCATCGGTACATCAGAAGCGAAATGAACGCGACCAGACAGAACGCGTTGAGCCCCAGAATGCCGAGCCCCAACAGGACAAGTGGCAATGAATGCCATGACAGGAACAGCATCATCGCACCAACCGCGACGGTACACGTGGAAACAGCCATTCCTCCGGTGACCAACTGCAGCGTCCCGGGCACCGGACGGATGAGCAGACGACGATACGTATCCTCCGCCATGACGCCCAGACGATAAACGACGACACACGCGAGTTGCAGCGCCAGCCATCCGGGCAGGACAACGGCGCGCCCGTGCGACTCGTGATGAATGGTCAAGAGATAACACAGCGCCACCCAGACCGCGCCACCGCACGCCGTCCACGTCAGGATCCTGAACGTGCGGAACGTTCCCGGCGGATCGATGACGTTCAATGCCTGCCTCAGCTTGACGAGATGACCTGCTGCACCGATCACCATCGTCGCCAACATGGGAGCGCCCAACATGACAACAACCGGCAGCATCGCCACCGAGCACATGCTCAGAATGGACGTCGTGGCGGCGGTGAGCATCAGCACTTCAACGGAGGTAAGCGTCGCGCTACGAACCTCGGGCCGACGAAACATCGCGTGGATGTCAAAACTGGGCTGAATCTCAGCGCCGCACTCAGGACAGGCACCGTCCGACGCCAACCCCCGCAGGTTGTAGCCGCAGCGGATGCATTGCACATCGGCTTCGA
>CAZEFM010000150.1:0-4921 GCA_964511575.1 uncultured Phycisphaeraceae bacterium | reverse complement strand
ATCACCACCAGGAAGAGGCTGCCCAGCGACTGCACCGAGATCCAGGTATCGGCGTTGTGCAGGTTGGTCTCGGTGTTGTCCATCCTGAGGAACGCCTCGGGCGTCTTCCACCGCAGGTACGACTGCCCCCAACTGATCTCCTCGCCGGTGTAGAAGATGGTGGCGAGGGTGATGACGGCGATAATGATCGGCCCGCCGGGCAACCCGGGAATGCTTCCCGCGTGCCACTCCTGCCGCCAGAGCTTGGGCAGGCTCCAGAGCATGAGCAGTGACGCCGCGAAGCCGAAGAGGAACGTGGTGATTTCCACGGCCTGCGTTTCGCGGTGCTCCGCTTCGAGAATGTAAGTCAGGTAAAAATCCGGAGATACCGCATAAATCGCCGCGCACAGGCCCAGCAGAACCAGCGGTAGGAGGTACGCTGCTACCGTCCACCCACGCGCGACACGGGGCGCATCGGCGGCGGAGGACGGAACGGTCGACGAGGGGGTGGGGGTTGTGTTCATGGCAGGTCCGGCGGCATTCTACCGGCCCTGCGTGCGGGGTGCGACGTCTAGCGTGATACAATCTTTTCCACTTTTCGTCATCGTTTTGAAACGCACGCTCACCGGGCATCCGAGCAACGAACAACGCACCTAACCAGATGCAAAACATACGCTTACAGCGTAATACCCGCCGCGAAAGCGATCCCGATTCTTCGCGCAACATGCGATATTACATTTAAAAATCATGCTAATATCTTAAAAATCGAGGTATTTTGCCGCGGAGCCGCTTGCAACGGGCTTGGACGGGGCTATGATTCACCGCGTTCGCTACACGAGGGCGAACTTCCAAATGCCCCCGGAAAGGCTCGGCTTGGCTTCGGCCTCGCCGGGCCTTTTTTCGTTTCCTCCCATCGTGTTCACTTCTTTGATCAAACCGCACGGTGGTTTGACGTTCAATCCATGCCAATCGGTCCCTCGCACCGATAGAATGGCAGGTGGCCGGAACACATGGGCGGGGTCCGCGCCCGCCTCCACGAGACAAGGAGTTGGTCATGGGCATGCGCATGAGTTGGATCGGGGTCATGTTCGCGTTGCTGGCAGCGTGCGCCTGGGCACAGGACCAGCCCGCCGAGCGGCCCGAGACGGATACCACGGAATCCAACCGCCAGCCCGCCGCGACCACGGGCAGCCGGTATGTCGAACTGCCGGGACTGAAACTCGACCGGCAGGAGAAGGTGCTGGACGTCCAGGCGACGGTGATTCGCCGTGAGGGAGACTGGCTGGAACTGCTGGCCTGCACGCCCGGTACACGCGAGCATGAGGCGGTTCTCACGGTGCAGGCACGTCCCAGCCACATCAACCTGGCGCTGATCATGATGGGGCTGGAGCCCGGCTCGCCGCGCACCGCGGTGCTGGAGGACGGCAAGTACAAGCCCGTGCCCGCCCGGGGCGACAAGGTCGCCGTCACGCTTGTGACCGTCGACGATGAAGGCAATGAGAAGGAGGTCCCCGCCAACGAGTGGATTTTCAACCGCGAGACGGAAAAGCCGATGGAAGGCAACATCTGGATGTTCACCGGCTCGAGCATGTACGAGCACGAGGGGCAGCAGATTTTCCTGGCGGATGTGAACGGCACGGTATTGTCGCTGGTGCACTTCGGCGACGACCTGCTGGCGCGTGACACCGAACTCACCTCGCGAAGCGATGGCGAGATTCTCGCCGCCAACACCAAGGCCATCCCCGAAGTCGGCACAAAAGTGCGCATCCGCATGCGACCTGCCGATAAGAAAGAGGACAAGGATGGCAAACCCGCCGCCCCGGCGAACGACAGCGCGCCGGGTCAGTAATTGCGGCCTCGACCATTCCAACGTTGGCATGCACCACCTTGTCGCGCTGTCCCGGCGTCGTGATGTCCGCCGCCGGCACGCCAACCCCTGCGCGAACCTCCCGTGAGCGATCAGCCCGTTATCAGCGTGCGCAACCTGGTCAAACGGTTTGATGACAAAACCGTGCTGGCGGGCGTTGATCTGGACGTGTACCCCGGCGAAACGATGGTCATCATGGGCGGGTCCGGCTCGGGCAAAAGCACCCTGCTGCGCCACATGATCGGGTCGATCAAACCGGATGAAGGCACGGTGGCGCTGTTCGGCCGGGACATCACCCGGATGAACGAGTCGGACCTGAACGAAGTGCGCAAGAAGTTCGGCATCCTCTTTCAGTCGGGGGCGCTGTTCAATTCGATGACGCTGCGCGAAAACGTCGCCCTGCCGCTGCAGGAACACACGACGCTGCCGGCGAATACGATTGACATCATGGTGAAGATCAAGCTGGAACTGGTGGGGCTGCGCGAGCACGCGGACAAGTACCCCGCCCAAATTTCCGGCGGGATGAAGAAGCGGGCGGGTTTGGCGAGGGCGCTGGCGCTTGATCCGCGGCTGCTTTTCTACGATGAGCCATCGGCGGGCCTGGACCCGGTCACCAGTGCTGAAATCGACCAGTTGATTATCAGCCTCACCCGGCAACTGGGGGTGACGAGCGTGGTGGTCACGCACGAGATGGACTCGGCGTTCACCATCGCCGATCGCATGGCCATGCTCGACAAGGGCCGCATTCTCGCCGTGCAGCCGCGGCAATGGTTTGATGACCTTCGCCATGCCGAGGGCGAGCTGCCGCACGACCAGGCGCTGATCCGCCAGTTTCTGCGTGGCGATGCGGAAGGACCGATCACGCAGCGCAAGCAGAGCAGCAATTATGCCGACGATCTATTGGGGGAGGTGACGCCCCGCATCGCGCCGCGGCCGGCTGTCCACCCCACCCGTTGAATCGCCACAACGTGTCACACCCGAACGCCGACAACGCACGCCCCCACCATGACCAACGAACGTGACAACTTCCAGGCCGGCCTCTTCGTGCTCCTCGGCATTGTGCTGGCGCTGGTGGTGGTGTTCACCCTGGCGGATTTCGGGCGATGGTTCGAGAAAACCCAGGAGGTGAAGATCGCCTTCAAGCTCAGCGACGGCGTGCAGGGACTTCGCAACGGCGCTTCCGTCACGCTGGGTGATGAACCGATCGGCGTTGTTAAGAACATCGACGACATCGTCGAGCAACATGCCGACGGCTCGGTGAACGTTATCGGCAAGCAGGTCACCATCACCATGCCCGAACGTTATCGGGTGCGCAGCGACGCGGTTGTCGAGCTGAAGGTGCCGGTGCTGGGGACGGGAACGAAGCTCAACATTCGCAGCCTGGGCGAAGCGGGCGCCGCCTACCAGGCGGGCGATGTGTTGTCGGGTGATGTCTTTCCCAACCCGCTCGCTTCGCAATTGGTTCGGGAGATGGGCATTCGCGATGAGGAGCGGGAGCACCTGCGTGCGATCCTCGCCAACACACGAAAGCTCAGCGACGCGCTCAGCGAAGATGTGCCACAGCTCACCGCATCGTTGAAGCAGGTGCTGGAAGATGTGAGGCCGCTCGCCGCCGATGCCCGGGCGGCGGTTGCCGATGCGCGGGCGGCGGTGGCGAATGCCCGGTCAATGGTGGCCGAGGTGCGCAACCGCAGCGAACTGTGGATGGATCGCATCGATCACATCACGGGACTGGCTGACCAGTCACTGGCGCGCATCGACACGTTCCTGAAGGATGAGGACCCCGTGCTGCGGCAGACACTGGATAACGTGCATGCCATCACCCACGAAGCGCGGCAGGAAACGATGCATCAGGTGCGAAGCGCGCTGGAGAAAGCCAACGTGGCATTGGCGAACGCGCGCGACGCCACCACGGAGTTAAAGACGTTCGTGGTGAGTCAGAAGCCGGTGCTCGAACGCACGATGGCGAATTTTCAGTTGACGGCTGCGCAACTCAAGCTGGCGTCGATCGAGGTGCGCCGCTCGCCCTGGCGGCTTCTGTATACCCCCAGCGACAAGGAGCTGGAGACCGACAACCTCTACGATGCCGCCCGATCGTTCGCGTTGGCCGCGACGGCGATCGACTCCGCCTACGCCAGCCTCAACGCCACTGTTCAGGCCGACCCGCACAACCTCGCGGAAATGCAGCGGCAACTCGACTATCTGCAGAAGCTCTTTGAACGCTTTGAAACAGCGGAGAAGAAGTTCTGGGAGCGCCTTGAAGAGTGATGTGCGACCACGGATGGCACGAATAACACGGATGCTTGTGTCGCGCCAATGCCCCTCATCCGCGCGACGCCTAACCTCATCCCAACCACGGCCGCACCGTCGGGTCATCGGGCTGCTCGTGGTGGCGTTTGGCAAGTCGCACGTACTGAGGGCTGAGCCAGGCGAGGTATTTCTTTTCCTCATCCGTGGTTTCACGAACGATGCGGCCGGGGGTGCCCATGACGACGCTGTGATCGGGCACGACCATGCCGGGCGTGACCACGGCACCGGCGGCGATGAGGCAGTGCGCACCGATGCGCGTTCGACCGAGCACCACCGCGCCCATGCCGATGAGCGTGCCGTCGCCGATCGATTCGCCGTGAACGATTGCGCCGTGGCCGATGCTCACGCGTTCGCCGATGGTGTTGGGCACGTTGGAATCGCAGTGGATGACGACGTTGTCCTGCACATTGGTTTCCCTGCCGATGGTCACCCGCGCCACATCGCCGCGGATCGCCACGCCGAACCAGATGCTCACGTTTTCGCCCAGCACGACATCGCCCAGCACCCTTGCGGTGTCGGCCATGTAGACGTGCCCCATCTTTCGCATACTCATGCCCGGATTGTACCCCACCCAAAGCCCGGGAGTGGCGATCGTCGAGACGGCTTTGTTGCCATCTCCACCTGCGGGTTTGGCGTGCCAACAACGCTGCGATAGGATGAGGTGGTTATGCGCAGTCGAACCCTGCGATTGCTGTTCATCCTGCTATGGAGCGTCTGGTTCGGGTTGATCATTCCCGGCCACGAACGCGGCGTGGTGCGCCTGCC
>CAZEFM010000149.1:0-5073 GCA_964511575.1 uncultured Phycisphaeraceae bacterium | reverse complement strand
CCAAGGGCGTTACTCTAAAGCTCGGACAGCCGTCCCCGGGGATTCCCGCATCAGATCCCCGTAAACCGCCGCCCCACGATGGATTTGCGCCAGCTCTACCCACTCGTCCCGGGTGTGCGCCGGCGTCGCATCGCCGGGCCCCAGCACGATCACCGGCAGCCCGACCTCCGCATAATCCCCCGCATTGGTGGCAAAGGGCGCGCCGATCGGCGCATCGGTGAACCCGTGCCGGGCCAGCACCCGTTCCACCACGGGAAGCCAATCGCGGCTCACCCCCGGATCCAGCGCCGGTGCGCCGTATGCCCCGTGCTGGTGCACCTTGATCCACGGCTGGTGGGATGTGAGGTTGTCGAGCACCGCCTGAATGTTGCGGATGCACGCATCGGCGGTGAGCCCGGGGATGAAGCGGTGGTCGATGGTGATGTCGCACCGGTCGGGGATGATGTTGACCTGCGTGCCGCCGTGAATCGTCGTGGCGCTGCAGACGTTGCGACCGGTGAGCGGGTTCTCGCCTTCCAGTTGGTCGATGTAGTTCGCTTCCAGCGCCGCCAGCACGCGCGTCATCATGCGGATGGCGCTCTTGCCCAATTCCGGCGCGGCGGCATGGGCGGCCACACCGGTGGTGGTGATCGTCCACCGCACGACGCCGTTGTGTGCAATGACGGGTCGCAGCAGCGTCGGTTCGCCAACAATCACACCGGCGAACGTGATGCCCAACTGCGGCAGGTGCTGCCGGGCAAACGTGCGTGCGCCGCTGAGCGTGACCTCCTCATCGACGGTGAAGAGCAGCGCAACGTTGTTGGGCCGATCCGTTGCCGCGGCATATTCCTTGAGCGCCCAGAGCATCGCCGCACCGGTGCCTTTCGTGTCGCACGCGCCCCGGCCGAAGAGCTTGCCATCCTCGATCCTGCCGCCGAACGGTTCGATCGTCATGTTCTCGACGCTCACCGTGTCCATGTGGCTGTCAAAGAGCAGCCACGGCGCTGCATCGGCGTTCTGCGAGGCACGCACCGTCAGCAGCAGATTGTCCGACCGCTCCGGCACAGCGAGCCGATCCACCGCGATGCCCCAGCCGCGTGCCGTCTCCTCCAGGAAGCCGCCGATCGCATCCTCAGCCCGCATGTTCCCGCTTGATGCGGCGTTGACGCTGTCGATCCGCACCATTTGCTGCAAGAGCGCATCCAGTTCGTGCATCATGCCCGCCTTTACATTTCCGTGCGGTATCAATCGCCTCACCGTGTGCACGATTGTCCGCTTCACATCTGCTTGCTGACCACGACGGTCTGGCCCGATTCGAACGCGCGTTCGCCGGTGATGCAATCGCGAATCACCGCCGCCACTTCCTCCGCCGACAGCGCCGCATCACGCGGCACCATCGATTCATCGAACAGCGAACGCAGCATCGGCGTCTCCACCGCGCCGAGCACCAATGCCACGGCCCGCAGGCCGATCGCCTGACCCTCGCGGGCAGTGCACATGGTGAACATATTGAGCCCCACCTTTGCCGCTGCGTACAGCGTCAGCCCCGGGAACGGGTCGACACTCGACAGCGAGGAAAGGTTCACGATGATGCCCGACCGTTGGCGGCGGAACATCGGCCACGCCGCCGCCGTGAGGTGGATCACATACGACAGGTTGGAATCCACCACCTGCCGCCACGCATCGGGTGTCGTCTGTTCGATCGTCAGAAGGGGCGTGTACCCCGCCGCGTTCACCAGCGCATCGAGGCGTCCGAATGTGGTTTCGACGCGCTCGATGAGGCGACGGCACGCCTCCGCATCGGCGAGGTCCATCGGCACGACCAGCGTTTGCCCCGGGCACGCCGCCGCCGTCGCGTCCAGCTTGCTCGCCGTGCGTCCCACCAGCACCGCGGCATAGCCCATCTGCGACAGCATCACCGCCGTCGCCCGTCCCACGCCGCTGCCTGCGCCGGTGATCACTGCCACCCGCTGCATCGCTTCACTCATGCCCGATAGTCTAACGATCCGGCCGCATTCGGGGTGTCGCGATCCAACTGGCGCATGCCGCACGGTTTACCGTTCGCCACCGTCATTGACCGCATCGCAGGCGGCGACAATGAACCTGCTTCACTGTGGTGTGGCGTGCCATCGGCCGGCCGATTATCTCGATTTTCTACCGCCCGCGGCGCTATAGTTCATCAGAATGCGCGACGATGAATGCTTCCCTCCCCATGATCACCCGACTTTGACGACGGGTGGCGGAATAAGCCGATAGAGGAAATGATTGACGGTCGGTTGCGTCAGCGGGATTGCCGGGGGTGCCCCAGCGGGTAGAATCGCGATCGGACGTAGTTTTTTCGGGGGTGCGGGCGTCCGCCGGAGGTTGAGGACGAGCGCCTCGGCGCGTGGATCTTCAAGCCGGTTGCGGAAGTTGGCCGTCGCCATGTTGACGCCCTGCCTATGATTGGGTGTCGCCACGTGAAAGTTGGGAGAAATTCCCGTTAGAGAGCCACACCATGTTTGAACGCTTTACAGATCGAGCCCGGAAAGTGATGGCCCTTGCCAACCAGGAGGCTCAGCGCTTTAACCACGAATACATCGGCACCGAGCACATCCTCCTGGGATTGGTCAAGGAAGGCTCGGGTGTGGGTGCTAACGTCCTGAAGAATCTCGACGTTGACCTGCGCAAGGTCCGCCTTGAAGTCGAGAAACTGGTGAAGAGCGGCCCCGACATGGTCACCATGGGCAAGCTGCCGCAGACCCCGCGCGCCAAGAAGGTGATCGAGTATGCGATCGAAGAGGCGCGCAATTTGAATCACAACTACGTCGGGACCGAGCACCTGCTGCTCGGGCTCCTGCGCGAGCATGAGGGCGTTGCCGCTCAGGTGCTCATGAATCTCGGGTTGAAGCTCGAGGAAGTCCGCGAAGAGGTGCTCAACCTCCTCGGCGCGGGCGTGGACCCCGAGGAGACGGCCGGCCGCACCGGCGATGCCGGCGCCACGGGAAACAAGATGAACGCCGCCAAGAGCAAAACGCCGGCCCTGGACAGCTTCGGGCGCGACCTGACGCAGCTTGCCGAAGAAGGCACGCTCGATCCGGTCATCGGCCGAGCCAACGAAATCGAGCGACTCATCCAGATCCTCTGCCGTCGCACCAAAAACAACCCGGTGCTGCTCGGTGAAGCCGGCGTGGGCAAAACCGCCATCGTCGAAGGCCTGGCGCAGAAGATCGTTTCCAAGGATGTGCCCGAGCTGCTCGCCGATCGCCGTATTGTCGTGCTCGACCTCGCCATGATGGTCGCCGGCACGAAGTATCGCGGTCAGTTTGAAGAACGCATCAAGGCGGTCATGAACGAAGTCCGCCGTGCCAAGAACGTGCTGCTGTTCATCGATGAGTTGCACACGCTCGTCGGCGCGGGTGGAGCCGAGGGCGCTATCGATGCGTCCAACGTGCTCAAGCCCGCTCTGTCGCGCGGCGAGATTCAGTGCATCGGTGCCACCACCCTCGATGAATACCGCAAGTACATCGAGAAGGATGGCGCGCTGGAGCGACGCTTCCAGACAATCATCGTCGAGCCGCCCAACAAGGACGAAACCGTGCAGATCCTTCAGGGCCTGCGCGATCGATACGAGGCGCACCACCGGGTGCAGATCACCGACGAGGCGATCCGTGCGGCCGTCGAACTGTCGACCCGCTACATCACCTCGCGTGTGCAGCCTGACAAGTCGATCGACGTGATCGATGAGGCGGGCGCCCGTATCCGGCTCAAGAGCATGAGCAAGCCGCCCGATCTGGCGGAGCTCGAAGAGCAGATCGAGCGTCACTCGATCGAGAAGGATGAAGCCGTCAAGGCGGCCGACTACGAGCGCGCTGCGGAACTGCGCGACAAGGCTGAGAGCCTGCGTCGCCGCAAGGAGCAGATCCAGAAGGAGTGGCGCGCCAAGGCCAAGGAAGTGGATGGTGTGGTCGACGAGGAAGTCGTCGCCGAGGTTGTCTCGAAGATGACCGGCATCCCGCTGACGCGGCTGGAGAAGGCCGAAACCGAACGGCTGCTCAAGCTCGAGGACGAGCTGCACAAGAAGGTGGTCAGCCAGGACGAGGCGATCAAGACCGTTTCCAAGGCGCTTCGCCGCGCCCGCAGCGGTCTGAAGGATCCGCGTCGACCCATGGGTTCGTTCATCTTCATCGGGCCGTCCGGCGTCGGCAAAACGCTGCTCGCCAAGAGCCTCTCGGAGTTCATGTTCGGCGATGAGGATGCGCTGATCCGCATCGACATGTCCGAGTACATGGAGAAGCACAACGTCAGCCGCCTCATCGGCGCGCCTCCGGGATACGTCGGGTACGAAGAAGGCGGTCAGCTCACCGAGCAGATCCGTCGGCGCCCGTACTCCGTCGTGCTCCTCGACGAAATCGAAAAGGCGCACCCGGACGTCTTCAACATGCTCCTGCAGATCATGGAAGAAGGGCAGCTCACCGACTCGTTCGGCCGCCATGTTGACTTCCGCAACGTCGTGCTCATCCTCACGAGCAACATCGGCGCGGAGCTCATCAAGAACAAGGGCGGCTTCGGCTTCTCCAAGCCTTCGGAAGAAGCGGACTACGACAAGATGAAGCAGACGCTCAACAGCGAAATCGAGCGCTACTTCCGTCCCGAGTTCATCAACCGACTCGATGACATCATCGTCTTCCGTCCACTGAACCGGAACGACCTGGTGGGCATCGTCGAGTTCGAACTGAGCAAGGTGCGCCAACGCCTCAAGTCACGTGAACTGACGCTTGAGCTGGATGACGCAGCCAAGGATTTCCTGATCGAGAAGGGCTACAACCCCGACTTTGGTGCGCGGCCGCTGCGTCGGGCGATCGAGCAGAACTTGGAAGACCCGCTTTCCGAAGCGATCCTCCGAGGCGACTTCAAGCCTGGCAACAAGATCATGGTCACCCGTGATTCCGAAGCCGCTGCCAACAGCAAGGTTCAACTGAAGTTCGAAGCTACTGCCGGCGAGCCGGAGAAGAAGTCCGACAAGGCCGACAAAGGCAAGGACGATTCAGGCAAGAACGCTGACAAAGTCAGCAGCGCCAGCACGGAAACGACCTGAGGCAGTTACGCAAACCT
>CAZEFM010000148.1:0-5156 GCA_964511575.1 uncultured Phycisphaeraceae bacterium | reverse complement strand
CAGGCGGTAGATCACGACATTAAGAAAACTGCCGATGCAAGCGCCGTAGACCACCGTCAGGATGAAGAAAAACCAGAATTGCATGCAGCGGGATTCTACAGCGGACCCCGATGAGGGTCACGTGGGGAGTGATGCGGAATGACGAATGCTTAATGACGAATGTCTAATGAATGTCGAATGACGAACCTTCAGAGGGCGTCTCGCCTTCAATCTCGTCATTCGAATTTCGTCATTCGTCATTCGGCACGCTTTGTGCGGTCCGTGCTTTCGAAGATCTTGTCCGCGCTTTTCGCCACGAAACCTTCAAATCGCGTGCCATCGGGTTTGTTGTACCGTTTGGCGAACTCGTAGTAGCACGCTGGAACTTTCCGCGGCCCATCGGTGAACGCCACTTCCGCCAACTCCGCCATCGTCGATGACTGCTCCAGCAGATCGGCGGGCGAACCCTTGATCTCCCCACCGCTGGTGTTGAGCTTGAACCCCGCTTCCTTCAGAAACGCGTTGAACTGTTCCAGCGAATCGAAGGTGCGCAGCGCATTGATATCGACCGTGAAGTGGTTCGCCCGGAACCCCCACGCCGCCACCCAGCCGGCGTACTCGCTTTCCGCCGCCAACGCCTCATACGTCCCATACGACACATCCCAGGGTCGGCCCACCACCGGAAAGTCCCAACGCTGCGGCAGCGCGGGATCCATCTGATCGATCAGCGACTTCACCGTCTGCTGCAGCGCATCGGAAAAGTCCTTCAACCGCAGTTCACTGATGAACACCTTGGGCTGCTGCGGGTCGCGATGCTCGTAGTGCCGCGCGCGAAGCTTCTTCGCTTCGAAGACATAATCCTCCTTCGGCTCGTAACCGACCGCTTCAAACGCGCGGGCAACCACCGCAAGGTTCACCCGTTCATCGTCATAGGTGCGCAGCGCGATATGGTCGTTGACCACCTGCTCGCCCCGGCTGGCCAGCAGGTCGTGAATCGCCCGCGCCTGTGGATTGATCGCCGCGTAATCGTCCCACAGACGCTTGTGCAATGCGTTCCAGTCGGCCATGCCACGCTCCTTCTTCATAAGATCAGCTGAAGCTGAATTCTTCTTGACACCCTCTTGAAAGTCAACGAAATCTCCCGCCTCCCGGGACGATGCATGTTCCGTATGCGGTTCATGCCTTACGGGTCGCGTCGATTGACCGGGAACATCAGGTAGCGTGATGGCTGTCCTTCCGCCGGCCGAATCGACCACACATCGCCGGTCTGCGTGTCCACGAGCACCGCCGGTGGCCCGTCACCGCGATCGATCGACACCACGGTGAATCGGCCGTTGGCGCCGGAGGTGCCCGGCTGCGCCGTCGCCGGCGTCTGCGAAAGCATCACCACCGCCGCCACCACCATCACCATCGCCGCCCCAATCGCCAGATACTGCCTGTTCATGGTCACGCTCCTTGTCGTCATGGTTTATCGGGTGTGTTTCCCCAAGGCTTTGCTCCCCCCGAAATCAGATGCGCTGCCGAACGTCCGCTTCCGCACCGTCAGGCGATTGCACCTGCCCATCACCCGTCGCCCGAACCCGTCTTCCCGTTGCTCTACAATGGCCACATGGCGTTGCTGATCGATGGCTACAACCTGCTGCACGCGACGATGCCGCCCTCGCTGGCGGGGCTCGATGAACTGGGCCTCTGTCGGGTCCTGGCGCGCAGCACGTTCGCCAGCGAACGCACCACCATCGTCTGTGATGGCAAGCCCAAGCCCCATGCTCCCGCCGGCGCGTTTCATGGCGTGCGACTCGTTTACTCCGGTCCCGACCGGACCGCGGATGATGTGATCATCGATCTGATCGAACGCGACACCGCGCCGCGTCGATTGATCGTGGTGAGTTCTGATCGGGCGATTCAGGCCGCTGCGCGACGTCGTCGCGCCAACGCCGTCACCGCCGATGAATTCGTCAACATGCTTTCGCACAGCCGACCGGATGCATCGCCCGGCCCGGTGCGTCCGCGTGGCCCGCTGACCGACGACCAGGTCCGACGCTGGCTGCGCGAGTTCGGCATCGATGATGAAACGGATTGACCGCCCCGGCGACGATCACTCCTCGCGCTGCGGCGCCAGTGCCGCGGCCGGGCCCGGCACCACGCCATGCTTGCGCAGGCGGTTGCCGATCGCCGGATCGTTCGGACGGATATAGAGCGCGTGCCGCAGCGCAATCACCGCCTGCGGGTTGTTGCCGATCGACTCGTAATAGTCGGCGGCGGCGAGATAGGGCGAGGGATCATCCGGCGCGGCGAACTGCCCCGCCTTGCGAAACGCGACAACCGCCCCATCGGCATCGCCCGACTTGCCCAGGTAAATCGCCTGACGCACGTAGTCGTGGCTCGTGCCGTAATACTGCGTCGCTTCCTGCAGCATGGCGTACAGCGCCGCGGTGCGTTCCTGACGGAACAGCGCCTCCGCCAGCGCATCGAGAATCTGTGCCGTTTCAGGCGAATCCGGCCGCAACCGCAGCGCCTGCTCCAGCAGCAGTTCCGCATCCAAAGGCCGATTCTGTTCCAGTCGCACCAGCCCCAGGTAGTAGTGCGCTTCCCAGTCCGTGGGATCCTCGGCGACGATGCGGCTCAGGCGCACATCCGCTTCATCGTACTGCTTGAGTTCGTAGAACCGCCGGCCGTGGCTCACATCCAAATGCTGGCAGCCCACCAGGCCCGCCGTGGCAAGCACCCCTGCCGCCGCCAGCACGCCATACGTTCGCGTAACTCTTGCAAGCATCGTTCGTTCCTTCGAAACAGCGCTTTGCGTTGCGGTAGCGCCCGTCGCGCCGGCCACAGGATACGTCGGTCATCAGAACGTCACAAGCGCTGACCGCACCGCGCGCTCATCATCACGGCACGCCAGCGGTGCTCGTGCAGATGTTGAAGGTCGATGCGCCCGGTGTAATGACGCATGTGCACATCCAGCACAAGACGTGATGCGGTCCACATCACCGGCCGCGCATCTCCGGCATCCACACGCACCACCTCGCCACGATCACCGGCGACCGGTCCCTGATAGCGCAGATAAAGTCGGCGGTGAGGCTGAATGACATCGATGACCAACACCCTCGCCGTACGCCAGTCGCGGGTGGGCAGCGGAACCCGCGCAGCCCAGAGCGGTCGATCCGCCGACAACCCCGCCACCACCGGCGCATCGATGAGCCAGTCGTAGTGCGTCCCGTTCCGAGTCACGTGTTGCAGCAGAGCGGTTTGCATGGTGTGGGCGCGATAAAGCGAAGGCATTCTAAGTAGATGTGGCGTGGTCGCTTCAACGAGCCACGCAAAAGCCCGAAGCATCCGCAGGCACGACATGTCACCCCCCCAGGGGTCGCACCCCGCCTCCTCAGACATAACCCCTTTCACAGACTGCACTTTCATCATTTTTCACCGATGTCACCCCCACGACAAAGACGACATTTTGGTGGGGCCTGGGGCTCAGCGCCGACGGTAAAATCGCGAGCGACCGTCCTCTGTCCGCCGTCCTCTCACCTCTCACCGTGACGCATACCTTATTTTATGCTAACGCACCTCCAAGACAAGCCCTTCCCCCCTCCAGGTGCCGCCTGCCACGGTCTCAGAAGCGGGTATTTCGGGACGTTGAGTTGAATTAGTACCGAAAATGCCCTATTAATACTGTTCTGACGGGGCAACACTGACGGGTACACGAAATGGAACGGGTTGGATGCTGAGTCTGACGCGAAAAACCGATTACGCGTTGGTCGCGATGGCGGCGTTGGCGGACGGTGCGACGGAGGAGCAGCCTCTGAGTGCGGCCCGGATCGCCAAGGAGCACGAGCTTCCCGCGCAGGTGCTGATGCAGGTGCTCAAGAACCTGCAGCAGGCGGGGCTGATCGCCTCCACCCGCGGGGCGCACGGGGGCTATTATCTGGCTCAGCCATCCAACCGCATCACCCTCGGCTCAGTGATTGAAGCGATCGAGGGCGCTGCCCGGCTGACCCCCTGCTGCGTCGAGGACGATGCCGATGCATGCCTGGCCTGCCGGGTCATGCCGCGGTGCGCCATCCGCGAAGGGGTGCGACTGCTCAACGAGCGGATCCACAGCCTCTTCGCCCGCATCACCCTGGAGGACCTGCTGGCGAAGGATTTCGGCCGGCGGCTGACGACGATGACCCTCGCCGATGACGTCCCGGCATCCGCCACCACGGAACGCTGATCGCGGGGACTTCCTCGCGCAACGATACGAACCTTGAACTTTGACCTTTGAAGCTGAACGGAAACTATGTCCACCGCGACTCCTTCCATCGAAGATCTGGCCAAACGGCAGTACAAGTACGGCTTCGTGACCGACATCGAGTCGGACACCGCCCCGCCGGGACTCAATGAAGACATCGTGCGTCTCATCTCGGAGAAGAAGCAGGAACCGCAATGGATGCTCGAGTGGCGGCTCAAGGCATACCGTCACTGGCTGACCATGCAGGAGCCGGATTGGCCGTTTTTGCCCTACGGCTACGGGCCGATCGACTACCAGGCGGTGAGCTACTACTCTGCGCCCAAGCGCCCCAAGCAGTTGGAAAGCCTCGATGAGGTCGACCCGAAGCTGCTGGAGACGTACAAGAAGCTGGGCATTCCGCTGGAAGAGCAGAAGCGTCTGGCGGGCGTGGCGGTCGACGCGGTGTTCGACAGCGTGTCGGTGGCGACCACCTTCAAGGGCAAGCTGAAAGAGGCGGGCGTGATCTTCTGCCCGATCTCCGAAGCGATTCGCGAGTACCCGGAACTGGTGCAGAAGTACCTCGGGTCGGTGGTGCCCTACTCGGACAACTACTTCGCCACGCTCAACAGCGCGGTGTTCAGCGACGGTTCGTTCGTGTACGTGCCCAAGGGGGTGCGCTGCCCGATGGAGCTGTCGACGTACTTCCGCATCAACGCGCAGAACACCGGGCAGTTTGAGCGCACGCTCATCATCGCGGATGAAGGCGCGTATGTGAGCTATCTGGAAGGCTGCACCGCGCCGATGCGCGATGAGAACCAGCTTCACGCGGCGGTGGTGGAACTGGTGGCGATGGACGACGCCACGATCAAATACTCCACCGTGCAGAACTGGTACCCGGGGGACGCGGAAGGCAAGGGCGGGATCTACAACTTCGTGACCAAGCGTGGCGTGGCCCATACCAACGCGAAGA
>CAZEFM010000147.1:0-5250 GCA_964511575.1 uncultured Phycisphaeraceae bacterium | reverse complement strand
CCAGGGGGGCTCTGTCGCCGCCCCCTGGACCCCCGGCGACTTTCTCCCCTCCGCATTGCGCCATCGAGCACCGCAGGTGTGCTCCAACGACCGTCGGTGCATCGCACGTCCCTTCTGCATCGTTCCAAACCACCTCGCGCGATGGAAATGAACAACAGCGAGGGGAGAAAGCCGCGGGGGTGAGAACGCCCCACCGGCGAGGCGACAGCCCAACCCACCCCCACACCACATCACCAAATCACCAACTCGCCAAATCACCAAATCACCACCCGTCCCGCCACCCCCACCCGGTATACTGAACCATCAACCGGGAAGGACCGTGTCGTTCCACACCGATCCACGTCAGGGGCCGTCGTCATGCCATTCGCCTCACCCATTCGCCGCTCACTGCTGTTCAGCGTTCTGGCCGCGTTCATCGCCATCGCGGCGAACACCCCGCATGCCTCTGCCGCAGCGCCCTACCACGAACGGCAGTGGCCTGAACTCGATCGCTACCTCAGCACGGGTCAACTCGCCGAGGGTGAGGAAGCGCTCGCCAAGCGTCTCGAAGCGGAGCCGGATGATGCCCAGACCCGCTACTCGCTGGGCATCATCCAGTTTCTGCGCAGCGTCGAAACGCTTGTTCAGTCGCTGCATCATCACGGGCTGCGTCCCGACCCGACGATGCAACTGCCGCTGCTGCGTCTGCCGACGTCGCACAACGACGATCCCGCATCGATCAGCTACGACGACTTCCGTGCCATCCTGCAGCGGTTCACCGACGACCTCACCAAAGCCGAGGCAACCCTCGCGCGCGTGGACGACCCCAACGTAAAAGTTCCCGTACGCTTCGGCCTGATCCGCATGGACCTGAACGGCGACGGTGTCGTCGACGATCACGAAATGTTCTGGCGCATCTACCTCGCCCTGAGCCGACCACCCTGGGAACAGCGCGAGGCTGATCTGGATGACGACATCCCCGAGGAAACCCGCGCGTTCGTCATCGCCTTCGATCAGGGCGATGTCCACTGGATGCGCGGCTACTGTCATCTGCTCATGGCGTTCACCGAGTTCTATCTCGCCCACGACAGCCGGGAGATGTTCGATCGCACCGCGCAGATCTTCTTTCCGAACGTGCAATCGCCCTTTCCCGACCTGACAGGCAACGAGGGCGAGATCACGCACCGCATTGCTGACGCCATCGCGATGATTCATCTGATGAACTGGCGCGTCATCGAACCGCCGCGAATGCAGCATGCGCTGTCGCATCTGCAGGCAATGATCGCGCAGAGCCGGGCATCGTGGAAAGCGATCCTCGCGGAGACGGATGACGATCGGGAATGGTTACCCAGCCCGAAGCAGACGGGTGTACTGCCGGACGTCAACGTGACGCAGGAGATGATCGACGGCTGGCACGCGTTTCTGGATGAAGCCGATGCCATTCTCGCCGGCCGCACGCTGCTGCCTCACTGGCGGTTTCCCGGCAAGGGGTTCAACCTGCATCGCGTGTTCACCGATCCGCGTCGTTTCGATCTGGTGCTCTGGGTGCAGGGCTCCGCAGCCGTGCCGTACATCGAGGATGGCCGCGTCACCGACCCCGATTTCTGGATGCGGCTCAACCGACAGTTTCAGGGGCAGTTCATCGGCTTCGCCATTTGGTTCAACTGAGTGATCGTCATGCAGAGATGGATGTTGTGCTGGTTCGTCTTCGCCATGGGGTGCGGCACCGTGGCGGCGTCAGAGGTGTTGCCGTTCGCCGTGGAAGTTGTCGATGCCGACACGGGCCGCGGCGTGCCGCTCGTGGAGCTGCGCACCATCAACGAGGTGCGTTTCCACACCGACAGCCGGGGCTTCGCCGTCATCGATGAACCCGCGCTCGCCCATCGTGACGTCTACTTCCACATCACCAGCCACGGCTACGAATACCCGGCCGACGGGTTCGGCTTCCGCGGCAAAAAGCTGCGCGTCACACCCGGCGTGATCACGCGCATCGAACTCAAACGCATCAACATCGCCGAACGCCTCTACCGCGTCACCGGCGAAGGCATTTATCGCGACAGTGTCATACTCGGCCGACCAACGCCCATCGACAATCCCCTTCTCAATGCCGGCGTGTTCGGACAGGACTCGGTCATGACCGCTGAATATCGCGGCAGGCTCTACTGGTTCTGGGGCGACACCTCCCGCGCATCGTATCCGTTGGGCATGTTCAAAATGTCCGGCGCGGTCACCGACCTGCCCGGCCCGTTCGGCAGCCACCCCGAGCAGGGCATCAACCTCGAGTATTTCGTCGATGAGGATGGGTTCAGCCGGGCCATGGTCCCGCTGCCCGGCCCCGGCGCGATCTGGATGGACGGCCTGTGCGTGGTGCCCGGACCCGATGGTGAGCCGCGGATGTTCGCCCACTACAACCGCATCCGCACGTTGAGTGAACGCATCGATCATGGGCTGATCGTTTACAACGACGAGGATGAAGCGTTCGAACTGTTGCGCGTGCTCGATGACGCGGTGGACATCCACCCGTTCGGCCACGCCATGAACGTCGAGGTGAATGGCAAGCGGTACATCTCCTTCGGCGACCCGTATCAGGTATTGCGTGTGGAAGCGCGTTGGGAAGCGGTGACGGATCTGTCGCAGTACGAAGCGTTCACCTGCCTCGAGCCCGGCAGCCGTTACGACGCCGCCGCCCCCGCCATTGAGCGGGATAGTGCCGGCCGGGCGGTCTGGGGTTGGAAGCGCGACACCGCCTACATCGATGCCAGCCGCCAGCGCGAGCTCGCCAACGCGGGGCACCTGGCGGAGGCCGACTGCTTCCACACCACGCGCGACATCGAAACCAACGAGTCGATCTTTCTGCATCGCGGTACGGTGGCGTGGAACGCCTATCGCAAACGATGGATCATGATCGCGACGCAAATGGGCGGGCGCAACAGCTTCCTCGGCGAGGTGTGGTACAGCGAAGCCGACACGCCGCACGGCCCCTGGCGCTGGGCACGACGCATCGTCACCCACGACAAATACACCTTCTACAACCCCAAGCATCACGTTGAATTCGATGAGGAAGAGGGGCGATTCATCTACTTTGAAGGCACCTACTCCCACACCTTCTCCGCCGCACCGTTTCCCACGCCACGCTACGACTACAACCAGATCATGTACCGCCTCGACCTCGCCGACGAACGGTTGAGATTGGAAAGGGAGGAGTGAGAGGCAGGGGTGGGACAGAGGGACGAAGGCACGGAGAGTATCGACGTCGCACGGCACGCGTGCCACATCCGTGCTATGCGTGGTCAACTCACTTTGCTTCCACCCGATACAGATGCGTTCGGGTGCGCAGGAAAAGCGCATCGCCCACCACCGCCGGCGACGCCATGAAACCATCGTCCAGCTTGTTCTTCGCCACCTCGCGGAACGTGCCATCGGCCGGCACGACGACCGTCTCACCCGTCTCACTGAAGAAGTAGACGTGCGTATCCGTCGCGATCGGCGAAGCGGAGTAGCTGCCGCCGATGCGCTCCTTCCAGATCTCCTGCCCCGTTTCCCCATCGAGGCACGTCGCCACGCCCTGATCGTTCACCATGAAGATGCGCGTGCCCACCACCGTCGGCGACGGCTTGATGGGCACGCCACGGTTGTAGTCCCACACGATGTCCTCGGCTTTGACCTCGCCCCGTGCCGTGGGACGGATCGCCAGCAGCGTCGCACGCGGATGCGATGTGTTGATCACCGCCAGCTCTCCCACCCGCACCGGCCGCGACGCCGCGTTGTACCCGTTGTACACCAGCTTCCACCGCTCCTCACCCGTTGCCGCGTCGTAACCGAACGCCGACATCGCCCCCGCACTCACCAGCAACGGCCGGCCCTCCACCTCCATCACCAGCGGTGTGCCGTACCCCTTCCGCAGATCGCCCTCCGCGATCACGTTGCCGTTCGCATCGTAGTCGTTCCACACCGTCGACCGGTCCGTCCGCCACACCGTCGCGCCCGTCGCCTTGTCCAGCGCCACCACGTACTGCACATCCACACCGTCCATCGTGAGGATGAGCCTGTCTCCCACCACGATCACCGACGAGCCCGGCCCGCGAAAGTGGCGGCACGCCAGATCCCGTCGCGTCCACAGCGTTTCAAACGTCTGCGTGTCGATCGCGGCTGTGCCGTAGCTGCCGAAATGCACGTACACCCGTCCCGGCTCGATCGCCGGCGTACACGAGGCGTAACCGTTCACCCGGTTGCCCAACGGTTCCGGGTCGGCGTTCTCAAAAAGCAGCTTCTCAAAGCGAACGGCCCCCGTCGCGGCGTCGACGCAGTAAACGTACATCCGCCTGCCATCATCCGTCGCGCCGGTGAGCCAGACCTGATCGCCCAGCACCACCGGCGTCGACCAGCCGGCATGTTCGATCGGCGTCTTCCATGTGACGTTGCTCGACTCGCTCCACATCGTGGCGAGCTTCGCATCCCCCACATACCCCTGCTGCTCCGGCCCGCGGAACTCGGGCCAACTCGCCGGCCCCTGCCCCATCAACGCCAGCCCCAGCACCGCCGCGCCAAGCGCCCGCCAGCCACGAAATCGCCGAGCCACCTCGCCCATACGATGCCTCTCCGCTGCGCGCCGCGTCGCAAGCCTCGGCTCCGGAATCCCCCGCCCACATCCCCCGCCCAACTTACTTGCCGAGCATCTCCAGACGCTTGCGCGCTTCGCTCTTGGATTTGATATCCCGCACCGCCGCCCATTGCGCCAACTGCTTGCGGCGCGGCGACGATTTGCCGTGCTCCCAGTTGTAGATCGTCAGCAGGCTCACCCCCACCAGCTTACCGTAGTCCGCAGCCGACAGCCCCAGCTTCTTGCGGTGTGCCGCCACCCACTTGGGTGAAAAACGCACCTGGTCCGCCGCCTCCTGCGACACCGTGTCGCTGGTCAGCCGCTTGCGCTCCTGGCGCTCGACGAACTTCATGCGGCGCTGCAGTTCCTCGTTCTGGCGTTTGAGCGCAGCGATGTCCCTGCGGTACTGGGCCGCCTGCTTGCGAAGCGTTGCGATCTCCGCACGCGTCTCCTGACGCGCAAGCCGGCGAATCTCACTACGCAACACACTGGTCAAATTGGGCATGTCCGGGCCTCAAACAGTGAAAGGTTATCGATTCCAGAAATCCACAGATACATTCGCGTCCCCCAAAAAAAAAGACTTACGACCGGATAGTCGTAAGTCTCTTTTTTTCCAAGCGAGGGTGACGGGGCTCGAACCCGCAACCTTCGGATCGACAGTCCGATGCTCT
>CAZEFM010000146.1:0-5518 GCA_964511575.1 uncultured Phycisphaeraceae bacterium | reverse complement strand
GCGCCAGCCATTGTTCGCCGCGCGAGGCGAGTCCGACAAGGTCTGTGCCCGCATTGCGCTTATCCGGTCGGAGTGAGCGAGCGCTGTTCAGAATGTGGAGCGATCCTCAAAACGGCCTGAACCACACCGGCTGGGGCATGCGCTTGGGTTTGCGCGGCTTGTCGAGGCGCTTCACGTTGGACAAGTGCCAGCAGTAGTGGCCGTTCTCTCGCTCGCATCGGGCGATGATCGCGGTCCCCACGATGACGCCGGTTGGGGCTTCGCCTTCCTTTATATACGTCGTGTTGTGGCCGTTGACGCCTGCCCATTTGCGGGCGGCGTAGATGTAGAACCGCTCGCCGATAATCTTGGTCGGGCGCGAGCGGTACTCGATGCGCTTGACGCCGCGCAGGATCAGTTCGGCGTAGGGTTGGCGAATGCTCAGCGCTCGCATCGTACTTATTCCATCGGCCGTTTGCGACAGCCGGTGCAGCGCCCGCGCCGGAAGTTGAACGCTTGCGCCGAAAGTTGAACGCCCGCGCCGAAAGTTGAATGCTTGCGCCGAAAGTTGAACGCTTGCGCCAAAAGTCGCACGCTTGCGCCGTAAGTTGAACGCTTGCGCCGAAAGTTGAACGCTCGCCCGCATAATCGAACCCCCGCGCCAAAAGTTGAACGCTCAGGGTTCAAGTCGCTCGCAATGTCGCCCGATGCCCGTCTTACTGTTCACCGTTCGTCGCCCCCCGTATTCGTGATTCGCTGCGCGAGTTCGGTGATGAGCGGTGCGAGGGCCGAGCCGACGAGGAATACGCCCTGGTTCCAGAATAGGGATTTCAACCTACCTTAGCCGCCTGAACACCTTTTGCTGAAGTCTATATATTGCACACCATCTCGCCATCGCCTCGTGGCACATCGGACGTGCGCCTGTGCGGGGGCAAGGGTGTATGTTGCTTCGCTTGGAGACACATCATGAAGACGAATCAAAAAACTCTTGGCGTGGTTCGATTGGTTACTGTCCTTTTACTGAGCGCGATGAGCTCGGCCCTGCTCGCGCTTGCCGTGATCAGTTACGCAAGCGATCCGCCTCCGGAACAGGTGTTTCCAAATGAGCAGGACTTCGACGACGATGGTTCGGTTGACGACCTCGTTGGCGATTCGGCAAGCGAGACGGAGCCGGGGAAGCTCGAATTTCGATCCGGAGCGTCCGGCCAGGTGATCTTGCAGTATCAGGGCCGCGAAGGCGGGGACCGCTTCGGCGAAGCAGCCATTGTGATCGGCGACGTCAACTGGGATGGCATCCCCGATCTGCTCGTCGGCGCGCCGCGAGAGGGAAACGGAGCGGCGTACGTGTTCCCGGGGGAGGTCATCGTGTGTTCCGTTGAAGTTACAGTAGACGAGGCGCTTCTCGTGCTTTCGCCGATCGAGGCCGATTTCGAGTTTGGATTTGCGGTGGCTGCGCTCTATGACTTCGATGGCGATGACACGCCTGATTTCCGTGTGGCGGCGAAGTATCTGACCCCCCAGCAGACCATCGCCTACCGGACGTACATTTTCTCAGGATACACAGGCGAACTCCTTGCAACGGTTACTGGTGCGGGCGCGTTCGCCGCATTGGAGCCCAATGACGGCGACACCGACTACGACGCCGATGTCGATGACGACGACGTTGATCGCGTGATGCGCAACATGGGGCGTACCGGCAACCTCACTCGGTATGATGGAGACGTGAACCAGGACGGAGTTGTCGACGGCGCTGATTTGTCAATTGTTATGGCCAAGCATGGCTTCCGCGCCTATGACCACACCACCAGCGGCACCGGTTGCGATCCCGCGTGTGTGACACTTTCACCAGCCCCGCCTGAGGAATACTGCCTTTGCATGGTGGAAGAGGAGGAGCATGAAGTTGGCGCTACCGTTGAGTTTGCCGACGGACTTGCAAGTGGTGGAGTCATCTTCACACCATTGCCGACTCCGTGCGGACAGACGATCACGGACTGCCTCAATCACCCCGTCTGGGGGCCGATCATCCAAGACGCGCTCGATCTGATCAGTGAGCGATGTTGCTGCGGCCCCGGGAGTAATCCTTCGGCGTTCTCCTTCACAGTGGGCTGCAAGGACTGTCCTCCAGGCGTCCCTTCGGGTGAAACAAAATTCAAGTGTGACTTGTTCGGGCGCAAGATCGAGGTGATCATCTGCAACAACGCGGCGAATTTTTGCCAGACCTTGGCCCACGAACTCACTCATGTGTCTCAGGCATGCGCGAACGACTTCTACAATAGCTGCGCGAACTTCAAGAGGTGGGCCCGCAACCAGTATCATCGCATGTGCGCAGAGATCGAGGCGGCGCAGGTGGCGCAGCAGTGCCACGACGCCCACAGTTGCTGCGACTTCGTTTGTGGTACACCGCAAGATCCGGCCATTCCGTGGCGTAACTGCCCGCACTCTTGCTACGACTGCTGCATGATGAGTTGGGGCTGCTGTCAGAATGGACGCAACGTCTGCGAAGATGCAGGCAATAACCCGTGCAAGTAGTGCCTGACGGGAGGATACCATGCGAACAGTGATTCTACAGGCAGCGCTTTTGCTCCAATGCATCGTGCTCTGCGGATGCCACAATCCCATTCGGGGAACGTGGCTTCAGACAGGAAAAGCCAATGTCGCCTTGGATGGGTCAGTCGAGCATGTTGAGGTGGAAAGGCCCTCCGTCCTCGTGTTCCGCAACGACGGGTGGAATCGTGAGTACACCATCCGTAACGATCGACTCGAGCTTATAGGCGAAGGGAAGTACAAGGCGTATAAGAACCGGCTGACCTACATCATCACCGGCCACTTCGCCGGCGAGATTACCGGCCAATTTGCAAGGGATGGCGATCAGCTCATGATCGATTTGGCCGCTCGAGAAGGGTACGACCGCGAGATCTACCAAAAGATTGATTGACCGACGAATTCAAAACGGCACAAACCACACCGGCTGCGGCGTACCCTTGACCTTGCGCGGGCGCTTCATGCGTTTCACGCCGGACAAGTGCCACTCGTATCCGTCGCAGTTCTTCACGCACTTGCGGATGATCGCGCTGCCGACGATGACGCCCGTCGGGGCTTCGCCTTCGGCGATGCCATTTGCCTCATGCCCGTTCACACCGGCCCATTTGCGCGAAGCATATATATAGAACCGTTCGCCGATGATCTTCGTCGGCCTTGAGCGGTACTCGATCTTCTTCACGCCGCGCAGGATCAGTTCGGCGTAGGGTTGGCGGATGCTCAGCGCACGCATGCGCTACTGATCGGTTGAAGCGCACCGCGACTGAAGACGTTCGTGCCAACCCGGCGCGGAACCATTCCAATGCGGATCGAAACCACACCGACGCGGGTCGAAACCAAACCAACCCGATCCGAAACCATTCCAACGCGCAGCGAAACCAAACCAACGCGGACCGGGACGGCACCGACACGCGCCGGAACCATTCCAGCGCGGGCCATCTGCGAGCGTGATTTGCCGAGTCCGATGCTCATTGGTGCGTGAACCTGCTCGAGCCCATCACCATCAGGAAGTCCGTGACAGCGCCTCGCGCGCTGATGTGCGAGAGGTCCACGCCCTCGAACGTGATCTGCTGGCTGCGCTCAAGCGCAAACTCCGTTGCCTTGTCGTCCGTCTGCAGGAAGATGCCGGTCGCGTTGGCGGGAACGCGGATCGTGAAGTTGCCGATCAGGCTCACCGTGGACAGCGGCCGGTGCGTTATGATCAGGTTGACCTTCCGGATGATGGGATTGTTGGCAGGCATGTTGTTTCCGGGGGTTCCTGGGCTTCCGGGGGCTCACTTTCGCGCGCGGTACGTCACGGTCAGAACGCTGGTGAACTGCCGATGCTGGTCGAGGTGATCCGGCGCGAAGATCGGCTCGTGCTCGAGCGAGACCCATATCGCCTCTGGCATTGCTTCCAGCCGCTTTTGCCGCAAGTGGTCAGCGATCTCCTCAGCAAGCACCAGGAGTTCCTCGATCTCAGCGTCAGCGTTCTCAACGGCGGCCGACAGCTTTTTCTGCACGCCGATGTCCACGGCGCAGTCGAGGAATGCGTGTGTGCGGCTGGCGTTCGTCACCGTCACCGACTTCGGCACCACGCTCACGCGGAGCGTGTCAAGGTCGGCCAGTTCGAACGACGGTTGGTACAGCCGTTGGGCCGTGAACTCTTGTGAGAACGCGCCATCGTTGAGAGCGGACGCGATCGCGTCGGCAACTTGCGTGATCGTGCTCATGGATTCTGCCTCCCTGCGGCTGGAGGTGCGGTGCCCGAGGCGCGGCCTTCGAGGAACGACACGCGCCGCTCGATCGACTGGTACTCCGCCCGCATGGCGCGCGCTTCGAGGATTAGTTCATCTAGCCGCTTCTCAACGTGGTCGAGCTTCGTCGTGACGACGCCCCATTGCACGGTGATCGCGAGAAGCGCGAGGACCACCGTGACGATGAGCGCGGCCCACTTATGGGTGCCGTTGAACTTCGAACCGTTCGTGTTCGTGCTGCCGGTCAAGATGAAATGGCCTCCGTGCCAATGTGTTTCGTGTGAATGCGCAGGGTGCGCCGATTTGGATCGCTGTTCCGGAACGGCGGCTCGTTTCCACCCAGAGGTGTCATGACCTCGTAGACGAACACCTGTCCGCCCGCCTCTTCGCGGATGCGATCGCCGGGCTTCGGCAGTGTCGGCCGCCCGCCGAGCACGAGGTCCTCGGTGCGAACGAGGAAGTCGCGCGATTCGAGCTTCTGCACGACGCCTCCGGACGCATCGACCTGTTCGAACAGCGTGCGACCGATCGTCGCGAGGAGTTCGAGCATCTCCCCGCCGCGCTCGTAGACCACTGGTCGCGTGAGGTGCGCGTGCCGCTGATCTTCGAGCCAGCTTGAACCTTGCGCGAGCATGTCAGGCATCGTGGTTCTCGTGGTCCGTTCACTGGTTTAGGCGCACGCGCACCGTCTCGGCGTCGCCGCCGGCCGCGAGCGCGGTCTTGCCGAGCAGCTTGTTCGCGCCGCCGTCGGTGTCCGTCGTGGCGAGACCGTTCGTCGCATCCCAGTACACGTTGACACCCGCGCCGATCGCGGAGCCGCCGCCGGTCGCCTTCGGGAAGTCGAAGACGCCGGCCACGGCCAGAGCGCCGAGCGCGTTCGCCGCGATCGGCTGCTTGGCAACGCCGACGAGTTCACCCTGCACGACCACGCCGCCGGCCGGAACAGCTGTGCCGGGGGTGTAGTCGATCGCGCTGCCATCGTGAATGAAGATTGCCTTGGGCATGTCGAATCCTTTCGCCAACTCAGTGGTCCTTGTGTTTCAATGCCGCGTCGCTTGTGGGGGGATCATGCCTCGCCCTTGCTCTTGACGCCGCCGCGCGGGTCCTGCAGGTTCACGCCGAAGTCGTGGTAGCCGCGCATCTGCACGCCGAGCACGTTGAAGTCCGCTTCGGCGGTTTCGATCGTCGGCGACTCCTGGCCGTTGAGGAACGCGACCTCGATCACGGGCAGGTCGGTCGGGTCGGCGAGCAGGTACCACGCCTTG
>CAZEFM010000145.1:0-5549 GCA_964511575.1 uncultured Phycisphaeraceae bacterium | reverse complement strand
TGGCGTGGCGGCGGCCCATGGCGCGGCCGGCGCCGTGGTTCACGCTGTAACAGCTCGCCGCAGCGCCTTCGTTGGCGACCATCACCGATGAGCCCGCCTGCGGGTTGCCCGGCAGGAGGATCGGGTGGCCGGTCGATGCGAATGGCGTTTGCGCCAAAGCCGGATGCCCTGCGGGAAACGCGCGCGTCGCGCCCTTGCGATGCACCCATTCCACCTGATTGCTCTGAGGCACCACTTCCCTGCGCGCGATGTTGTGACTGACGAAGTAGACCAGCTCACCCCGCACGCCCGGCAGCACCTGCTCGAACGCTTCAAGCACCAGCGCGTTGATGAGCAGATGGTTGACTGTGGCGTAGTTCGCGCCCAAGGCCATGTCGTCAATGTACGCATCGGCTTCCGGTGTGCCGAGCGGCGCGTAGACGAGTTCGCGATCGCCGCCGGGCAGCGGGATGTTCCACCTGGCGAACATCGCCTGCAGCGTGCGGAACTGCCCCATGGCCAGGTGATGGCCGAAGCCGCGCGACCCGCAGTGCGAGAGGAACGCCACGTGCCCGTCGCACAGGCCGAACGCGTTCGCCACGCTAGTCGCCCGGTCGTTGTCGGCAATGTGCACCACTTCGCACTCGCCGAAGTGGTTGCCACCGCCGTATGACCCGAGTTGGGCGATCTTGTTGCCGAACGCGGGGAAGTGCCCCTCGGCAATGAGGCGGTCGAGCCGCTGATAAAGCGCATCGGTCGTGTCGTCGTGGCCGAAGTGCACGGCATCTTCGCAGCGATGCCGCCACTGCCGCGGAATGCCCAGCATTTCGCACACGTTTTTCGTCGCGCCTTCCGCGACAACGATGCGGCCGATCTGCTCGTGAATACGGCGGGACTTGGGAGCCTGTCGCTGGCCGCGCCCCGCGCCGGTGGGCACGCGCTCGCAGATCGCATCGATCAGCGCGCGACGCGTGCTGCGATCCTCGATTACATCCGCGGGCACATCGAGCTGCAACAGGCTCATCGAACACTTGATATCCACGCCCACCGGCCCGGGGTACACATGGCTGGGCGAAGTGAGCACGCAGCCCACCGGCGCACCATAGCCGCAGTGTGCGTCGGGGTTCAGGACCAGATCGCTCACACCGGGCGCGAGTCGCGAGTTCAGCGCCTGCGTGAACGTCAGCGCATCAAACGTGTCGCGTATCGCTTCGGTGCCAATGACGGTGATCGGCTTTTCCGCACCGTTGCGCACGGGCAATATTGCCGTGGCTTCACCGGTGGGGATGAGTTGGTGCGGATGAATCTGCGTTGTAATCATTGCCGTATCTTTCTGTTGGTACTTCATAATAAAAGCCCGGCGGCAAAGGAGCGAGAAACATTATAGATGCTCTACCGATTGAGCTACGCGTGCATCGGCTCGAAGCACGCGGCGGGAGCACGTCGCTGGACATGCTGCCGCACATCAAAGAAGGCGACGACAAGTGTTGATGAAACATGCGCTCTTGCGAACGCCCTGCTCTATCCACTTGAGCTACGGCCCCGCGATGATCAATGGAGCCGACGGGACTCGAACCCGCAACCTGGAGGAAGTAACCTTGTAGTTTCACCGGCATTCGTCGCCTTCATGTCTTGAAGCGTGGCGACCATCGCGCGACGGAACATTTCCGCTGAGCTATGGTCGTGTGAACAACCACGGGGATTCGAACCCGGGGCCTTCCCTTGCGGGACGCTCTTACCATGTAGTCTCGTCACCATTCGTCAACGCGTATCGTTCTTTCATATCGATGGCCGGGCCCGACAACCTTTCGGTGAAGAGGATTCATGCGTGAACTTACACGTGTACTCATCACCGGCATTCGGGCCCGGCCGTCCACCCCGGAAGCCACACTACAACCGCATCTTCTCGATCTGCTGTACCCAGTAACCCGCATCCGCGCGATCGGCAGCGATGTCAGCAAGGTACGTGAAGACCCGGTCGCTGAACCCGCCGATATTGATGATGTCAGGCCGTTCCTTTGCCTGCGTGCTTGCATAGGGCTGCACATCGATGCACACCATTTTGGCGCGCGGGTTTCGCTGCTTGAACCGCAACCACTCCGCCATCGTTTTCGTCGCGCTGCCGCCAAACGTTCCGTAACAGGGTGAATCGATCCACGATTCGTTGTCCGAGACGTAGACGACCAGGTCGCCTGTCGCCTTGCGCTTGTTGAGGTATGCAAGCGGAGCCGAACAGTTGGTTCCGCCGCACGGCAACGATGCGAGGCGCTGCGCGTTGGTCATGACGGAATCGCGCGGGTTGAGCGTGACGGGCACGGCCTTGCTTTCAAACGCGATAATCTGCGTTTGCGGGTTCTTCCGCAGGATCGCGGCCGCCACCAGGGCCGCCACATCGATGCAGCGTACCCCGGTCGTCGCACCCTTGCGGTAACCCGTCACGGGTGAATGCATCGATCCGGAGATATCGGGCAACACATACACCTGGCCCTCGATCTTCGGCACGTTGACAATGGCGATCTCCATCGCATCCTGCAGCGCGTTGGTCACGGCAACAGGCAGTCGGCCGACTGTCATGCCGTACGCTGCGAGCAACTGATAAGGCAGCACGCGGGCGCTGGCGATCTGCCTGCGATCGCGCAGCTTGTTCGCCACAACCTTTTGCATAGGCGGTTCATCGAACACGCCGTGTCGCATGAACGTGTTGAGGTTCATGCGCGTCGTCTGCCACGATGCCTGCCGGGCGATCGTCTTCCATTCCCACGGCTGCAGGTTGAGGCCAACGAGCATCTGGAACGGCACATCGGGCGCTTCCAATGTGCGTCGATCCTTCGCCTGCTTGTACGCTTCCAACTGCCGCACCACGGCAGGCAACTTCGTTTCGTCACAGGGTCGACCGATGAGGTAGGCGTACAACGCCGCACGCTCCTCAGTCTTCGGCCGGGGGTGGACCATCTTGATGATGTCCGCCAGCGACGGATCGTTTCCGACCGAGGCGATGAAAAGCTGCTCATCACTGCGCTGTTCAAGCCATTGCTGCACGAGCCGCTTGGGCATCGAGCCGAGGCTCTTGCGCCCGACAGCCCCACTGCGCATGATCTGTACGAAGTTGCGCAGCATTCGGGGTTGATCAATCACGCGATCGAAGATCTCCGCGAGCAACCCTGGCCCCTTCACCGACAACACCGCACACAAAAGCGCGGGCAGATCTTTCATGTAACCCCGCTGGCGGGCATACAGGGCCGTGCGTGCAATGAATTCCGGCTCAACCGATGCGCACAACATGAGCACGTCGGTGAGCTGCTGCTCGGCGGAGGCGTAGAACGTCTGGTTCATGCAGCCAGTCGCGGCATACTGCGCCAAGGCGTGCCGAGGCTCGAACGCGTACGCAGCGGCATGCTCCTCGTTGAGCGTGTCGGTGCGGGGCAACAGCTTGCCGCGGATCGACTGGAAGAGGCTCTTGTTCGCCATGGCTGGGCTCCCGTGACTGAGGGCCGACCGGCACGGCCGACCCTGCTGAATTGCCCCAAACTAAAACGAATCGCGTGCCAGCTGCGCAAACGCGCCCGTTCGTTCGCCACAACTTGTGTAACACACAATGCTTACGACCACGACATTTTTCTGGAGAGACAATTTCGCCGAGTTGAATAGCGGCTATTGCTATCTGGGTAAATCAGTTATTATAAATTTCGCTATGCAGGATCGTCGTCCGCTGGTTGTGTTCGGCTTGCTTGGCAGCGTCCTCGACGCGGGCTATGACGATGGCCGGTGGGAGCGATGGCGGCCGAGCATTGCGCTTTGTCAGCAGGAGGACCTGCTCGTCGATCGCTTCGAGCTGCTGTGCGAATCACGATGTGAGAAGCTTTCACACATCGTGCGTGATGACATCGCCAAAGTGTCGCCCGAGACGCAGGTGAATCTGCACACAATGCGGTTTCGCGATCCGTGGGCGTTCGAGGATGTGTACGGCAGCCTGCACGACTTCGCTCGCGCGTACCCGTTCGATCCGGAGCACGAGGATTACCTCATCCACATCACCACCGGCACGCACGTGGCGCAGATCTGCCTGTTTCTGCTGACCGAAGCGCGCTACCTGCCCGGCCGACTGCTGCAGACCGCCCCACCACCGCGACGGGGTCGCGCCGCCACGTCCGTGGAAGGCACCTACCGCATCATCGATCTGGACCTGTCCAAGTACGACCGACTGGCGGCACGCTTCGCGCGCGAGCAACAGGAAAGCCTGTCGTTCCTCAAGGCGGGCATCGCCACGCGCAACGCCAAGTTCAACGCGATCATCGAACAGCTTGAGCACGTCGCCATCCACACCACCGATCCCATCGTGCTCACCGGGCCGACCGGCGCGGGCAAGTCGGCGCTGGCGCGGCGCATTTACGACCTCAAGCATCAGCGCAGACAGGTGGCGGGACGGTTCGTCGAGGTGAACTGCGCCACGTTGCGCGGCGACAGTGCCATGTCCACCCTGTTCGGCCACACGCGCGGCGCATTCACCGGCGCGGTGAAGGATCGCCCCGGCCTGCTGCGCGAAGCCAACGGCGGCATGCTCTTTCTCGATGAAATCGGCGAGTTGGGACTCGACGAACAAGCCATGCTGCTACACGCCATCGAGGAAAAGCGCTTCCTGCCCGTCGGCAGCGATCGCGAGCGGGAAAGCGACTTTCAGTTGTTGTGCGGCACCAACCGCGACCTTGCCGAGCGGGTGCGCCAAGGCGCGTTTCGTGAGGATCTATGGGCACGCATCAATCTTTGGCCATTCCGCCTACCGGGATTGGCGGAGCGACGGGAGGACATCGAGCCGAACCTCGATTATGAACTTGATCGTTTCGCCCAGCGCGTCGGGCGGCAGGTGCGGTTCAACAAGGAGGCGCGCAGCCGGTTTCTGACGTTCGCCCAATCCGCGGATGCCACGTGGTCAGGCAACTTCCGCGACCTTGCCGCCGCGGTGACGCGCATGGCGACACTCGCCCCCGCCGGTCGCATCAACGTTGATCTCGTCGATCAGGAGGTACAGCGACTGCAGACTGCGTGGACGGCCGGCACACCCGTTGCCGATCACGAGTCGCTGCTCGCCGAGGTGCTGAGCCCCGAAGCAATCCAACTGCTCGACCCGTTCGATCGCCCTCAACTCGCCTTTGTCATCGAGACATGTCGCAACGCGCGTTCGCTTTCCGAGGCAGGTCGACGTCTCTTCGCCGTCTCCCGCACCCAGCGCTCGACCACCAACGACGCCGACCGCCTGCGCAAATATCTCGCCCGCTTCAACCTGACTTGGTCATCGGTATCGGGCTCGTGATCATCCCGGCATTCCGCCGAAGGTCGGCAGTGCCTCCACCGCGCCCGCCGCTGAGTATCCGGGCAACTGCGGATCATGGGTGGGCGACGAAACGCTCCGCCGTGAAAACCCATTTCGCATGCCACTGCTGATTCCACAACCCGTTAAGCACCACACGCGCTGCGGAGCCATCGACATAGGCAATGTTGATCGCAAAATCATGACGGTTAAGACACAAGCGCGTCATCTGCGCGGACGTCACCTCGGACCAGATGGTGTACGG
>CAZEFM010000144.1:0-5593 GCA_964511575.1 uncultured Phycisphaeraceae bacterium | reverse complement strand
CCCGCGGCGGCAGCATCGGCGGTGTAGACGAGCGACACATCGTGGAACACACCGCCCTCACCTTTGAAAATCATTCCATCGATCTCATCGAGAATGGTCAGTGTGCCGCTTTCGAAGTAGCCCAGCGCGATGCCCCAGTGCGTCGACGCCAGATTCAGCGTGTCGTGGTCGCCGCGTCGGCCGACCGCCACCTCGAGGGTGTATTCGTAGCCCGCTTCGAAGGTGTAGCCGTCGAGCTGCTGGTATCCCCCGCGCTTGCCGATGCTGGCGTTGGAGCTGACGCCCACGTACCAGTTGCCGTCCGCGTTGGCCATGGGTACCAGCGAAGTGGCGAGACCGCTGAAGTGGTTCGACCAGTTGTCGGTGTTGCCCTCATGCGTCCAACCACCCTGGTCGTTCTGCACCGACTCGAACGAGGGGTTGCTCACGGGAAGGATGACGCCATACGTGGGCGCCGCCACGGCGAGACCCAACGCGACCATCAACGAACGACCTGCATTGCTGAGACTGAACATGGAATCCTCCTAAAGGAAAAAAGTGTTGAGCGGCGTACATCCCGCTCACGGCTGAGTTGCACGGGTGTGGATCATCTCGATCGTCGGACGATGCAGCATCAACCAGTCAAACACGTTGGTGTTGCCCGCATCGGTCGCGATGATCGTGAGGTAGCGGTCGGCAGGCGTCAGCGCGACATCGACGCTGATCCTGCCATCGTTGCTCGTGAGGTCGGTGCGGCTGAACCGCACCTGACCATCCACGAGCACCCAGAAGTCCGCGGATCGACGTGCGAGGCGATAGCCCGGGTCAAAGGCACGCGTCGCTTCAAGGTTGGTCACGATGGTGGTAAAGCGATGCATCGCCAGATCGGTCGATCCGCCGGCGAGCGCCTGCAGGTCGATCGTCCACCCCATGTTGGTGGCGGCAACGATGAATCGCCCATTCGCATCGTGAACGTCTTCACTTGCGATGTCGATCGGTTGCATGGTGGGTGCGACGGGCGGTGTGCCGGCCCAGATGAAGCCGTACACCATGCCGTCCGTCCTGGGGCAATCGTCAAACGTGCGTCCGGCGGGATCGATCACCACCGGTTGGCGCGCCGGGTTGGGCACGAATGCGCCGGCGATGTATCGGCTTCCCGTGACGGGTCGGAAGAGGCCGTCGCCCTCCCGGTTCCACGCGTCGTCGCTCAGCGGGACCGGTCGGGTGACGATCGTGCCGCGCACCGGGTCGATGCCCGCATCGGTTCTGGCGCCCCGGCCATCGCCTCCCGCCACGATGTCCGCCAGATCGAGCGTGCGGACCATCTGTCGGGTGTAGTGGACATCGTTGGACGCCAAACGTTCGATGGTGTTCGTCGTGGCATCGATCCGAACCGTTTGACCGGTTTCGATGCGCTGTGCTTCGCTGTTGTCGGTGCCGGGCAGGGCGGCGATGACCCGCCCCTGAAACACGTGGACCTGGGTGCGGTGGTCGTCTTCGACGGTGACGCCGAACTCGGTGCCGAGGTCCACGATGCGCGAGCTGTGGGTGAGGATGCTGAACCCTTCGGATCCGGGCGGGCAGTGGGCGACGAGTTGGCCGTTGTGGAGTCGGCCGCGATCGAGATCGATGGGTTCGAACGTTGCCGGGCCGCGCAGGATGACGGTTGCGCCGTTGTGGAATCGCAGTTGCGCCAGGCCGCTGCGGAGGGTGATGCTGCCGGAGGGCACTTCCTTGCCGGGCGACAGCGTGGGGCCCTGGTCGTCCCAGATGGCATCGACGGTCGATACGAGCGTCGCCAAAGCGGGCGACGACGGGACGGTGGGGTTGGGTGTCTATGTCGTGTTGGAGAAGTACGGGAGCACCGCCAGCGCGATCAACGCCGCGATGAGCATGCCCGCGCCGTACACCGCCGCTCGAGGGATGACGATGTGCCGCACGGGGGGAAGGTCCTGCGACGAGGGGGCGATGAGGCTGAAGCTTTTGCGTCGCTCTTCCGCTTCGGCGCGCAGCCGCATTGCTTCCTGCGAGTCCTGCTCCGCCTGTTGCCGGGCGCGACGTTCGGTGGCCTTGCGGTCTTCTTCCAGCACCTGCATGAGCAGATGCGACCCGAAGGACGAATCGTTGGGGTCGAACGACTCGCCGGCCACGGAAGTCGCCTCGAGTCGCTGATTGGCGGTCCCGACCAGCATGTCGCGGAGCTGGCGGTGGATGAAGGTTTCCCGGGCGAACCATTGCGCGTTGCGCGGGTCGGCTTTGACCCACGTGCACAGTTGGTCGGCCTGTTCGGGGCTGAGCGTGTGGTAGAGGTAGGCGCTGATGAGTTCGCGTGGTTCGGTCATCGTGCCTGCCCTCCGGTGGCTGCCAACCGTGCCTCGACGCACTTGCGCAGGGCGGTGCGCACCCGGTGCAGCGCGACGAAGACGGCGTTGGCGCTCATGCCCAGTTGCTGGGCGATGCGTGTGGGTCGCAGTTCGCGCACGTAGTGCAGTTCGACAAGCTGGCGCGCCCGGCCACGAAGCTGCCGGGTGCACTTGTTGAGTGCTTCACGGGTGTCGTCCAGCTCGGGAAGCACGACCTCGTAGGCTTCGACGATGCGGTTGACGGCCTCGTCGTCGAAGACGTGGCGGTCGCGGCCGCTTTCGCTGCGGAACCGCAGGACCTCGATGCGGGCGATGCCCAGGGTCCAGCCGACGAACGGTCGCGATGCGTCGTACTCGCCATACATGCGTACCACGGCGGCGGCGACGCGCTGCAGCACGTCCTCGGCATCGTGGAAGTCGGGCACGAGGGATGTGATAAACGATGCGACCGTCGGCTGGGCCTGCGTCCAGCGGATCGCCAGGTCCTGCATCACCCGGGCGGCATCGTGCGACATGTTCATCGCGTTTGTTCCCATCTCTACCAGTAAATCCAAACGGGCACGGCGAAACCTTACCGATTTTTGTGGGCGCGTGGGCGCAGCCGCTGTTTTAAGTGGCTGCATTTCAAGCAGATAACAAATGCAAAGAAACTGTCTATGATGCACGGCCGCCCGCGCGGGGCAGGAGCCAACCGGTGAATCGCAGGAAAGACCAAAAGGATGTGCCCGAGAGCTACAAGGATGCCTCGCGCGGGGAGCGGCTGCAGAAGGTGCTCGCCAATGCGGGGGTGGCGTCGCGGCGGGATGCGGAGGAGCTGATCACGGCGGGGCGGGTGACGGTGAACGGCCGCCGTGTCAATGCGTTACCCGCCTGGGTCGATCCGGTGCGGGACCGGGTGGCGGTGGACGGTCAGCCGATCCGCCGATCGTCGGGTAGCCGCAAGGGTGCCGGTTCGAAGCTGTATATCGCGCTTCACAAGCCGCGGCGGGCGATTTCGACGACGAGCGATGAGCTGGGTCGGGTGACGGTGCTCGATCTGGTGGATCTGCCGGAACATATTGATAAGCGGCTGTACCCGGTGGGTCGGCTGGATGCCGACTCGACGGGGCTGATCCTGCTGACGAACGATGGGGAGCTGGCGAATCGGCTGACACACCCGCGATATGAGGTGGCGAAGCAGTACATCGTATCGGTCAGGGGCAAGCTGTCGCCTGCGGACGTGGAGAAGCTGCGCGAGGGGATCTACCTGGCGCAGCGTCAGCCTCGCGCTCGGGGCAGCGCCAAGAAGGCGGCGATGGCTTCGGTGAAGCTGTTGGGGCACACGACGGATCGGCGGTCGGGGGATCGGACACAGTTGGAGGTGACGCTGCGGGAGGGTCAGAACCGCGAGATTCGCCGCATGCTGGCGCGATTGGGGTACAAGGTGCGTCGGTTGCAGCGGACGGCGATCGGGCCGCTGAAGCTCAAGGGGCTGGGGATCGGCCAGTGGCGGATGCTGGAATCGTCGGAGGTGACGGCGTTGTACCGGGCGGCGGGTCTGGAAAAGGACCGGCCAGGCGGGCGGAAGGGCGGTTCGGGCTCGTCGTGAACGGGGTCGTGGGGGGAGTTGCAAATCAGTTGCAATCAGTGATTGGCCGGGACGTCTTCGCCCGATATAATCGGTAGCGGATGGGCAGGGGGAAAACCGCTGTCCAGAATTGGATTAGCCCTGAATTTCGGATGGAGTGAATCATGGCCATCAAGCTGACCGAGACCGCAGCCCGCGAAATCAAGACGATCGTGGAGCAGCAGGAACTCGATGCGGAAAAGATTCGACTGCGTGTGGGTGTCCGCGGCGGCGGTTGCTCGGGGTTCAACTACCTGCTGGACCTCACCGAGCAGCACAAGGAAAATGATGAGCTCTTCGAGGAGCATGGCGTGAAGATCGTCTGCGACCCCAAGAGCTATCTGTACCTCAACGGTACGACCATCGACTTCAAGGATGAGGTCATGGGCCGCGGCTTCGTCTTCAACAACCCGAACGCGACGAGCACCTGCGGCTGCGGCAGCTCGTTCAGTGCCTGACCCGCGGCCGTTCAACGGAATAGCAACACGAACCCGCCTCCCGAAGGGGCGGGTTTGTCGTTTGGGGCGCTGGCCGGACAGGGCTCCCGTCGCGCAATGGGCGGGCACGGCTGGTTACGAATGAGGTGCGGGGATGGCCCACTGCCTAATTAATGGGCATTCCGCTAGGTGGGTAAAAGTGGGCCGGACACTTCTTTGGACCCGATAAGACGTGGGTTATCAGCGTATTATGTAAATCTTCCCCGGGCTCGGGCGCGATGTGGCACGGGGGTTGCAAAATAGGGAGGAGCGTGGTCGATTCCCGCGAGGGGGTGCTTAGATCGTGAGCATCACCGACGGGCGGGAACTGCTGATTCAGCGTGGTCGCACCGGGAGATCCCAACTGGTCAGCGGTGGGTACGAAAGCCCACGGCCTCGGAGAAGAACCAACCCTCAGTCCACCCCCTTTGGAGCAGTACATCCCATGAGTGGCAGCACGGTACGTTTGCAGGCGGTTTCGGCGGTCAACCACTACAAACCGATCTCGCCCCCGCTGAACTTCAACGAAACCCCGACCAAGGAGCTGTTCGGCGTCAACGTCTTCAGCGACGCGGTCATGCAGGAGCGCCTGCCCAAGCAGGTGTATCGCTCGCTGAAGCGGACCATTGAGCGTGGCGAGAAGCTGGATATCTCGCTGGCGGACATGGTGGCTGCGGAGATGAAGGCATGGGCGATCGAAAAGGGCGCGACGCACTACGCCCACGTCTTCTACCCGCTCACCGGCTTCACCGCTGAGAAGCACGACAGCTTCCTCGAGCCGGACGGCCTGGGTGGTGCGGTGACGGAGTTCTCCGGCAAGCAGCTCATTCAGGGTGAGCCGGACGCGACGAGCTTCCCCTCGGGCGGTATCCGTGCGACGTTCGAGGCACGCGGCTATACGGCGTGGGACGTCACCAGCCCGGCGTACATCCTTGAGAATCCCAACGGGACGACACTGTGCATCCCCACCGCGTTCATCTCGTGGACGGGTGAGGCGCTCGACAAGAAGACGCCGCTGCTGCGTTCGATGCGGGCGTTGAACGAGCAGGCGATGCGTGTTTTGAAGCTGTTCGGTCACGAAAACCCCGCGCCGGTGTTCGCCACCGCGGGTGCTGAGCAGGAATATTTCCTGATCGATCGCAACTTCTACTTTGCCCGGCCGGACCTGA
>CAZEFM010000143.1:0-5911 GCA_964511575.1 uncultured Phycisphaeraceae bacterium | reverse complement strand
TCATCGGCTCGGGAAGGTACTGTGTCGTGTCGATGCCGGCGAAAAAGTCGTTGTCAGCAACGATGCGGTAACCATCGGCCCAGGCGTACAAACCCCACAACTCCGATGACCAGTCGTGCGGCGCCCAGCGAACCGTCGGCGAGGGCGGCGCGCCCGGCTTGTTGTCGTCGCCGCCTAGGTCCGTCTCCCACTGCCAGTAACCCGTCGACTGGCTGCGGTGCGCGCGCATCGCTTCATCCACCACTTCGCGCGAGGACAAGCCCTCGAACGCTTCCAGCGGCTCCTCCCACGTGTGCGTCATCGTGTTGTGCGGATGCAGATGCACGAACAGCTTCAGCGGCTGCCACGGTGCAAGTTCGTTGCCTTCATCGTCGTAGACCACGATGTTGGGGTTCGCCGCCTGCATGAACGCGGAGATCACCGCCAGCCCCGTGTACACGTGATCCCCATGGCCGTACTCGCCGTTGACCGGGTCGTGCGTGATGATGACGTCCGGCCGATACAGGCGAATCTGCTGCACCATGAAGGGCGTCAGGTCGTGCACATTGAAGTGGTCGGCAAGCACCGGGCCGACGATCGGCTTGTTGCGCAGGCCGTACCCCCACGCTGCCTCCATCAGCTCGCCGACGCGCAGGTCGCTCGTGCCCCATGCCTCACCGACGATGTCGTCGGGGTAGGGGGTGAGGTGGTTCTGTCCGCCGTCGCCGTTCGTCGCCGAGATGAGCACCGTGGGCAGGTTGCGTCCTGCTGCGTAGTAGGGGATCGCGCCGCCGAAGAAGATGCCTTCATCGTCCGGATGCGCGGCAACGACCATGAGCGCCGCCTTGTCGGGCTGCGGCTGCCAGTCGTAGGCGTTGACGTCCGGAGGCGGCCAATTGCCGGCACCCATCACCTGCGTTGCGCTGAACAACACGCCGGTCAACATCAGATGCAGTGGTGTGCGTTTCATGATCACGTCTTCTTTCAAAGCCACCGTGCGCCGTTAAGCGCGCGGTGGCGAATCATTCGTTGCGATCAGCGACGTCGACGCAGCACGAGCAGACCGCCCATGCCGATGAGTGCCAGGCTCGCCGGCTCGGGGATGACGCTGTTGATCTGCAGGTCGGTCGCGGGATTGAACTCGCCGGGATTGAAGGCGAAGATGCGCACCTCATCGACCAGGCCGTCCATGCCGTGGATGACAACATCGTTCGATCCGTCAGCGCCGATGGTGAGTTCGGTTTTGTCGTTGAACGGGGAAGGCGTCTTGGCGAGGGTTCCCACCGCCACGCCGTTGACGTAGGCGGTCACGGTGTTGTTGCCGTCGTAGACGACCGCCAGGTGCGTCCAGGTGTTGAGTGCATGGGCACCGCCGTCAACGAAGGCGATGATGCCGCCGCCCAGTTGCCAGCTACCGCCGAAGCCACCGATCCACAGGCCGCCGTTGGACGAGTTGCCGTTGCCGACGATGGTGAAGACGCCGTCACCCGCGCTGTTGAGTTTGGCCCACGCTTCGATCCCCCAGCCCATGTTTTCGCCGGGTTCAATGACGTCGCCCATGTAGTAGGTGTTGTCCGAAGCGCCGCCGGTGAACTGCATGGAGAGCGTGCTCGCACCGCCCAGTGCGCCCGGGGTGTCGTTGCTGTAGGTGACGTTGCCGGTCAACGGCAGATGGTTGCCGCCCGCCGAATCGGTGGTGGGGTTGGCGCTGTTGCCGCCCGCCACGGCGCCGGCGTCGGCTTCGCCCATGCGGTACTGACCGAGGGTGATCGTTGCCGCCATCGTTTGACCGGCGAAGCCGAGCAGAGCCACCGCCGTCAATGCCTTCACTGCGTTCGATCGTCGAGACATGTGATATCCTCCTGAAAGGGGTGAATCGTGATTTAACCGTTGCCATTCCGGGTGACATCCCGGGTCCTTGTCTCACTTCCCATCAACACGTGTTGCCGCACGGTAGTGCTCGCGCACCTCAGCCGCGCTGAGCGCTCGCACATACAGCGCTACTTCATCGAGTTGGCCCTGAAACGCGCCGAACTCCTTGTCGATCACGTTTTCCGCCGCGTTCGCAGGCGGAGGATTGGTCGCCAGGTACAGCGTTCCATCGCTTGGCCGGGCAAACGCTTTGCGCACATCCGCCTTGACTTCCTCGAACGGGAAATACGCCCGCCGCAAGCCGCCCCGGCGCGCATCACGCACCAGCATGGGCGACAGCTCGCCGTTGAGATAGACGCGCGGCTCGCCCTCGTCGTCCACCGTCACCACCACGTGCGTCCAGACATTCGCCTGAACGGGCAGCGTCGTGCTGAAATCCTGAACGTTGTAGACGTTGAGCATCACCGTCATCGCTCGAGCGTCGGCGGAGTTGTCGCTGCCGGCGATGCCCACGGCGAATCCGCCTGCCGTGCCGCGCGTCGAGACGATGCGACAGTTGCCCCGCAGGTCCGCCGGCGGCTTCACCCATGCCTCCACGGAATAAGGCCCGGATTCGCCAAAACCCGCGAGCTTGTCGATCTTCATCCCGTCATGCATGCCTTCGAACGCCACCGCGGCATTCCGGTCACCCACCGCGCCAGGCACCACGAACTGCGAGCCCAGCGGCAGCGTTGCATCCGCGCGAGCGCTGCCATGATCCACAATGCGACCGTCCGGCGAGGCGTCGCCCAGCCGCCAATACGCCAACGGCGTGCTCCGTCGCACCGCCAACTCATAGGGCGATGGCATCCGACGCAAGTAGGCCCGGCCATCATCCGTCAGCGGCATGATCACGCCTGCCGTTGCCCGTCGCGCCTGGCCCGCCGTCAGAAGCATTGCCTGCGATGAACCGGTGGCATCCGGCGAGACAGCGACCGCGCCGGTGAAGACGTGGATGTCCGTCGTCTGCGGTTGTGCCACGTCCACGTACACGCCGAACTCCGTGCCGTGATCGACCACCACGGCGCTGGGCGTGTGCACCGCGAAGCCGACGCCGGCCGGGGGGATGTTGCCGGTGAGTCGGCCGAACCGCAGGTCAAGCCGTTTTTCACCGTTCACATAAAACTGCGCGGGGGCTTCGATGAGCACCACGCTGCCATCGGCGAAGGTGAGTTCCGCCACGCCGTGCAGCAGTTCGAGGTTCTGATGATCCAACACATCGCCAATCGTAGGTTGGCCCGATGACGATGCCCAGATCATGTTTACGCCGCTGGACAGATGCGCGATCGTCGGCGGCGGGGTGGGGATCTCGGCAATGGTCGATGACGACGTGACGGGCGCCGTCGGCCGGAACACCACGTAAGCGAACATGAGCAGCATCGCCGCCACGGCCGCCAGCGTGCCGTAGGCAATCGTCCGCGGAATCACGATGTGCCGCACCGGCGTGGGGTCGAACTGGTATCGATCCACCGTCGGCATCGACGAACGTTCGTGCTCAGCTTTGTCGCGTTCGATCTGCGCCATCGCCTTGCGACGCATGGCACGCTCCTCGATCGCAAGCACCTCGGCGAGCAAACCCATCGCATCGGTGTCATCGGCCGCGAGTTCCTCAGCCACATCGTGTTGCGGTTTGACGATCTCCATGACTTCGCACGCCTGGATCGACAACGCCGTGAAAAGCTGCAGCTTTTCATCGTCGCGCTCCAGCATTAACCACAGCGTCTGCGTTTCCTCGGGCGTGGTGCAGTCGTCCAGATGACGCAGCACCAGCTTGATGAACGCTTCATCATCGAGCGCGTGATCAAATTGTTCAGGCGTGTCGATCATGGTTTGACGATCGGCGGCGGTGCTTCCTCGATCTTGCGAATGCACATGAGCAGCGAACGATGAATGCGTGACAGAGCAACGTAGATCGTGTCGACTTTCCGGTTGACGCGATCGGCGAGCGATTGGCCGGTGAGGCCCTCGCCATACCGCAGGTGAATCAGTCGTGTGGCGTAGGGGCTGAGCTTTTCAAGGCAGCAGCGCAGCGCATCCATCCGATCGGAATCGGATGAATCATCGAATCGTTCCCACGCATGTTCGAGCCGTTCGAGCAGTTCACCGGATGGTGCGCACGGATCGCGATGTTTTTCCCGCAGCGCTTTGAGGGATTTGAACCGTGCCACCTGTCGCAGCCACTTGTACAGGTGGTCTTCGTCGTTGATCTCATCGTGCTTGGCCAGCGCGGTGATCGAAACATCCTGATAAATGTCATCCGCCAGGTGCGGGTCGTGCACGATGGTCCAGATATAGGCCATCAGTTTGCTGCGATTCCGCCACATGATGCGAACAACAGCATTCTGGTCCATAACGCGTGGTCCGTTCCTCCCCCAACGAAACGTTTATTCCAAAACGTCCCGGAGACTTAACATCCCATCTCAAAAATTTTCCACAGACGCGTCATCCCGAAAGCCCGGGGGATGGCGATCCCGGGTAGACACCATGTTTCCATCGCGCGTAACAGCACCGCATCCCGATGGAATGCGGTGCTGCTGGGGGGGGCGGTTATGTGTGCCCAATTACGCGGGCAGCAGTGCTTCGTACTGCTGGACGGTGGCGTTGTCCAGCGCCGCCGTGATGATCTGCCGTCCCTGCGGGTGCAGGTCCGCATCCTCAAGGAAGGGTGTCAACTGCTTGCGGAAGAAGTCGGCAAGCTGGGCGGCACCGGCATCGTAGGCTTCCACGCCGACCTCCGGCTGGGTGTCGACCTGCAGGAACCAGCGCGGGATGGCACTGCCTTCGATCTGCATGCTCTGCAGGGCGTAGCCGAGCAGCGGGCATCGCGATTCGACGAGTTGGCCCGGCCGGAACTTCGCCCCGCCGCGTCGCGCGACGTATTCACGCGCCAACCACTGGGGCATGAACCCGGTGCGCCATGCACCGATGTGCTGGTTGGGTGAGAGCGTGAAGCGGGTTTTGGGCGTCCGCTGAATCTGTTCGAAGAGGAGGTTGGCCTGATCGACACGGCGGCCTGTGGCGAAGGGCCAGTACGATCCCACGCCTTCGCTGCTCATGCCGGTGGTGTCGGTGATGGAGGGGTTGTCGTGCCCGCGGGGGGAAACCAGCCGCCACAGCCACGCCAGCGCCGGCGGCAGGAAGTGGACCAGCCCCATGATGCCATACGTCGGCTTCTCGCGGGTACACGCCGGGGCACGCACGCCAAAGCTCTGAATGTCCACTTCCACCGGCTCGTTCACCACATCCGGGACGATGCGGCGGGGCAGGATGACACGCGGGTTGGGGCACGGCTTGCCCGGGGCGTCCTCGATGTGCTCCCAGATGAGGCACGTGGCACGCGGCTGGGCGTACAGGCTCAAAAAGAGCAGCGGTTCGCTCGGCTCGACGCACAGCCGTTCCAGGTGCGGATCCACGCCATACCGGTCGATGTGATTGATGCGGACGAACCACGCCTGCTCCGCGTCCTGCACGACGAGCTTGCCGCTGGTGTTCTGCAGGTTCGGGTGCGCCAGCGCCATGTCGTCGGTGACCGGCCGCAGTTCGCACGCCTGGTTGAGCGCGAGATATCGCTTTTCGCCCGACACGATGTTCTCGCCCAGCACCAGTCGGCCGTCGGCTTCGCGGTGGGCGTACTGGAGCATTTCGCTCTTGCCCGCGCCGCTGGCGCCTTCGTGAAGGATGGTGACGATGTTGTCGTAGGGGGTGATGACCTGCACGGTGGAGCCGTGGACGGTGATCCATCCTTCGCTTTCACCGATGTTCAGCAGCACGCCATAGATGCCTTTCTTCGCGCTGGGCCCCGGGTAGAGGTTAAGCGAGAAGATTTCGTGCATGCTTTCCTTGCGTCGGTGGACGACCACCTGCTTGCCATCGCAATGGGTGTGACGGAAGGGCGGGGCGAGGTAGACGATCGCGCGGGGGGCGAAGCCTTCGGGCAGTTCGCTGGCGGCGACCATGCCCTGCAGGTCGGCGAGCGCGGCGGCGAAAAAGGCGGCGTTGCGCGGCGCGACGAGCAGCGCGT
>CAZEFM010000142.1:0-6007 GCA_964511575.1 uncultured Phycisphaeraceae bacterium | reverse complement strand
TGCACCCGCTGCCGCCACCCGTGCCTTGATCGCCTCCCGGTTGGCGAACACCAGCCGCGTGAACTGGTACACGAACTCCTCATCCGCCTCCGCCGAAACGATCAGATGTGCCGAACCCACGTTCAAACCGTGATACGGCTCGCTCTGTTTCGGGTACGTTTCCGCGGGAATCGTTACGCGCTCGAAGAACGAGTAGTCGCGCAGCAGCGCTTCCTTCGCTTCCTCATCGTAAGGCACGAAGCGAATGTCCATGGACGTTGCGGCCGTCGTGATCGACTGCGTCGGCACCCCGCCGCCCAGCATCGCCGCCGCTACCGAACCGTCCGCCAGCAGGTCCACCGCGTTCTGCTGCGAGGCGAACACGGGCGTGATCTCATCGAACCCGACCCCATGCGCCGCGAGGATCGGCCGAACGAAATACTCAAACCCCGCGCCTTCAGGCCCCACGTACACCCGCTTGCCCTTGAGGTCCTGCACCCGTTCGATGGACGAATCCGCCCGCGTGATGAACAGCGCCACGTTCGGGAACAGCGTCATCACCGACTGCACATCGTAAGCCTTGTCCCATCCCTCCGTGCCGCGCACCGCGAAGAACGTGATCGACGCGTTGGACATCGCCGCCTGGATTTCGCCCTGTTCAAGCAGGCGGATATTCTCCATCGACCCGCCGGTCGATTCAGCCGTCACCCGCCAGTTGTGTTCTTCCTGCTGGTCGTTGATCACCTCGGTGATCGCGCCGCCCACCGTGTAGAACGCCCCGCCCACCGGCGCGGTGCCCACGCTGATGTACTCGCGTCCCTCACCGCAGCCCGCCAAGAGCACACCCGCCGCGACCCCCAGCACCGTCCGCCACGCTCGACTTCCGTTCAGCATGTGAACCTCCTGATTTCCCGCACATCCTACCACACCGCCTCCGCCCTCCACCCCAAAGCCCACCCATGAAGTGGGTGGATCCCCCAACCGATACACACCCTCCCCATCCGCCGCGCCTACAATACTCCCGACACATGCAGCAGATGGGGCGGTTCATCCTGATCGCAGGCGTGGTGCTCGTTGTCCTTGGCCTGATCGTCTGGGGGCTCGGCCGACTGGGGTTTCGCGGCCTGCCCGGCGATATCGTCCACCAGGGCGAACGGGTCACCATCTACTTCCCCATCGTCACCTGCATCGTGTTGTCCATCCTGCTCACCGCCGCCATGTGGCTCTGGCAATGGCTCAGCCGGTGAGTGGCGATCGGGAAGGCGGAATCAACCGGTTGATTGTTGCTTATTGAGGATTGGGCCGCGGAACCGCCACGCGCTTCGTCGCGTACTATTCTGAAGCCACGCTCTGAAGGGGAACACCCGTGCGAATCGCGCTTGTCGGCGACCTCCACCACTACCGAACCCGCTGCGCGCCCAACGAACTGCTGGGCAAGCGGCTGATCGGCCAGACCAACCTATGGCTCAATCGCCAGTTCGCCTTCAAGCACGTGCTGCTCAAGCCCACGCTCCAGCGAATCCCCACCATCAACCCCGACCGCGTCCTGCTCACAGGCGATGTGACCACCACGTCGCTCGACAACGAGTTCATCGACGTTGCCAACCTCCTCAAGCCGCTCAGCGACAGCTACGACGTCACCCTCGTGCCGGGCAACCACGACCGCTACACCTTCCACTCCGCCCGCCACCAGCGTGTCGAAGCACTGATGGAACACCTGCTCCCCCAGCAGTTTCCGCACTTTGAGCAGCTCGATGACCACTGGCACTTCCTCGCTTTGGATGCCGCCAGGCCGCGGCTGATGCTTTCCTGTGGCCGACTGGGGCGGCGACAGATCGACCAGACCCGCGAATACCTGGCGGGCCTCACCAAAAAGGACGGCCTGCTCGTCCTGTGCCACTACCCGCTGTCCACCCCCGCCAATGTTCGGCCGATGGCGTTCAACAACCGCGTGTCCGATGGTCGGGCGGTGCGACGCCTCCTCGCCGACTGCCCCGCACGCATCGTCTTTCTCCACGGCCACATCCATCGCCCGTGGATCTACGAGCCCAGCAGCGGCGACATGAAGGGCGTCACCTTCATCAACGCCGGGGCGCCCTGCCTCGCCACCAGCAAGTACCCCGGCGGTCAGGGGTTCTGGCAGGTCGATCTGCCGCGTTACGGTCGCGGTGACCTCCGCCTGACGCACCACGTGCCCATGCCCCCCGGCGACGCCGCCGCACGCCGCCGGGCGCGACGACAACCCCGCCCCGAAGAACTCATCTGGGAGCCGCGCCGCATCCGCCGTTCCGTCCCCGGCCAACCGCCCCGCCCCCGCCGCCGCGCCCTCATCCCGACCTGACGAACGAGGCCGGCTGGTCACTCGAGGGGGACGCCGGAAGGCAGAAGACAGAGGCCGGTCCCACATCCTGGGCTCCAGACCCCGGGCATGCTTTAAAATCATCTTCGGCCGGTAAAATGCTGGACCAGTCGCTTCGATGGGCCGATGGATTGCTAATCACACCCGGGCGGTCGAACCCGTGATGCTGCGGCCCGCGTGTTGTCTCGGGGACATGTAGAAGGAATCTAACAATGTGTGGAATCGTCGCTTACGTGGGCAACAAGCAGGTTGAACCGCTGCTCATCGAGGGGCTCAAGCGACTGGAGTATCGCGGGTACGATTCCGCGGGCATGGCCGTGCTCGCCGATGGGCAACTTAACATCGCCCGGTCGGTCGGCCGCGTCAGCGTCCTCGAGGAAACCGTCGCCAGCCTCGGCGGGTTCCAGGGCACCGTCGGCATCGCCCACACCCGATGGGCGACCCATGGCAGCCCCACCGAAGCCAACGCCCACCCGCATCGCGGAAAAACCCGCAGCGGGCACCACGTCGCCCTCGTCCACAACGGCATCATCGAAAACTACGCCACCCTGCGACGCTACCTCGAAGGCAAGGGCCACACCTTCACCTCCGAAACCGACACCGAAGTGCTCGCCGCCCTGATCGCCCAGCTTTACGATGGCAACCTTGAAACGGCGGTCCAGACAGCGCTGCAGGAAGTCAACGGCGCGTATGCCATCGCTGTGCTGTGTGAGAACGAACCGAACACGCTCATCTGCGCCCGCAAGGGTTCGCCGCTGATCATCGGCATCGCGGACAACGGGTACGTCGTCGCCTCCGACGCCTCCGCCATCATCAGCCACACCACGCAGGTCATCACCCTCGATGACTACCAGGTCGCCCGGCTGTGTGCCGGCCCGAAAGACAAAGCCAACGGCGAGCCGTGGGTCGTCAACTTCCGAACCACCACCATCGACAACGTGCCCGTCTCGCGCGAAGTCACCGCGCTGGACATGGACCTCGAACAGATCGAACTGGGTGGTTACGAGCACTTCATGCTCAAGGAGATCATGGAGCAGCCCGAATCGATCCGCAATTCAATGCGTGGCCGCGTCGACCAGCGCGAGGGCCGTATCGTGCTGGGCGGCATCTCCAACTACACCCGCGACCTCGTCCGCGCCAAACGCTTCCTGCTCACCGGGCAGGGCACCGCGTTCCATGCGGGCAAGATCGGCGAGTACCTCTTTGAAGATCTCGCCAAGGTTCCCGCGCGAGCCGAGTACGCCAGCGAGTTCCGCTACCGCAACCCGATCATCGAAGATGGCACCACCATCATCGCCATCAGCCAGTCAGGCGAAACGGCTGATACTCTCGCCGCCTTGCGCGAAGCCAAGGAACGCGGCGCGCTGGCGCTCGGTGCCGTCAACGTCGTCGGCTCCAGCATCGCGCGTGAAACCGATGCGGGCGTCTATCTGCACGTGGGGCCTGAAATCGGCGTCGCCTCCACCAAAGCATTCGTCGGGCAGGTGCTCGTGCTCACCATGCTCGCGCTGTACGTCGGCAAACGAAAGTTCATCAGCGATGAGGTGATGCGCAGCTACCTCAGGGAACTGGAGCAACTGCCCGAATACGTCAGCCGCGTGCTCGAACAGTCCGACCACATCCGCCGCTGCACCGAACGGCACATTGATCGCGAAAACTGGCTGTTCCTCGGCCGCGGGTACAACTACCCCATCGCGCTGGAAGGCGCTTTGAAGCTCAAGGAGATCAGCTACATCCACGCCGAGGGCATGCCTGCCGCGGAAATGAAGCATGGCCCCATCGCGCTGATCGACGAAGGCATGCCCGTGGTCTTCATCGCCACGCAGGGCAGCCAGTACGACAAGGTGATGAGCAACATCGAAGAGGTGCGCGCCCGCGGCGGCCGCATCCTCGCCGTCGCCACCGAAGGCGACCGCGAAATCGAGAAATACGCCGACTCCGTCTTTACCATCCCCGCCCTGCCCGAACCGCTGCAACCGATCGTCAGCGTCATCCCCCTGCAACTGCTCGCCTACCACGCCGCCGTCCTAAGAGGCCACGACGTCGACAAACCCCGCAACCTCGCCAAGAGCGTGACGGTGGAGTGATATTGCGACGACGACAGGGTTTTCAATAGGTATAGGGACGCAGTTCCGTCTCGTACAGCCGCACGGTCAAAGGTGCAGCCAGTTCGGACGATGGAGTTATCTCACTCAAGACGATGCCGCCATCATCCGTGCGTCGGTAGACGGGAGGCTTGCCGGTGAATGAATCGGGAGTGAAATCATTCACTTCGTCGAGTGACGTCGGCCATTCCTGATGCATCTGTTGATGCATGTCGATCGCGCATGCGGTCTGCAACAGGGTTAGCCTGCTTTGCACCTCCAGCGAAGCAAGCAGACAATTCACCGTTTCATTCACATGGTTTGCTCCAGAGTTGTTCGCTCCAGAATCCTTCAATGTCAGCAGTTCCGCGTAGAGTTCCCCGGGTTTGGATCTCAGCGCGACAACGCGGTCGTATAGGTGGACATGCGCGTTAATCGCATCAATGTGCTGCGGTTTCGACGTCGCGGAGTTGTACGATTGGAGGTCGCACAGATGAGCGATCTCCGACGCGACCAGCCGTGCGTGGTCATAGGTTTCGACTCGGTCGCGACAAAGCGTCCAGAATTGTAAGACCTCGTCGTAGGGCAGATCGGTGCGGCTTAGCGCATGTTCAACCGCAGTCACAAAAAGCGCGTCAGATTCAACGCGGATCATCGCCGCCTTCAGGCCCGGGACATGGTCGAACATCCAGTTTAAATCTCCCATTCGCTCAAGCGCATCAGCGACTTCCCATGATTCGCCGGTCGCCTGCGCGTGAAGGTTGGCGAGATACCACACACGAACGCCATTGCGCCACTCGTCGAGAAGGCGATCGTTTGAAACATCTTCCGGGATATAGGCAGGGCAGTGATAGTAATTTTCCACTGCCTCGCCATACGCTTCGATGGTGTCCTCATGATCTGAGACAAACTGCTCAATCAACTCAGCCAAATCTTCGTCAATGGGTTTCATGCGCTCCAGGCTTTGTGACCTGTGGAAAATGGATGACACGTCCTCATCATCCATCAGCGAGCTGAACTCGCCCAACGTTTTCAGGAACGGCGCCGAAGCCGTCTTCACCTCATCGTCATACCGGAATTGCGCCCGCCATTGCGCAAGCGATGGGGCGAGTCCACGCGATGCAACCTCGTTGATGATTTGCTGCATTGGATGTTCTTCCGAAGCCGCCGAGCAAGCGTAAAGCGGCGCAATAACAATAATAAGCGAACTTAGCCTGACCAGCATACGAGTCACGGTGTCCCTGTAGATGCGCAATCGATGTTTCATTCTTCTCACGTTCTTGGCGAGGTTGAAGGTCGAGTGAGTTTACGCCTGCTACGGTTGTACTGGTGATGGAGCGGAAGGTGCTCGACCTCGATGCTTTAGGTCGAACAGGTGGAACTCAAAGTAGCTTTGATCAATCCGAGACTCACCACGTTCGAACAAAGAATTGCTGGAGATTCGGTACCCGTCGCCTGTCTTCTCCAACGGGAAGGGTTGGCCCCGGCAGGTTGGGCAAGGAGGAAGGAAGCTGAGCAAGTACCCCGGCCGCGCGATAGGAGCGTATTCCGTCAGCCGAATTATTGCTATTTGTGGTTGAGTCAC
>CAZEFM010000141.1:0-6062 GCA_964511575.1 uncultured Phycisphaeraceae bacterium | reverse complement strand
TTCACCGCCAGCCCTGTTCCAGCACGCGCTGGGCGTTGGTGTGGGCGATTTTTTCGATGTCGGTGGGGGAGACGCCGGCCTGCGTGAGGCGGTCGGCGATTTTGTGGAGGTCGGTGGGCAGGGCGATGTCATCCGGTGGAATGGTGAAGCCGTCGAAGTCGCTGCCGATGGCGATGTGGTCGAACGAGCCGGTGACTTCGCGGATGCGCATGATGTGGCGGAGGATGTCATCGAGCGCATCGCGTCGTGCCGTGCCGTTGAGCCAGTATGCCATGCAGATGACGCCGACGACCCCGCCCGTCGCCGCGATGGCGCGCAGGTCATCATCGTTGAAGTAGTACCCGTCACGGCCGATATCGCCCAAGCCGATGTGGCTGGCAACGAGCGGCCGCTGGTTGGCGTTGAGCGCGTAGATCGCCCGTCGTGCAGCCGGGGTGCAGTGCGTCAGATCGAGCAGCATGCGGCGTTCCGCGGCGCGCTCGATCACTGCGCGGCCGAACTCCGTCAGCGGCGCATCCTCTGCGGGGTCGGGCTTGAAGAGCCAGCCCAGCCAGATGTCGCGCGGTACACCCGAGGCACACGCCGCCACACCGTTGGGATAGAAATGCGTGAGCGTGAGCATCGCCACGCCGCGGTCGGCAAGCACATCGAGGTTGTTGAGCCTGCCTTCCAGATGATGCGCCCCCTCCACCGTATGCACGACAGCGAGTTTGCCCGCCCGACGAATCGCCGTCAGTTCCGCGACCGATCGCGCCACCGCGGCACGATCGGGATGTTGGGCGATCTGCGCTTCGTACTGATCGATCATGTCGATCAGCCGTTGCATGGGCGAGCCATCGACGCCCTGTCGCAGCGGCGGACAGATGCGTGCGGCGATCCATCGTTCCAGTCGGCTCGATTTCGCGATGAGGCGCGGTTCGATGATGTAGTGCGCCGCCCAGAGCGTGCCGACGTTCGCCTTCAGCAGCGTGGGGAAGTCGCACCGTGTGGACCACGGCCGCCAGCCGCGCCCCTGAAAGTGCGGCCGCCACATGTCATAACCCCACAACCACGCCTTGAGCGAAGGATGGGCGTGGATGTCCGTGAAGGCGACCATGGCAATAGTGTAAGGCGGAACGCGCCATTCCCGGGCATCAAAAGCGCGACTTCGTCAACGCCTCAATCCCGCGAGTCTCACACCACTTCGCCATCATCATGTTCGAAATCGGGCACGTGCCGGTGATGGATGCGAATGATGCGCGCCAGGTAATCGCCCATCATCGGCGCCAGCGCGCCCAACGATTCCACCAGCTCCGCGGAGAACGGCATCGCGCCATCGCGGAACAGCACCAATACCGCCAGCGTCTCGTTCTGGTGCATCGATGTGAACGCCAGCACGTGGCTGTCCGCCAGATACGCGTGATCGTCGCCGATCCACTTCCGCAGCGTTTCGTTGTCGGTGATGTGCACCGTTTCCCGGCAATCGGTCATCAGCGGTGCGACCACGTCCGCCAGATGCTGCAACAGCACATCGGCGGAGTCGGCCGTGCAGTCGTAGTTCACGTAACCGCCCAGCGTGTATTCATCCGCATTGGAGGGCAGGAAAATTGCCGCGTTCGTCGGCCCCGCCTTCTGAACCAGAAACTCCAGCGTCTTGCGCAGCAAGCCTTCCAGATCCAGCTCGTCGCGGATCAATCCCGCATACTCGCTCGTGCGCGCCACCGTCTGCATCTGGCTGGCGAGTTCCTGATACGCCGTCACCAGATCGTTGCACAGCACATCCACCTGTTCGGTCACTTCCTGCCGTGCTTCGTTGAGCTTGCGGCAAAGGCGGCGCAGCCGACGATTGCGCTGCTCGCGCTGCTCATCGCGACGCTGACGATCCATTGCCTGCCGAACACGTTCGTTCAGGTCGCGCATGTCCAGCGGCTTGACGATGAAGTCCGCCACGCCGGCGCGGATCGCATCGATCGCCTGTTCCAGGCTCGGCTCACCGCTGATGACGATGGTTTGCGTCTGTCGGCGTGAAGCCGCCAGTTCGCGCGCCAGTTGCATGCCCGAACCATCCGGCAGCGTCGGATCGATCAGCGCCAGATCCACCGAGGTGGACGCCAACTGCTTGCGTGCCGCCGCCAGGCTGTCCGCTTCCACCACTGTCAACTGCTCGCCGGCAATCGATTGCGACAGCGTCCGGCGCACCTTCGATTCAGGTTCCACCAGCAGCACACGAAATGCCCTGCCAGTCGGCCCACGACGCGGCTTGCGCGCCTGCTTCGCCCCAGCCTCCGTTGAACGCACTTTTCGCGGCACAGATATTCCTCCTCCCGGCCGGTCGACGATTCATCCTGTTCAACCCACCGACGTCATCCGGCAGCACGACACATCACACATGTCCGCGCGTTGACACCCAGCGGTGTGCAATCGGCACCCGGACGCGTGCGATTCCCCGTGCCGACCACGCGCCCGGCACGCTAAGAAACTATCGGCCGACCAGCCCTCCACCTTCACGCTTACGCCGTCTTTCCCATCAGACGCAATCGATCGGAAGTGACCACCGGCACCGTTGCCGACGGCACGTTCACCGGCAGCCACAGCGACGCCACCGTGCCCTCATCCAGCTTGCTTTGCAGCTCGATCCACCCGCCGTTCGTCGATGCCAGCTTCTGTGCCCGCGTCAGACCGATGCCGCAGCGTCGTCCCGCCGGCTTGGCGCTGAAGAAGGGGTCCATCGCATGCGTCAGCGTGTGGGCATCCATCCCCACGCCGTCGTCCATCACCTGCACCACCAGCTTCTGCGTGGCGCGGTCCACCTTCGCCGTCACCGTCACGCAGGAGCGCGGCGAAGCCTGCACCGCATTGAGCAGCAGCTCCGTCACCACCAGCGCAATCTGTTCCGGATCCACGGCGACCTGCGGCAAACGGTTTTTGATCTGCAGATCAATCGCGATGTCCGCTTCCCGATGTGTCAGCCGGCTGCGCACCCGTCGCACCGTTTCATCCAGCAGCGACCCCATGTCCACGAGCAGCCGGTTCGGCTTGGGCGGGTCGGCGAACATGTGCATCGCCGTGATGAGGTCGCTCAACCGATGCGCCTGCTCGAAAATGGTGGATGCGGCCTTGTGCTGATCCGACCCGGGGGGGAGGCTCATCACGAGCAACTGGCTTCGCCCGGAGATCACCGCCAGCGGGTTGTTCATTTCGTGCGCCGCCCCGGCCGCCATCTCGCCCAGCCGCGCCATCGACTCGGTGTGCAGCAGCCGGTCCTTCGCCGCCGCCAGCGCCCGGTTCGCTTCCGCCAGTTCCTCACCCATGCGCTGCGAGCCTTCGTGTCGACTCGCCGCCGCCACCGCACCACCCCATGTGCTGGTCAGCGCCGCCAACTGATTCCAGGGCGGCAGCGTTGCACGATCGTGCAGCAGCACCGCCGCGCCACCCGAGCCGCTGCTCAAAGGCAACAGCTTCACCGTGCGCAGATCGGGCGCCTCCACCAAGGCATCGGCGATCCACGGCAGCACGCCCATCAGGCTCATCGACATCGGCTGATCCGAGACCAGCTTCGCCAGATCGGGCATGTGCGGCGGGGGCTCCACCAGTTGGCTGCGAAGCGTCTGCGTCGCCTCATCGAACTGTCCGATGATCCACGCCGTCGACCGGTCTTCCATGCACCGGTCCTGATACAGCACCGCATAGAAACCCTGTCCCAGCGTGGCCGTGGCGCTCGCCACCACCGCTTCGAGCACTTCCTGCACGCTCGATGCCTGTCCCGCCGCTGCATGAAACGCGGGGATCGCCTCGAGGATGCGCGCCTGGGCCGTGGCTGCCCGACTGCGACGCTCCAGCGCCCCGTTGAGTCGTCCCAGCGCCTCGTTGGCGCGTTGGATCGATTCGAGAAACACCTGCTGCGTCGGCTCGTTTTCCACGCCCAGCACCGCGCTGCGCTGCTGCACCGCTTCGTGAAGCCGCGTGGCGCAATCCATCACCGCGTCACGGCTCAGGTCGATCGCCTCCGCCATCGCGCCGATGTCATGCCCCAACACGCTCGAACCGCTGTACCCCACGTGCTGCTGACGCGCAATCACGTTCGCCAGACCGATCAACGCGATCATGCGGCGATGCTCGACCCGCGGCAGCGCCTCCACCGGCGTGCCGTGCAACCACACGCAGTCCTGCAGCATCAGCGGCAACCGCCATTGCTCCGCCAACCGTTTGCCAGCCGTGTGATGGTCCATGCCGATCACCCGGCGTTCGAAGTCGGCCATTTCCCCCTGATTCAGCCCCGCCAGCTCGACCACCCGCGCGTAGCTGCGGGGCAGCACGTGATCCAGCGCCAGCTTGCCGATGTCGTGCAGCAACCCCGCCACGAACGCCTCGCTGGCGCTCAGGCCGCTGCCCGGATGCGCCGCCGCGATCATTTCCGCCGCGATCCCCACCGCCAGCGAGTGGCGCCAGAAATCCAGCCGCGACAGACCTTCGCTTTGCAGATGCGGGCCATCGTCCGGGGCCATCGGCTCCCGGCGGGCGAACATCTCCACCACCTTGATCGACAGCACCGTGTTGCGAATGGTGTTGAAGCCCAGCAGCACGACCGCCTTGTCGATCGTGAGCACATCATCGCTCACGCCGCGGTACGCCTGCCGACACAGGCTCAGCACCTTCGCCGTCAACGCCTGATCGTGCTTGATGAGCTCGATGACTTCCCGTGCCGATGACTGGTCGCTGCTCGTCAGCGCCAGCAACCGCGTGGCGATCACCGGCAGCGTCGGCAGCGTCTCGATCTGACGCAGAATCAGATCAACGTGACGCGCCTGGGTTGGTTCACTGTTGGCCGGCATGGAGCATCACCCAGCGGGGGGCATCGCGCGGAAGAACACGCCTCACGGATCAACCAGGCGCAGCCAACCCGCGCATCTGCCATCCGCGTCGACCCGCATTCATCCGCGGCACATCGTCAGACTTCCAGCTCCAGCAGCGATCCGATCCGCTCCTGAAGCTGCTTCACATCGAAAGGCTTTTTCATGAACTCGTCGGCCCCGGCTCCGATGAGCTGCTCGATCTCGTCCTGGTTCACCACGCCGGAAACCACCAGGATCTTCATCGTCGCAAGCGCCTCGTTGCTGCGCACACGCTGACACACCACGTTGCCGTTGATGTCCGGCAGCATGTAGTCGAGGATCATCAGATCGGGCTTGAACTGCTCGGTCAGCAGGCCGGCATCGTAACCCGTGGAAGCGGTGCGCACCTCCAGCCGCGAATCCGAGCCCAGCAGATCGATGAACAGCTCCAGGATCTGATCGTCATCGTCGACCACCAGCACCTTGCGTCGTCCACCCTCCAGCGGCGCCGTGGGAATGTCGTTCTGCCGCATGAAGCGGATTAATTCATCGCGGGGGATGCGACGGAATCGGCTGCCCGGCACGCGGAAGCCGCGCAGACGCCCGCTGTCGAAGCATCGAATGATCGTCTGCTGCGACACCTTGCACAGCTCGGCCGCCTCGCCGGTGGTAAAAACCTGCTTCTCATGCAGTTCCAGCGTTTCTTTGTTGTCCGACATCACTGCTTTCTCCCGGCGGGCTCCGTTTCCTCATCGCTTGGCAAGCTCCCGCCCGGTCTCCCAGACACCCTGACACAATTCATTGGTACACCTTCCCCAGATTCACTACCTTGCCATAGCATCGGCGAATCGGCCGCCGAACTTGACGCGACCGCACCCGCCGCGGCCCCGTATCATCAACAATGAAACCCGCCTCACATCGGATACCCCCGGCGGTTTGCCCCGGTTGGCGCAAGCCGACCCATGCCGTCCACGTATTCCCCTTCTCATGGATAAGCGATAAAACGCGCCACCAGCCACACCCCCGGCCCAAACCGGCACTTACGACAATCAGACAATCATGTTGATTTCGGATTATATTCGGGTACTATTCAGTAGTCGAGCCCGCGGAGGGATGCCAGATGCCAGAGGACGGAGTCCAGAGGTCGGTCGCCGGATGTCAGAGGCCAGCCATCAGCGAATCAATCGGCAATCGGCGATCCTCCCCAATCCCCAGGCCCTCCCCCATGTCGTGTTTGTCGTGTTTGTCGTG
>CAZEFM010000140.1:0-6099 GCA_964511575.1 uncultured Phycisphaeraceae bacterium | reverse complement strand
GCGCAGGTGCCGCCGCACCAGATCCCAGCGGTAATACCACAACTCCTCAAACGCCTGCTCGGGGCATTCGAAAAACGGAATCTCCTGTAACAGCCAGTTCCGCTGAGCGGGATCCGACACGTTCAACACATCCTGTCGTTTCACCAACATCTTCACCGACGACACGCCCTTTCACTCCTGCAACTCACGACCGCTGCTGCTGCATGCCTCAGCCAGGTCATTCATGCGTTCCGCTGTTGCGAATCAGATTCGCAGGACCAACCGAATCCTCGAGCGTCAACGCGCGAAAGTTGCGGATACGATGAAACGTCAGGTAATTGGCATCGTGAGCGGCGCGGGCGCCACCCTGACCATCGTCGTAAGCCGTCCTGGATACCGCGACAAGATCGTCGCCTTCAAACAGCCAGTCGACATACTGGAACCCGTGATCAGCAGGGTCGGGGTGGTACAGCACCACACTGCGAATCTCCCAATCGCGGAGATTTGTCGACCGCGTCAGCACCAGCGTGTTGCGAATACGTTCGTAATACCTCACCTGCCCGCGGTGCTGTTCTGGCACGAAGTTGGTCAGCGACCAGTATGCTTGGCTTTGGGGGTCGTAACGGATCGTAAACTTTGTCGCGCCGCCGGGAAATCGGATGAAGCCCTCCTGCGGGTCGAACGTCACCGTTTCGCCGTCGTCACTCACCTGCACGACCGCCGCCACGCCGTCCCCGCGATACCCTTCCCAGGGCGAGCCGGGACTGCCCACGTGGGCGCGAAGCACGTTGACCAAGCGTCCGTCGCGCGTGGCCACCGCGTTGCCTTCAAGCCAGCCACCGAAAGCGCTGTTCAACCATTTCCCATCACGCGCAAGCACATTGCTGCTGACCCAACTGTCACGATTGAGCAGGTCAGCCTCGACCTGGGCGCTCATCATAAACGTGCCGTACCGCGATCCCCAGCGATTGCCCAGCGACGCATCCTCCATGGCACGCCACAGCCGGCCGTTGTGGACAAGCACCGGCATCGGCGCCGTGTGGTAGGCGCCTTCCAGGATCAACCCCGAACGCGGACCTGTCGGATTCGTCCATGTCCGCCCCTGGTCCTGCGAACGCAGGATCACCACATTCCCGTGATGCTTGTGCGTTCCCATGAGGTAGACCGCATCGTTGTGCGTGAAGATGCTCGCCCAGAAGAGCCCCTCAACCGACGCCACACGCTTCCAGCTTTCCCCCGCGTCCTCCGACCGAAACACATGGGTGACCGCGGCATTCCATTCACTGGAGCCGGGCCCAAACTCGTCGCATTTCGCCAGGTAAACACCCTCGGCAAGCCGTGCAATCCCCGGCGAGCCAACAAACCGTTCCTTCGCGCCTGCGATATGGTGAATCACCACACCGGGAACGCGTTGTTCCTCGTTCACGTTGTCGCTCAACGCGTCGCTGCCGACAGCACAGGCCGTCACGCAAAGCGTAAGCAGAGCAGCTAGCACTTGGACACTCATAAAAAGCCTTTCCAGCCGATACCAACTGGCCTAATTCGCTTCCCCGATCAGCGAGGGATCGACAACACCTGCACGGCCCCCGGCGGTGTATCCCGTGGAGAACGATTCGGTCGTGTCCTGCCCATTGATGAGGATGCCAAACGCTCGGCTCGTGACCTCATCCGCGCTGCGGAAAGCGACATGTCCGTCCAGGTACCCCATGTTCTGACCACCATCATGCGGCTCGGCGGTCAAACGCTTGTCGCTTCCCAGATTCTGGTTGTTGGGATTGCCGAAGTACATCCAGCCGCTCCACCCCGCATCGGTGGTGTTCGGCGTTCCCCCAATGTGCCAGGAAGCACGCAGAATTGCCGAGTTTGTGGTGAAGGGATCCTCCCGGAACGCCACCACGGCCGAATGATTGAGCACGTTGCGCCCGCCCCACTGCGACACGATGCCGTTCATCACATACGAGAACTGGTTGTACTTCGTGGGCATGAAGGTGGCGTTGCTGTCACGTTTGTCACGACTCTCCACAGTCGGACAAATGAAGGCCAGCGGCGTCTGGCTCATGTAAGGCCACACCCGTGCCGCCCAGGAGTTGGGAAGCCCGCTTGATACACCTTCTTCCGCAATGGGAAGCACCTGAATCGCATTGTCAAAGTTGTGAAGCGCGCTCTGCTGCGGATACAGCCCGTCGTTGTCGACGGCGTGTGCCGTGGCCCCGGTCATCAACTGCCGCAGTTGCGTCCCGCACTTAAGCTGATCCGCCGCCAGACGAGCTCGCGAAAGGGCAGGCAGGAGCAGCGCAATCAACAGCGCAATGATCGATATGACAACCAGAAGTTCGATGAGCGTGAAACCTCTTTTGTACATGACGCATCCTTTCGTTGAATGGAACATCCAGGTCTCCCGCTGACACTTCTCGCAGCGCGACGACTTCTCTCTTGTCCATCAGCACCACCTTCAGGCGCGTCGACGGCGCAACAGCCACGGGGCTCCCACTCCCAACAACACCAGCGACGCGGGCTCGGGAATCAACGCGCGAAAGTTCTCCACGCGATGAAAGGTCAAATAATTGGCATCGTGATAATTGTTTGCAGAACCGAAGGCGTCGGGATAGGCGGTCCGCACCACCGCGAGGATGTCGTCCCCGTCGAAAATCCAGTCGGCATACTGAAACCCCATCGTCGCGCGATCCGTCAGGTCCTGCACCACGATCGCATCAACGGTCCAATTCACCAAATCCTCAGAAAGTGTGTGAAAAGCCGCAATTGAGCCGATAGTTATCGGTATGGCACGGAAGCTCTACCCATCGGACCTCACGGATGAACAATGGCGAACGATCGAGCCGCTGATCCCATTGGCGGAGCCGGGCGGACGGCATCGTTCGGTGAACATGCGTGAGGTGATCAACGGCATCGTTTACCTGTTGCGCACCGGTTGTTCCTGGCGACAACTGCCACACGACTTTCCGCCTTGGGGAACGGTGCATTATTACTACCGTCGCTTTCGCCTGGATGGCACGTGGGAACACATTCATGATCGCTTGCGTGAACGGGTGCGACGCAAGAGCGGTCGCAAGCCCACGCCCTCGGCGGGCATCATGGACAGCCAGAGCATTAAGACGGCTGCGCCCCAAAAAGGGGGTGCCACGGCTACGATGCGGGCAAGAAAATCACGGGGCGAAAGCGTCATTTGATCGTGGATACGCTGGGCCTGATCGTCAGCCTGACGGTGCATGCTGGCGATGTGCAGGATCGCGATGGCGCGGAACGGGTGCTCGCTGATATTGCGGGTCGTTTCAAGCGATTGAAGAAGCTGTGGGCGGATGGCGGGTACGCTGGCGAACTGGTGGAGAATGCGAAGCGTTGGTACAAACGCGCAATCGAGATCGTCAGGCGAAACGATGCGAGCAGGTTCGTGGTGTTGCCCAAACGCTGGATTGTGGAACGCACCTTCGCGTGGCTGGGCAAGTATCGTCGGCTCAGCAAGGATTACGAGACCAGTCCGCAAAGCAGCGAAGCGATGATCCGCCTGGCCATGATCAACCTGATGCTGCACCGATTAAGCCCCGGCTGATCGCACGAACCGACTTCTCACACGCTTTCTAACGCGGCGCGTGTGCTCAAGGCCGGCGGATCGTTCTACATCTGGGGCGGGTACGCCAACCTTGGCAACTACCCCAAGCCGCTGGAAAAGGCGGGGCTGTATTTCAGCCAAGGCATCGTCTGGGACAAGCAGCATCCTGTGTTGACCCGCAAGGACGGGAAGGGTAGCCGTGTGGAACGGGTGGTATTCGAGTGGAAAAGGGGCAAGGTGCGACGATAAAGATCCGCGAGCTAATCCGTCGCTCTCGGAACAACAGCAAAATAGGATTGGTGCAAATACATCAGTTGCTCGTACAGTCGTATGGCGCCGAGAAACTTCAACATAGGCCTTTCGCACGGTTCTTCAACGGGGCCGTCAACGATGATCGTCCATGAATGATTTTCTTCGTTCCATGCATATAGGATGTCCAGGGTTCCTCCATGCGACCATGCTTCGCCAAAAGCGTGCCCCCAGGGTTGTTCGCGAAATTGATAGAGATCACGTTGCAGATCGTGCCAGGCATCGTTCCCAGCCTGATCTGCCAGTGCGCTCCGCGCTATACGGAAAGCGTATCCCCCTTCTTTCATCGTCATTACGCTATATGGCAAACCCGTCGGGTATACGTCACCCGCGACCACCCAACTCGACTCACTCCACGTTACCACAAGTAGCCCACCATCGATCATGTCCGGCTCGCGCAGCGTAAACCCCCGGTCCCACTCCGCATGATCAAATGGTCCGCGAAAGTTGAGGTGAAACAGAATGAATCCTTGTCGAGCGTCGCCTAACCCAAGAGCCAGTGAGAAAATTCGCTCTGCCTGCTGTGCGGAAATGGCTGTCAGAAGATTCCTACGGATATCCTCGCGAATCGGCATTTCGCGCATCCAAGATACATGTGGCCATTCGGATTGCGACGGGGCGCAACCGACAAAAGCGAGGACAAGCCACAGGTAAAATGCTTTACTCAAAAAGTTCATGGGGCGAGCTGGTTGAAAAGTTTGTCACAGTCGCACTTTCCAAAATCGCGCGGAGCCTGAGGGTCGGGTACATTTATTCCATCGTATGTTGTACGATTCAGGGGATTGCCGGTGATTTCCGGCATGATCTGGTTCTCGGCGCGCACAGCCAGGATTTCAGCATAGGGGAGGCCGTCTACGACGGTTTTTCGCGTTCTACCCGTGTTCGGTTCGGTGTCGTTCGGTCCAGTAAATGTATGCTCATAGTCCCATATATGAGCAAATTCATGCGTGAAGATTTGTATTAAGGGTACGTCATCGGTCGCCTGATTTGGGTCGAGGACGAGGTATGTCCGTTGATCGCCTCGTCTGATAGGCTGTGCGCGGGAGCCTGTACCAGGCTGTCGGGAAAGAGCATGGCGATGCCTATCAAGAGCAAGATCTGAAAGAATTTTACATCCGGAGGCGTGCTGATCTAAACATGCGCAAAACTCGTCTTTATTGTCGGTATTCCGACCAACCGCAAGCCAAGCCCCACGAGCCTCGGGACGCTCTGTGGAGAACTTCAGACATGGACACAATTCTTCGAGCATCGGTAGAAACGTATCGAGTGCGAACTGAAGAGTTTCCGGTGTGCCACCAACAACGAATAGCTGGGTTCCGATCGGATCGACGTATCGTGTCGGGGCGCTTCGCACATATTGATACAAGTGCATTCCGTCCGCGTACTGTTTCATCGGGTCGCGTGGCGCAAATGCCGCTCCGACCATCATCCCATTCGGATCGCGCGTCGTGAAGCGGCCCACGCCGGGATGGTACATCGCCTGGGCGGCTTCACCGCACGCAATGGTGAGGACGAATACGGTCAGTGCAATCAAACGTGACTTCATGGCTGGCTCCCGTGACGGAGGTGTTGATCTTGGTATGTGTTTTGGAAGGCCGGCGATACCTGGTGTGCCGGAACTGTGGGCTGTGGTTGTTGCCACGATTCAATTTCGATCGGATTGGGGATGCCCGTTTCGAGGCGCGGCCTTGCGGACGGAAGCGGAACTTCGTTAACGCCACTGAAACCGGGTGTCGGAACGCTAACAGCGAGTGGATCGCGTCGGTTGCGGTTGCGTTCATTCATGGTCGTCACGAGGCGGTAATTCAACTCCGGCGAACGCGGCCAGTAGTTGCTTGCAAGCGCAGCGTCGAGGAACCAAGCACTATAACTTGGCCGCGTCGGATCGTAGCCATACGCGTTCTCGTAGCAGCGCGCGGCGAAACCTTTGCGCCTGTTGTCGAATGCACAGTGACCACGGGCCGCGAGGAAGGCCGCGAACTCCTCGGCGGGCGTCAGCGATACCAGATAACGGGCGACCTGAACCTCACGCCGATGGATGCGAAACGGCCAGCGGGTGTAGTATTCGTCGTCAAAGCTGGTGAAGCCCTCGCCCGAACCCTCAATATTGAACCGCTCGCGCCAGACTGGATTGGGGTGATCCTTACCATCCCACCGGCAGAAGATATGACCTTTGGTGGTGACGAGTTTGAGCGGGTAGCCAAGCCTGCGTCCCACGGCCACGTACAGCACGGGCAGCGAAG
>CAZEFM010000139.1:0-6127 GCA_964511575.1 uncultured Phycisphaeraceae bacterium | reverse complement strand
ATGGCACGTGCCTTCAAGCCCATGCGGCGCTTGAGCATGCCCCGCCGGCGAGGCGACGGCTGCCATCAGATCCCCAACCGTTCCCCCGCGCCACATCACCAAATCGCCAGATCACCAACTCCCCAACTCCCGCCACGCGGGAACTCCCCCATCGCCAGCCCGGTGTCGCCCAGCGTGGACGCTCGCCCGACGCCCCGCTAACCTGACATAAGCAGCCCACCGCGCGTGGGCATCAGGAGTTTGCGCCACGGTCACGCCACTATCCCAACGCGCCCGCCAGGTGATGCAACAGGCCCAGGAGCACGCCCGGCAATTCGAACAGCACTACGTCGGCACCGAACACGTGCTGCTCGCTCTCGTGCGCGACGATGACGACACCCAGCAACTGCTCGCTCAACGCGGCGTCCGCATGGAACAGCTCGAAGATGAAGTGTCCCGGCTCGTCGGGGCAGCCACCCACCCGGCCGCCCAGTCGCAGGAACCGCTGCCCCTGAGCCCGCGCCTGCGCCACTGCGTCGATCGGGCCGAGGCGCTGCGTCAATCCATGCACCACGGCCAGGTGGAGCCCACCCACCTCCTCCTGTCCCTGCTGGCCGACATCCACAGCGCCGCCGGTCGGGCACTGGTCAACCTGCAGGTGGACGTCGCCGACCTCTACGAACAACTGCACGATCGCATCGGCTGAGTCGCGGTCCTATGCACGCCTTCACAACGCAAACAACGATGGCTGGCCCACATCCGGGTTCGGGGCAGCGCCTGATGGGGAAACGTGACTGACATGGGGGTGGAATGGACGTTGGCGGTTGGTCTGGCGGTCGTCCTGGCGCTGGTGAATCTGGCGGCGGTCATGATGGTCATCATGCAACTGCCCGGCACGTGGGTCATCCTCATCGCCACCGCAGGCTACGCCCTGTGGCGCGGTGGCGACGCCTCGCCCGGCATCGGCCTGGGCGTCATCATCACGCTCCTGCTGCTGGCGGTATTGGGCGAGGTGTTTGAAACCCTCGCCGGCGCTGCCGGGTCGCGCAAGGCCGGCGGAACACGCACCGGGGCAATCCTCGCCATCGTCGGCGGCATCGTCGGCGCGATCATCGGCACCACCATCCTCGTCATCGTCGGCACCATCCTCGGCGCGTGCATCGGCGCGGGCGTCGGCTCCATCACCGGCGACATCCTCCGCGGCCGGGAACTGCGACAGGCTGGCCTCGCAGCCCGAGGCGCCGCCGTCGGCAAACTCTGGGGCACCCTCGCCAAAATCGCCATCGCCGCCACCATGTGGTTCATCGCAACCCTGGCACTGTTGTTTTGAGGCTTGAGGCTTGAGGCGTGGCAGGCGAAAGCGATCGTTCGGCCATATTGATATTCGGAATTTATATGGGTACCATTGAACAGTCAATCGCGCATCGACGTGATGATGTGCAAATGTCACCTTTGTCACCCCCCTTCTTCAAGGATTGCGCTGCAAATCATTGAAGAAAAAACATTTGCATTGAAAAAACAAACATCAGAACAACAAGGGGGGACAGCGACACGGCACGAAGCCGGAAGGCCGGAGAACAGAGGGAGGAGGACAGAGGACGGAAGCCAGCCAGAAAACCACAAGTCACATGAAAATCACCACTTGCAATCCACCTCCCCCAATCCGCAATCCGAAATCCGAAATCCGCGATTCAAAAGACCATGTCGTCTTTGTCGTGGGGGTGACATCGCCTTTTTTCGAGCTAACCCACGACTCCAAAAACAGTTGTGATGGCGACAGACAGGTCGAGGGGGGAGGGGGGTGACATTTTCACCACAACGCGCGCGTCCCCTAAAGCCCGGGGATAGCTCTCCCCAAGCTTTAACCCCACTCACTATCCACCACTCACCCCGTCCCCCGCTTGCAATGCCTCCAGCCATCTTCAATAATCGTGAACTTCGGAAATCCCGCTGTATCAACTGATAGCAACTCGATCCCGCCCAGGTGAGGGTTTGGAACCGCATGCATCGATTCCTGCTTTTTGAAGAAGGCCGCCCGGCGACGAGCGTGGCGCTGCGCAACGCCTACATGCTTGGCGCCGATGGCAGCGCGATGCGCGCCGACATCGCCTTCATCGATGGCGAGATCCGCTGTCAGAAGCGCGAGTCGGGCCTCGCCGCCTTCGCCCTTCAGCAGCCGGCCGGGGAATGCGGCGAACTCACCCTGCAGACCTGCCTCCTGCCCGAACGCGAAGAGCCTTACCTGCTCATGCTCGAACTGGCGCGCCATCGCCTGATGGTCCTCTACACCAAGCTCGAGGACTGGGGCATGTTCGACATCGGCCCCGACCACCCCGTCACCAAGCGTGCGGACCTGGCGCGACGGCTCTTCATCGAAGCGCTGTGCCATCAACGCGACGATCCCGTCAAATCGGATCGGCTGGCGCGCGACGCCCTCATCGCCGCGATCGATGGCAGCGAGGAACTGGCGCTGGCGCATGCCGACCTGCTGCTGTCCCGCCGGCGCGCCACCGGGTCGCTGCCCCGCCACCCCATCGGTTGCGGCGTGCGACTCGACCAGGCCAGTGAACGGCTGCGAAGCGGCCTGCAGGCCAACATCGACTTCCTCCACCTGCCCACGCCCTGGAAGGTGCTCGCGCCGGAGTCCAGCGACTACAACTGGGGCCCCATGGACAGTTGGGCGGAATGGGCGGGACGCCACCGCATGAGCGTCGTCGCCGGCCCCGTCGTCAGCTTTCATCCCAGTGCGCTGCCCAACTGGCTGTACATCTGGGAACACGACTACGAAACCATCCGCGACCTCATCTACGAACACGTCGAACGTGTCGTCACCCGTTACCGCAACAACGTGGCTGCGTGGAACGTCGTCTCCGGGCTGCACGTGAACAATCACTTCACGTTCAACTTCGAGCAGCTCATGGATCTGACGCGCATGGCGACGATGCAGGTCAAGAAGATCCAGCCCGCCGCCAAGGCGCTCATCGAAATTCAGCAGCCCTTCGGCGAGTATTACGGTTCCAACCAGCGTTCCATTCCGCCGATGATGTACGCGGACCTGGTCATCCAGGGCGCGATCAACTTCGATGGCTTCTCGCTCAAGCTGCTCATGGGACAGGCAGCGCCGGGGCAGTACACCCGCGACCTGATGCAGATCAGCAACCTGCTCGACCAGTTCGCCGGGTTCGGCAAGCCGGTGTTCCTCACCGTGGCAGCGCCAAGTGAAACGGTCACGCAGATGATGCTCGCCTCGCCGGACGCCGGCGTGCCCGTCGACCCCAACAGCGGGTACTGGCGTCGGCCGTGGTCCGCGGTGGTGCAGAGCCACTGGCTCGAAGCGATTTTCCAGATCGCCATGAGCAAGCCGTTCGTGGAAGCGGTTTCCTGGTGCGATCTGGTGGACCATCCCGAAATCGAGCTGCCGTTGGGTGGGCTGCTCAGCGAGGATCTTCAGCCCAAGGGCGCGTTTCGTCGGCTACTGACCTTCCGCCGCAACCTCGCGGAGGTCGAAGCCGCACGCGACAAGCCCATGCCCGTCGCCGCGGAGGAAGAGCCCGGCCCATCGACGGGCGACAACTGACGCCGAAGCGTGGTGCGGGGCGAACCATTCGGTTGACTCCCCCGCTCGCCCGACATCGGCATCGTACCTGTGGACGACATCATGCGTGCCACCACGTCGCTGCTGATCCTCATGCTTGCCGTTCTGGTGCTGGCGTCGCTGAACGCCACCGCCCGCAGGCACGATGCCCAGGAGCCGGGCAAACCGGATCGCATCGAGTTCCGCGTCGATGTGAATCGCGATGATGTGCTCACGCTCACGCTGCTGCCGGGCATCGGCCAGGCGATCGCCCAGAGCATCATCGAGCACCGCCAGACGCGGGGGCCGTTCGCCAGTGTCGACGAGCTGATCGAGGTGCGCGGGATCGGTGCGACGACGCTTGAACGGTTGCGGCCGTACGTCGTCTGCTCACCGGTTCACCCCGCCGCCGGCGGATTTGGCCCGTCCGACCCGGCGGGGTATGATGCCGAGCCCTGAGTTTTTGAGGTAACACCCCATGACGCCCAGCCAGATCGCCCAGCGACTGACCAGCCAGTTCAAAGACGCCATCACCGAGGTGGTCACCGACGACAAGCACCCGCGCGTCCACACGACCGCGGCCCACTGGCGCCGACTGGCGGAGTTCCTGCGGCAGGATGAGGCGATGGGGTTCGACTTCCTGGCGTGCATCACCGCCGTCGACTACGTCGCCGACAACCAGCTCGCGGCCGTCTACGAACTCTACTCCCTCAAGCACAAGCACTGGTTCTGCGTCAAAGTCTTCGTTGACCGTGAGGGCGAGCCGAGCATCCCGTCGGTGATGGACCTGTGGCCCGCCGCCGACTGGCACGAGCGCGAAGCCTACGACATGATGGGCATCGTCTTCACCGGTCACAGCGACCTGCGCCGCATCCTCCTGCCCGAGGACTGGGAAGGCTACCCGCTTCGCAAGGACTACGTCTTCCCCCGCGAGTACCACGGCATCCCCGGGACGACCGAACTCGACTGGCAGGAAAAACCGGATTACCCGGTCTGACCCTGCACGCATCCTTTCGCCGAACCATGAAGCGACGCGACCTGTCGCGCGAGCAGCTTTCCCATGGAACCGCGCATCAGCCTCATCACGTTGGGCGTCAGCGACCTGGAACGGTCGCTTCGCTTCTACCGCGACGGGCTGGGCTTGCCCACGACGTGGAACGCGGACAAGGGTGTGATCTTCTTCCAGACGACCGGCGTGACGCTGGCGCTCTATCCCTACGACAAGCTGGCGGAGGATGTCTCCCCCGCCTTCAGGATGGAACGCTCGCGCTTCACCGGCATCACCATCGCCCACAACGTGCGCGACAAGGCTGATGTCGCCCGCATTCTCGCCCAAGCCGAAGCAGCGGGCGGCCGCATCGAAAAACCCGCGCAGGACACCTTCTGGGGTGGACACGCGGGCTACTTCTCCGACCCGGACGGCTACCTTTGGGAAGTCGCATGGGGCGCGTTCGACATCCGCGAGGATGGCAGTCTGGTCATCCCCTGACCGGACGATGCGCTTCAGAAGGGTTCATCGAGCATGGGTTCCCAGCCGCTGCGATAGGTTCGCCGCAGCAGTTTGTCCGCCGCCGCGTTGCCTGTTCGCATCGCCGCGGCATCCCATGAGAGTGTCTCGCCCGGCACGCGCAGGGCGACGGTGCCGAGAAGAATCGCCTCGGTCATCGGGCCGGATATGGAGAACGGCGAGTTCGTCTCGCGTTTGCCCAGACAGCCATCGACAAACACGTGGTAATGGTTCTGCCCCGGAAGCCGCGGCCGATCGATCTGACGGAACTTCTCCCGCGGGAAGAAAAGAGGTCCCCCACCGTGACGCAGCAGCATCGACCCTTCGGTTCCGATGAAGAACGCCGCCTCCTCGGGGTAACTGGGCTCGGTCTGCGTGACGAGGTTGCGAATGTCCTTGTCGGGGTAGTACTCGCCATCGAACCATTCGACGGTGAGTTCACCATCGGTGCGGTCGTTGGCGGGGAACGTCCAGGTGACGTGCTGACCCTGCGGCCAGGTGTCGGCACGGCGCTCGGGGGAGTCGACCCACGACGGCTGCACCTTGGCCACAACGCTTGTCGGTGCCTGGAGATCGAGCGCCTTCCAAGGCGCATCGAAAATGTGGCAGCCGATGTCCCCCAGCCAGCCTGTGCCGAAGTCCTGCCATCCGCGCCACAGTCCCGGGTGGTAGATGCCGTTGACGAAGTCGCGCATCGGCGCGGTGCCGATCCACAGGTCCCAGTCGAGGTGCGCCGGCACCGGGTCGCGGTGCGAGGGGCGCGGCCCGAGTGGTCGGTACATCGCGATGTTCGATCGGTTGGAACACAAGAGCACACGCTTGACCTTGCCGATCGTCCCCGCGCGGATGAAGTGCACGCCCATGCGGTCGCCGATCCCCGAGGCGTGCTGCGTGCCCAACTGCGACACAAGGCCGTTTTTCGCCACGGCTTTGGTCATCGCACGCACCTCGGCGACGTCGTGACACATCGGCTTCTGGCAGTAGATGTGCTTGCCGCGTCCGATCGCCTGCAGGCCGATCGCCGCGTGCATGTGGTCCGGCACCGACACGTTCACCGAATCGATGCG
>CAZEFM010000138.1:4562-6250 GCA_964511575.1 uncultured Phycisphaeraceae bacterium | reverse complement strand
AGCTCAGCGACAACTGGCTCAGCTCCAGCGTCTGCATGATCCAGAACGCCTTGACGTGCGGGAAGTTGTCGAGCATCAGCCGACTCACCGCCAGCATCTTCAGATCTTCAAGCCCTGTTGGGCCGGGCAGGTGTTCCAGTTCCGAATCGTCCGGGATGAAGGGCAGCGGGATCACCGTTTGGAATCGGCCGGGGTGTCCCTCGGCGATCGCCTCGTCCTGCACCTGCCGCAACATTTCAAAGTGATGCACGCGGTCTTCCAGCGATTCGATGTGGCCGTAGAGAATCGTGGCGTTGCTCATCAGGCCGAGCTGATGCGCGGTGCGATGCACCTCGAGCCACTTGTCGGACCGGATCTTGCCCTTGAAGACCTCATCGTGGACGCGATCGTCAAATACCTCCGCGCCGCCGCCGGGCAGCGAGCCGAGCCCCGCTTCCTTCAGGTCGCTCAGCACGCCCGCCAGATCGCGCGGGCGCTTGCTGATCCGCGCCAGGTGGACGATCTCCACCGCGGTGAACGCTTTGATGTGCAGCTTCGGCGCTGCCTCGCGAATCGCGCGGAGCATGTCGGTGTAATAGGAGAAGGGCAGGTAGGGGTGCAGCCCGCCGACGATGTGCATCTCCGTCGCCCCGGCCGCCGCCGCGTTGCGTGCCTCATCGGCGACCGACGCCACCGAATACTCGTATGCTCCGTCCTCATCCTTCTTGCGATAGAACGAGCAGAACTTGCACGACAGGGCGCAGATGTTCGAGTAGTTGAGGTGGCGGTTGATGTTGTAGTACGCGGTGTTGCCGTGCAGGCGACGGCGGACGATGTCCGCCATTTCGCCGATGGCCCACACATCCCGACTGCGCAACAGCGTCAGCCCATCGTCCGCGCTGAGCCGTTCACCCGACTGCACCTTGTCGTAAATCGATCGTAACGAAGCGTCCATGGCACCATCATAGCATCAGGCGGGCGGATACCCCGTTGCCGGGTTCCCGGGAATGAAAAGCTGCTCACCATGTCGGCCGGGCGGCTCAATAGCCTCACCCGACGACCTGGTTCCGTCGCTTACGCCCCCAGGACCTTGCCCACGGCGTCGATGACCGCGTCGTGGATCGTGCCGCTCGTGGCGACGACGCCGCGGTTGTCCTCGAGTTTGCGCCCGCGGGAAAAATCGAGTGGCTTACCCGTGACGTCCGTCACCCGGCCGCCCGCTTCCTCCACCGCGATCATGCCTGCCGCGTGATCCCAGATGCACTCGCGATAGTCCGCCCGTGTCGGCAGCCGCAGGTAAATCGACGCCTCCCCACGCGCGACCACCGCGTACTTGCATTGGCTGTCGATTCGCACCGGTTCCGCCGTGATCCTCAGCAGGTTGGCGATCTGGGCGGACTGTCCCTGATCCGAGTGCCCCGACTCCACCGACTCGCAGAATCGTGCCGCGCTCGCATCGGCAACATCGCTCACCCGGATCGGCGTGCCCGATGCGGCTGCATCGTTGCCCCACAGCGGGTGCATGTTGGTGCCCTGCCCCCGCACCGCTGAGATCAGCACGCCCGGCTCGCCACCCTGTCCCGCCAGATTCGGACAACCCAGCACACCCAGCACCACCTTGCCGTCCTCGATGAGGGCGAGCGCCACCGCGTACTGTTCGCCGCGAAGGAAGCCCTTCGTGCCGTCGATCGGGTCGAGTGTCCAGTACC
>CAZEFM010000138.1:0-4552 GCA_964511575.1 uncultured Phycisphaeraceae bacterium | reverse complement strand
GTCGATCCAGTCGAGCACCTGCGAGACGTCCACCGCCTGCCTCAAACCGGTGCGTACCTGCTCGACGACCATGTCGCGCAGGGCGGTCTGGGCATCGTCCCGCAGTTCGTGGGCGTCCTCCTCGCCCACGATCGCATCGTGGGGCAGAGCGGCACCCAGCTTCGCACACACAATCGCCTGCGATGCGAAGTCCGCCACCGTGACGGGGCTCTTGTCCTTCTTCTGCAGCGTCTGCTCGGAGACAAGCTGGCGCTGGACCTGTCGACAGATACCCGCCGCTGCCTGAACAGCGTCGATTGCGGCGGCCAATTCGGTGGGGTAACGATTCATGAACAACCTTTCATCGGGACGCGGCATGATAAGGCAACGGGTCGTGCATGGGAACGGATGGAGCGGGAGCGGGGGCTGATTGGAGGGGCTTAAGAGGGGGGCGTGCCGTCGTTGCACGTCAAACGCGATCGGCGTGTACAATCGCGACCTCTACTTTCCTCATAAGGGCCAAGTCATGATCATTGGTGTGCCGCGGGAGATTAAGGATCACGAATATCGTGTGGCGATGCTGCCGGTGGGCGTCGAACTGCTGACGCAGGCGGGGCACCGCGTGCTCGTTGAGCGGGATGCGGGAGCGGGCAGCGGCTACGAGGATGCGCAGTACATCGCCGCCGGGGCCGAGATCGTCGCCGAACATGAGGAGGTGTTCGCCCGGGCGGACATCATCGTCAAGGTGAAGGAGCCGATCGGCCCGGAACTGAAGCTCATGCGTCAGGGGCAGACGGTGTTCACCTTCTTCCACTTCGCCGCCGACCGCGCGTTGACCGAGGCATGCCTGGAGGCTGGCATCACCGCGATGGCGTACGAGACGCTGACCGACCAGCATGGCCGACTGCCGCTGCTGACGCCGATGAGCGAGGTGGCGGGCAAGATGTCGATCCAGGAAGGCGCCAAGTATCTCGAAAAACCGATGATGGGCCGCGGCATTCTGCTGGGCGGGGTGCCGGGCGTGGAACCGGCACAGGTGCTGATCCTCGGCGCGGGCGTGGTGGGCACCAACGCCGCCAAGGTCGCCGCCGGCCTCGGTGCGCATGTCATCATCATGGATGTCAATCTCGATCGGCTGCGCTATCTCGACGAGGTGATGCCCGACAACGTCGACACTGTCTATTCCGACCCGCACGCCGTTCGCGAACACGCCCTGCGTGCCGACCTGGTCGTCGGCGCGGTGCTCATTCCGGGTGGGCGCACACCGGTGCTCGTCCGCCAGTCGATGCTGCGCGAAATGAAGAACGGTGCGGTTATCGTCGACGTCGGCGTCGATCAGGGCGGTTGCGTGGAAACCACACGGCCCACCACCCACCAGAACCCCACCTACGTCATCGACGGCGTCGTGCACTACTGCGTGGCCAACATGCCCGGTGCGGTCGGCCGAACCAGCACGCAGGCGCTGTGCCACGCCACCCAGCCGTACGTCATTCAACTTGCCAATCGGCTGGAACGCGATGGTCTGGACCAGCTCGTTGCCTCCGACCGCGCCTTCGCATCCGCGATGAACATGCGTGACGGTCGGCTTACCAACACCGCTGTCGCCGAGGCACACGACATGGAAGGCGCACTGGAACGATCGGGCGTGTGACACCACGCCGCCAGCGGCTTCGTGCAGCTGACCGACAACCTGAACCGTGTTTCATCACCGTCCCCCCCAACACAGGAGCGAACCGATGACACCATGGCGATGGATCGCAACGGTCGTGATGATGACTGCGGTGTATGTCGCGATGTGGGCGACCGCTCCGACACGTGGTCAGGCCGAGGACAACACCAACGCGGCCGCCGCCGACGTCGTGATGCAACGTGACATTGTCTATGGCAGGGGCGGCGATGAAGCCCTGCGGCTCAACCTGTCGCGACCCGTCGACCTGCCGAAGGACACGGCGCTGCCGTGTGTGGTGGTGATCCATGGCGGGGGTTGGCGCAGCGGTGATCGCGGCGGGCTGCACGATGCGCTGCTCAACACGCTCGCCCGGCGTGGCTACATCGCCGTCTCCATCAGCTATCGCTTTGCCCCCAAATACCGCTTCCCCGCACAGGTGGAAGACGCCAAGTGTGCGGTCCGCTATCTGCGGGCGCATGCCGGGGAGCTGAACATCGACCCGCAGCGCATCGGCGCGATCGGCTTCTCCGCCGGGGCGCATCTGGCGATGATGCTCGGCACGATGGACATAGCCGACGGTCTGGAAGGCGATGGCGGATGGGCGGACCATTCCAGTAAGGTGCAGGCGGTGGTCGCCTTCTTCGGCCCCACCGACCTGACCGCGCGCGTCCCCGATGCCTCACGCCACATCATCGAGGATTTCATCGGCGGAACGCAGGCGGAGAAACGCGATGTCTACCGTCGCGCTTCGCCCGTCGCCTACGTCGATGAGGGCGATGCACCGATGCTGCTCTTTCATGGCACACGCGATCAGCTTGTGCCATACGAGCACGCCATCTTCATGGCCGAGGCGCTGCACAAGGCGAACGTCCCCGGACGCGTCGAACTGCTCATCGGCAAGGATCACGGCTGGCTCGATTGGGAGCTGCCGCGAACCCTCGACCAGAGTTGGGCGTTTTTCGATCGTTACCTCAAGTGATCGCGATGCTCACAAACGTGTGGGGCGAATCGGCGCAACGCCCGCGCGCGTGCCCTCGGCTGTTTCCTCCAGCGCTCCGGGAGCCATCGCCTCTGAAGGCGGCGCGATCCAGCACTGCTCGTCGTAGCACGTGGCGATGATCTGCACCGCTTCCTCCACGCTGTCCGTCACGCGGAAAAGATCCAGATCGTTCGGCCCGATCGTCTGGTAGCGATCGCGCAGCACCTGCCGCATCCAGTCGATCAGCCCATCCCAGAAATCGTGCCCGATGCAAACCACCGGGAACGGGTGCACCTTCAGCGTCTGGATGAGCGTCATTGACTCGAAGAATTCATCCAGCGTGCCGAACCCGCCGGGGAAAATGACGAACCCCGAGGCGTACTTCACGAACATCACCTTGCGCACGAAGAAGTAGCGAAAGTCCAGCTCGAGGTTCTGATACGGGTTGGCCTTCTGCTCCATGGGGAGCGTGATGTTCAGTCCCACCGATCGGCCGCCCGCTTCAAACGCGCCTTTGTTGGCCGCTTCCATGATGCCCGGCCCGCCGCCGGTGATCACGGCGAAATCGCTCTTGACCAGCAGCTTGCCGCACTTGACCGCTTCCTGGTACTCCGGGGCGTCCGGCTTCGTCCGCGCTGAGCCGAATACGCTCACCGCTTTGCCCAGCGTGTTCATGGCTTCAAAGCCGTCGACGAACTCGGAGATGATGCGAAACATCCGCCACGTTTCGCGGCTCAGATCGATCTTCGGGTCTACGGGCATGGACGTCCTCCTGAAAAACTCCGAACCGGATGAAGCGAGGGTCATGATACCGAAATCGCCGAATGCACGACGCCGCAAGCCGTTCGGGCGAGGAGCGCATGAAAAAGGCTCCTCCGAAAGGGAGGAGCCTTGCGTGTTGCAATGACGCCTTTGGCTCAGGCGGCCGCGGCGGTGTTCTGATCGAGGCCGGCCTTCGCCTGCTCGACGATGCGGTCGAATGCAACCGGGTCGGCGATGGCGATCTCGCTGAGCATCTTGCGGTTCAGACCGATGTTGGCGGCCTTGAGACCCGCGATGAAGCGGCTGTAGGTCATGCCGCGGGCGCGAACGGCGGCGGTGATGCGGGTGATCCACAGGCTGCGGTAATCACGCTTCACCAGGCGACGGTCGCGGTAGGCGTAGGTGCCGGCGCGGTAGACCGACTCCTTCACCTTGCGCCACTGCTTGCCGCGTGCGCCGCGGTTGCCTTTGACTTTCTTAAACCAACGAACTTTGCTCTGACGCCGGGCGGCGCCTTTCTGTGCGCGGGGCATATCAACTCTCCATCACACGCGTGAACGGGGCTTCGTACACGAAGTCTTGTTTCCCGGCACGCAGATTTAGTCGCCGTGAACCCGATCACGGCGGATTGTCTCACTCAATCGCGATCGACCGGGGTGAGCGGCCGATGCAGCATGCGCTCCAGGCGCTTCATGTCGCCCGATTTGGCGTAACCCTTCTTGCGCAACTGCCGGATCTTGTTGCCGGTTTTGACGCTGCGCAGGTGGCTGTTGTTGGCCTTGCGGAACTTGACCTTGCCGCGCGCGGTGACGCGGATGCGCTTGAGCAGGCCTTTATGGGATTTCAGTTTAGGCATGGCAAAAAGATCCGGTGGTTCCGGGGGGTCAAAATCGAGCCCGGTATTGTAGCCTGACCGCCACCGTTCGCAAGCGGGCCGAACGTCCGTGGCGAAGCCCGGTCAGCCCTCAGCCGTGCCAATCATATTTCGGAGGGTGCTTGTCAACCACAAATATTAGGATAAAATAAGGTATTGGGTGCAATGGGTGCGCCTGCGAACCTCTCCCCGCGCCCTCACGGCCGACGAGTAGCCGTGCCGCCTCTCACGATGAACATCCGCCGTCCCCACAACCCCGCCGACGTGTCCCTTTGTCACCTTTGTCACC
>CAZEFM010000137.1:0-6514 GCA_964511575.1 uncultured Phycisphaeraceae bacterium | reverse complement strand
TGACAATCTCCTGCGGCAGCGTCGGGCCCGGCGGTGTTTTATTCCATCGGCCCTTGTCCACCAGCTCCTGAAGATAATTGCGCACGTACTGCTTGTCGAAGCTCGGTTGATCGCGACCCGGCGCATACTGATCCGCCGGCCAGAAACGCGAGCTGTCAGGCGTCAGCACCTCATCGATCAGAATCGGTTCGCTGCTCGAACCATCGATCGGCAGGCCGAACTCAAACTTCGTATCAGCGAGAATAATCCCGCGTTTTGCCGCATAATCGTGACCCATCTGATAGATCGCGATGCTCAGATCGCGCAGCCGCGTCATCAACGGCTCACCGGCAATCTCACACGCCTGCTCGAACGAAATGTTCTCATCGTGTCCTTCGGTCGCCTTGGTGGAGGGCGTGAAGATCGGCTGCGGCAGCTTGTCGCACTGCTGCAGACCCGCCGGCAGCGGGATGCCGCACACGCTCTGCGATTGCTGATATTCCTTCCAGCCTGAACCGGCGAGATACCCGCGCACCACGCATTCGATCGGCACCACGCTGCAGCGCCGGCCGATCATCGTGCGACCTTGAAGCGGCGCGATCTCCTCGCCCGACAACCCCGCGATGTCAGCCGGATCGGTCGACATGAGGTGATGCTGCACCTGGTCCGCCATCTCGCTTGCGATCATGTCGAACCAGAACTTGCTGATCTGGGTGAGCACGATGCCCTTGCCCGGGATGCCGTTGGGCATGACCACATCGAACGCGCTGATGCGATCGCTGGCGATGATGATCAGCGCTTCGATGCCGTCCTTCGTCCTGCCTTCGTAGATATCGCGGACCTTGCCTTGCCGCTTGTTGTTCAGCGGCAGGTTCGTTTCCATCACCGGTTCCATAGATTTCCTCGTTGTGAGATTAAGACAAGCGTTGCGCGCCGGGCGAGCCCCATCGTTTCCGTGTGGCCGGGCGATCAAAACTGCCGCAGAAAACGTACATCGTTCTCGAAGAGCCAGCGGATGTCCTCGATGCCGTACTTCCGCATCGCCAGCCGTTCGATGCCCAGCCCGAACGCGAATCCGGTCCATTCCTCGGGGTCGTAACCCACCGCTTCGAACACCGCCGGGTCCACCATGCCGCACCCGCCGATCTCCACCCATTCCGTCACGCCGCGGATCGTCATCTTGACGTCCAGTTCCGCGGAAGGCTCGGTGAAGGGGAAGTAGCTGGGGCGCAGCCGCACCTCGGCATCCGCGCCGAAGTAGGCGTGGGCGAACTGGATGAGCGTCGTCTTCAGGTCGACCATGCTCACCCGGCGATCGACGTACAGCCCTTCAACCTGGTGGAACATGGAAAAGTGGGTCGCATCGTGTTCATCGGGGCGATACACCCGGCCCATCGCCACCACGCGCACCGGCGGGGGCGTCGACTCCATCACCCGGATCTGAATCGTGCTCGTCTGCGAGCGCAGCAGGTGCTTGCCATCGAGGTAGAAGTTGTCCTCCGGTGCACGCGCGGGGTGCTGCTCGGGAATGTTCAACGCGATGAAGTTGTGGTGCTCGTCCTCCACCTCGGGGCCGGTCGCGACGTCGAATCCCATGCGGCCGAACACATCGATCAGGTCGTTGATCGTCTGCGTGATGACGTGGGCGCGTCCCATGCGCGGGGGCAGGCCCGGCTCGGTGATGTCGATCCGCGGGCCGGCTGCCTTGGTGGCACCCGCGCCGAGCTGGCTCTTGCGCTCGTTGAACGCCGCATCGATCTGCTGTCGCAGCGCGTTGGCGCGCTGGCCGAAGGCGGGCTTCTGTTCGCGCGGCACGTCCTTGAGCATACCCATCAGGTTCTTGAGCGCGCCCTTGGCGCCCAGGTACTTGATGCGGAACTGCTCCAGGTCGTCCGCGTTGCTCACCGCCGCCAGATCCGACCGCGCCTCCGCCTCCAGTTGATCGATACGTTCAAGCATGGCGAAATGATAGCAAAACCCGCCCCCCGGCGGCATGGAATGGGTGCTCACCCCGCGCGTCCCATCACAACGACGCGAAGCGGCTGAGCTTGCCCTGCCGAACACCCGATTGGCGTCCCCGCGCCAACCGCCACCCCATTCGCCTCGCCTTGGCTCCTCCGCTCCTTGGCGCCTTGCCGTCCCGCCAACCCGCCACACTTGACGCCGAGGCTGCGATAACGTGTGCTATTCGGGCCCCGCATGATTTCATCAACGTCTGGGAACCCGATCATGGAATACGTCCTGCCCGTCGATGTGCACAACGATCTTGTCGCCGCCGCCTACCGCCGACGCGGGTTCGGCGAGGATGAATCCCTACAGGCGGCACGCTTCTGCGAGTTGGCGGCAACCCACGGCATCAAGACGCACAACGCCCTTAAAGCCCTGCATCTCGATGATCACTTCGGATCGGGCAACACCGTGGAACGTGGCTGCGTGCCGCAGGCGACGGTCGAGAAGCGCTCCAGCCGCTTCCCCGCCGCCCAGCAGTGGAACGCCAACCGCAAGCTCGGTCAGGCCGTCGCCTTCGATGCGATGGACACGTGCATGCGTCTGGCGGATCAGTATGGCGTGGGCATCGTGAGCGTCGACGAGGCGTTTCACTACCTCTGGGGTGGCGGGTACGTCATGGACGCCGCCAACAAGGGTTACATCGCCTACACCAACTGCACATCGACGCTCGCGGAGGTCGTGCCGTTCGGCGGCAAGTTCCCCACGCTGGGCACCAACCCGCACTCATGGGGCATTCCCACCACCGAAGCGATCGGCTTCCCCATCGTGATCGACTGGGCGACAAGCACCATCGCCATGGGCCGCGTGCAGCAGTTCCTGCGTGAGGGCAGGCAACTGCCGCCCAACGCCGCGGTGGATGCGCAGGGCAACGTGACGACCGATCCCGCGCAAGTGGCGGCGCTGCTGCCGTTCGGCGCGCACAAGGGGTACGGTCTGTCGTTGCTCAACGAGTTGATGGCCGCGTTGATCGGCGGGTCGCTGCCCACCATCCGCGCCAGGCCGCAGGTCGCCCCGAAAGGCGAAAAGACCACATGCAACTTCTTTTTCCAGGTGATCCACCCCGATGCACTGAGCAGCACATCCTTCGCGCTGGGACGCGACCAGGTGGCCAACGTCCGCGCGGTCATTCAGGACATCCTCGGCCACGGCAACGAAAACTGCATGTTGCCCGGCCAGATCGAACACGAAGCCGCCAGGCGCACCGAAGCAGCGGGGGGGCTGATCTTCACGCAGGCCGAGCTCGATGCGTTCGATGAACTGGCGAAATCGGTGGGGCATGCCACGGATGTGAAGGCGGCGGCGAAACCGTTGGCGTGATGAGCGGCTGGCAGTGAGGGGCGGTGCGCAGCCGGGAGCGCATCCCCCGATCAGTACGGCTGCGCCAGCGCGACCGGTGCGAACCGCCGCGCATCGGGGTCCGCAGCCAACGTCCAGCCGCGCAGTTCCGTGGCCCGGCCGGACTCCACTGAGACGATCAGATAAACGTACCACTCCCACGCCGTCGCCAGGTCAATCGCCGACGGTTCCGCAGCGGCATCGGGGTGCGAGTGATAACAACCCAGAATATTCAGCCGCATCTCCCGCGCCCGGCGATCCACACGCAGGTAGTCGCTCGGATCGATCCGGTAACGATCGTCATCGCCCAGTTCCGCGGCACGGTTGCGCGTCGGCACGATCTCACACACACGCCGCCGCGCCTCGTTCACTTCGCCGAGAAGAAACCCGCAGCACTCAGCCGGGTACGTTTCCTCGGCATGGCGGCGGATCTGCTCGATCAACGCCGCGTCCATTTCAAGATCAGCCACCATCATGATTCATCATCCTCCGCGCTTGCCGCCGCATCACGATACAGCAACATCGCGCAGGGCAGGGCGTGCACATCGATGTCCAATCGGAACGTGAACATGCGCTCCCAGAATCGTTGCGTGCGCGGGGAGATGGGCAGGCACAACAGATCCGCCCGCTGCACCTGGGCGTACCAGATCGCATCGCCGCCGTGACGGTTGGTGATGCAAAGGTGCTGCGGCACGGCATCGCCCCAGTCGATGCTGTCCGTCAGCCGCTTGAGCCGTTGCGTCCGCGCGGCACGCGACTCGGCCGGCACGGTTTCTCGCGGCAGGAAGTAATCACGCGGGTTGTACTCGTGTACCACGTGCCAGAACTTCACGCCAAGCGCCCGGCCCCACGGCGTCACCTGCATCAGCATGTTGCGCGACAGATCATCAAAATCCACCGACAGCACGCAACGCTTGAAACGCGGCGGCTCCGCTTCGGGATGCGTCAGCAACATCACCGAACATGGCAGCGACGAAGCGATGCGTCCCGCCAGCGCCTGAATATGTCGTCGCAACGTGGCGCGACGGTTGAGCACGCCCGCCACCACCAGGTCGATATCGAACTCCCGCACCACTTCGTGGATGACCACGTGCGGCTTGCCGCGACGTACGATCAACGGCACGTGGTCGAGGTTCGCCTCACGCAGCGCATCGCGCAGCAGCGGCCCCGTGTCCTGCTGCCCCTGCGTGACGTGCAGGAACTGACACGTGGTGCCCTGAGCTTCCGCCAGGTGCAGCGCCTGCGCCGCCACCAGCGGGGCGCGCGGCGACATCGACAGGCACGCCAACACACGACGCGGGAACAGCGCATGCGAAAACGTCGCATGCACCTCGCGGCTCTCCGCCGTCGTCGATGAAGAAACCGGCAACGTCATGATGGGGAACCTCCCTGCGCGGTCAGCATGCTGCCGCGATGTCACCTTGCAACCATGGGATGAAAAGGTCAGTGTTCGAGTTGTCCCGCCGCTTCCGGCTGGTGCAGCACCTTCGTGATGCGGAACTGCCGCCGACCCGCGGGCACTTCCCATTCCACCACGTCGCCGGCGCGGTAACCCAGCAACGCCGTACCGATCGGCGCAAGCACCGACATGCGGTTCTCGTCGAAATCCGCCTCATGCGGATAGACGATCGTCCACGTCATGCCGCGGCGGTTCTCCGTGCTGGTCACCCGAACGGTCGAGTTCATCGTCACCACGTCGGGCGGCACATCCAGGGGCGACACCACCTGTGCACGATCCAGCTCGCGCTCAAGCAGCTTGAGGCTTTCAGGATTCTCGGTCTGATCGCGACGACAATCCGCGATCAAAGCGCGCAGACGTTCCAGGTCCAAACTCGTCACGACAATCGATGACTTTTCCACGATAACGCTCCTCATACCTCGGCAGATTGCCGAACCAAAGGACCCCAATCGCAACGACAATCGTTGACGCGCCCCGACATGACGAGCCCTCACGCCAACACCCGCAGCGCGCGTAACAACACCACGTCTGATTCAGCAACTGGGGCTGAATAAACGTGGTGTCAGTGCGCGGGCGGAAAGATCTTCATGTCACCCTGATCGTAGCCCAAAGCAGGGGAATGTCAAGGGGTGCAGCGCACCATTGCGCCCGGCAAAAATTGCGGAAAATGGCGGCGAAAACAGCGATTGGAGGGGCGTTGTCACGGCACCCAGCGCGGACGCGCGGCGTCTTCGTCCCACGACTTGTGCCACTTGACGCGCCACAGGTCGTTCGCCGCCGTCGGACGCGCCGAGCCGTCGACGAACGCGATGTTGATGCCGTCGTTGTGACGCAGCATGTCGAACCGCGCGAACTGCGTGTCGGTCAGCAGGTTCGGTGTGGCGCGGCTGGCGGCGCGGGCCATGTGCTCCAGAGGCCAACCCGCTTCCGCCCACACGCAGTCGCCGAACACGGGGAAGTTGGATGCCTGCACGTTGCCTTCAATGGTGCCCAGGTAGTGGTTCGTGTAGCCGGAAATGTGGTCGGCCCGCGCTTCGGTCCAGCCGTTGAGCCCGTAGCTGCCCCAGTCGTTAGCCTGATCGTCTTCGAAGATGGTGCCGTTGCCATCGAACGCCGGCCCCCATGCGGACGTGGTGGTGCCCGCCCAGACGTTGGCGATGCCCCAGGCGCTGATCTGCTGGCTCACCTCGTTGGCGCTGGGGCACAGCCGAACGCTGTCGTTGCCGCTGTAGTAGTTGCGCATGTAGGAGTGCCACACGCGGCTTGGCCTGCCGAGCCGCACCAGCGTCGCATGCGAGGGAATCGTTTTGCCCTGGTTGTCCGTCGCAAGGGAATACCACGCCATCACCAGTTGACGGCTGTTGGACAGGCACTGCGCTCCCGCGGCCGCGTTGCGCGCGCCGCTGAGTGCCGGCAGCAGCAACGCAATCAGAAGCGCGATGATCGAAATCACCACCAGCAGTTCGATAAGGGTAAAGCCGCGACGAATCCGTTCTTCTGCGCGAATCATGAATGTGCCTCCTGAACTTCGTGGGTCTGGGTTCACCAACACAACCGCCGAATAAATCGGCCACACGTGGTTAAACGTGCGACCGAGCCTGCCTGCCTGCAGACATCGTGTTGTCAGCGTCGTCGCCGCAGCATCAACACCGCGCCGATCCCCAGAAGTGAGAGGCTCATCGGCTCGGGAAGGTACTGTGTCGTGTCGATGCCGGCGAAAAAGTCGTTGTC
>CAZEFM010000136.1:0-6635 GCA_964511575.1 uncultured Phycisphaeraceae bacterium | reverse complement strand
CTCCCACAGCCCCAGCACGCCGTACTGCGTCACCGAGTGGTCGACACGCTGATCGCGATAGTTGCCGTAGTCGAAGAGCGAATCCTTGTGGGCGCGCTTGAGCCAGTCGGCTTCCTGCTGAAGCTGACGGGCGTATCGCGGCGGCAGTTGCGCCCAGACGTGCGCACGCAAACCGACGGCATACGTGCCGTTGCTTTCGTTCTCCGCCAGGTACTTCAGTCCCTTGGCGATCTGCGGGTTGTGTTCGCTTTCCCCGGCGGACAGCAGCGCCTGAAGCACCAGCGCGGTGCGACCGGTGGCCTGGCTGGCCTCGTGACCGGCCACGCCCTGATCCCAGCCGCCGGTGTTCTGGTCCTGCTGCGAATAGAGGAACTTCTTCATCGCCTCGATGGCGGCGCCGACTTCCTCGTCGGTGATGGCCATCGCTGCGGCTGGAGAGAGAATCGCCCACACCAGGCACGCCAGGACGGTGTTTCGCATGCTTGCCATTGTATTTGTCACCCTTACAAACGCAAGAGCCGGAGGCCGGCCATGCAAGGCTTGGGCGAAGCGCGGCAGGAGGGAAGGTTGCGCTTCGCAAGGCTCTTCTGGTGTGCAAAATCGGTGCGGAGTGGACCAGCCGCCCGCACGTCCAGCTTGTTCCCTCGGACAACGCGGCGGAGGACGCCTGCGCCGGGGCGCTGTCGGTCAGCGCGTCACGGTGCGGTCCGGCACCGCGCCACCCTTGCCGTTGCTCTGGCGGATCATCTGCGCGATCGCCAGTTCCAGGCGGTCGTGCAGGTCGATCATCGACTTGGGACGATCGCGCGGCTCCACCTGCACGCACTGCATCACGAGGCTGGACAGCGCCGGAGGCACCGCCGGGTTCAGTTCGATCGGCGGCGGGCAGGCGCGCTGCTCGTGCATGTCCTCGCCCTTCTTGGGGATGAGCGTCGGCACATGCTTGCGCGTCAGCATCCAGTACATCGTCGCGCCGAGGTTGAACACGTCGGTCTGCGGCGTGATGGCGCGGCGGAGCACCTGTTCCGGGGCGATGTAGTCGGGCGTCCCCTGGATGCGGTCCTTGACCGTGTCGATTCGGCAGCTTTGGCCGAAATCGATGATCTTCACCTGATAGTCATCCATGAAGAGGATGTTGTTGGGCTTGATGTCCGCGTGGACGTAGCCCGCCTCGTGCATGGCATGCAGGCCCAGACAGGTCTGCTGGAAGAGGCGGCACAGATCGATCATCGACTCGGGCTCGTAATGCTCCAGCGATTGCCCGTCGATCATCTCCATCACCACGATCACCTCGTTGGTGCGGAGCATCTGCCGGCTGCGGTGCAGCTTGAACGAACGCCGGAGGTTGGGGTGGTCCAGCTTGGAAGCCACCTCATGCTCCAGGATCGCCTGTTCGATGAAGCGTTCGTCGCTGGCGGTTTTACGTTTCACGCGCTTGAGCGCATACACGTGGTGTTTGTCGTCCTTGACGGCAAAGATCGTGCTGCGCGCGCCGTAACCCAGCGTCGCGATCACCTCATAACCCATGATCTGATGCGGTTGCGCCATCACTACGCCGCGATCGGGCGGTAGCGTCGCCGCCGTCCGCTACCAAATGGGCAGGCGGCGTCTACCTCCGTCAGTTTGTCGAATAACCGGGATGAATAACGTACCGTCACAGACTCTAATGCTTTGCCGTGTTTTGCACAACTGGCAAGGGGTTTTCCCGAAGCATTATCGGCGCACCGGCAAAGCCACTTAAAGCCGCTTGCGTTGCTCGCGACCCTGAGCGTCCCGCCGGGGCCTAGGCCTGTGACACACAAGATCATACCAAAAGCTGAGAAAATGCAAACACGCCCCTGTCCACGTCAGTTCGGATGTCGAAACCGGGTGCCTCTGCGCGCGGTATCGCCGTTGAGGACAACGTCGGCATGGGGGCCGGGATCACTTGATGGCGGGATTGAGCAACTGCGGCCGGAACCAGCCGGTCGGGAACATGGGGCCGACGCCGCCACCGGTCTGGCGATGGACATCGAGAACAACGTTCTCCGCAGGGATGTCGAAGCGGCGTTGGAGCTGCTGGACCGTCCAGAGGAGCGTCTGCATCTGGGCGTCGGTGTAGGGCTGGCGGTCGCCGTCTCCGATGAGACAGATGGCAATCGCCCGGCGATTGAGCCATTCCCCTGCTTCGCCGCCGCTGTGCATGCCATCCATCTGGCGTTCCCAGCGGAATCCGATCTCCAGGAGGCCGTCTTCGGTGCCGTGACCGTTGCCGATCACGAAGTGGTAGCCCAATCCGCCTCGGCCCTGTCGTTCGTGCAGGGTGCCGAGCGTTCGGCGGGAGCCGCTGAGCGTGCCGCTGTCGTGGATGACGATGGCGTCCCAGCGGTCGGCGGCGAGGGGCGCTGCGACCTGGAAGAGCGTGGCTTCACCCTCATCGACGCGGTCGGTCGCCCGCAGGCTCAGATCGGTCCAGGGCGCCACCGGACGAGGTTCGAGCATGAGCAGCAGCCCGCTGGTGAGCGTCATCGCGCCCAACAGGCTCGAAAGCACAATGATCATGCGGCGCTCAGGCACGAAACGGTTCCTCGGTCGATCCACACACTGTCGAAGACGCGATCAGATGAAGCAGCGAAGTCTGCCGATAACGTTCATCGGACAATGGTTCGCTACACTTTGAACTTTCCACTCCGTTGTGACCGAACGGACGTTTTCTGTGACGTCTGTTACGGTTCCAACGGTTGTAACCGTTCGCGGGCGTTGCGTTGTTCGGCGCCCGTGGGGCCGCGCACCGTTTCGGGGCGCTCGCGTCCGCGCAGCGCCATGTACCGCTCGTAGGGTGTGCGGGGCATGTCGCTGATGAACGGCCGCCGCTGACAACCGGACAACGCACAGACGCTCAGCAAGCAGCACAACAACATGACCTGGATGCGCGTGGCCATGGCGGCATTCTAATTCGTTTTGCCCAGCTTGCACAAATTCACAACTCTTCACCAATCCCTCCACGCATCAACCGCAGGATGCCTCGAATCGGACCAACGCGGCACCGCCCGATAAGCATGAGCAGGCACGCGATTTCGCTACACTTTCGCCATGAGTCAGCACGCCCCCACCCCGCATCACAACCCCGCACGCCGTGCGGCGGTGCGCATTGCGCAGACGCTGACGGATGCGGGACATGTGGCGTATCTGGCGGGCGGGTGCGTCCGGGACGAACTGCTAGGACTGACGCCCAAGGATTACGACGTTGCGACGGATGCTCGGCCGGACCGTGTGCGCGCCCTGTTCCGCAACAGCCGATATGTCGGCGAGGCGTTCGGCGTGGTGCTGGTGCGGCTGCAGGGTGAGGAAGTGGAGGTCGCCACCTTCCGCACCGAGTGGGGCTACAGCGATGGCCGCCGACCGGATCACGTCCAGTTCAGCGATGCCGAGCACGATGCTCAGCGCCGCGATTTCACGATCAACGGCCTGTTCGAGGATCCGGCCACCAACAAGGTGATCGACTTTGTCGGCGGGCAGGAAGACCTGCGGCTGGGACTGATTCGCGCGATCGGCGACCCGAACGCACGCTTCGCCGAGGATTATCTGCGCATGCTGCGGGCGGTGCGGATTGCGGCCCGGCTGGGATTCGTCATCGAGCCGAACACCTCGGCGGCGATTCGCGCCCATGCCGACAAACTCGCCCGGATCAGCCGCGAACGCATCGGCCTGGAGGTGCAGGCGATGCTCACCGGTCCGCGCCCCGCCGAGGCGGTGCGACTGATCCAGGAACTGCATCTGGACGCCCCGACGTTGAACGAGCCGCATCGTTGCGTTGCCGTGCCCACGGTCGCAGCATTGGGGCCGCAACCCACGTATCCTTGCGGTCTGGCGGCGTGGATGCTGGATCGGCACTGCGGCGAGTCGCTGCGGACGACAGAACCCCCGCCCCTGCGAGCCGTATTGAAAGGCTGGCGCGATGCGTTGTGCCTGAGCAACGAGGAGCGGGACGCGGTCGCGGCCATTCTCAGCCATTTGCCCACAGCGCTGCGGTGGCCGACGCTGGGTGTGGCGCAGCGCAAGCGGTTGCTGGCGCAGGCGATCTGGCCGCAGTTATGGCGACTGGTGCAGGCGCTGGGGACGGCCTACGAACGCGCGGATGTGGTGCGGGCGATCGAGGCCGAGGCACCGGCGCTGTTTGCTGATGACGTCGCACCCCCGCCACTGATTACCGGCGACGATCTGATCGAACTGGGGCTTCAGCCCGGCCCCGCGTTTCGCCGGATCCTCGATGCGGTATACGATGCACAACTGGAAGGACGCATCACCACACGCCCCGAAGCGCTCGACCGCGCGCAGAAGATGAGCATGGAGCAATAACCATGCGGTCGGCACAGGGGAAGGAGTGAACGCAACTTCCTGCGACAACTGGTGAGGCAAACCCGGGGCGCTGGTGGTACAGCCAATGACAGCAGCGCGACACCAGATGATTTTGGCCACGACCATGGAAGAGCTGGCTCAACAATTCATGGAGCACGCGCCGTATATCGGCGTCTTCATCGTGCTGATGCTCACGGGCATGGGGCTGCCTCTGCCGGAGGATATCCCCCTGCTCATCAGCGGTTATCTGTGCCATGCAGGCGTGGCGCACCTGTGGCTGATGATTCCGCTGGCGCTCGTTGCGGTGGTGGGCAGCGATTCGGGCCTTTTCTGGATGGGCAGGCGGTGGGGACATCATGTCACCCGCGTTCCCATGCTCAAGTACGTGTTGAGCGAGTCGTCGCTGCAACGTGCCGAACGCGCGTTTCATCGTCACGGCGGCAAGACGCTGTTCGTCATGCGCTTTGTGCCGGGCGTGCGTGCCGCGGCGTTCTTCACGGCAGGCGCGTTCAAGCTGCCGTTCTGGAAACTGCTGGTATTCGACGGACTGGCAGCCCTCATCAGTGTGCCCGCGTGGATTCTGCTGGGCTGGTATCTGGGCGAGGATATCGACAAGGCGCGCGCCTGGGGACGTGATGCCACTGGCGTCGCGCTGGGTCTGATCATCCTTGCCATCGCGGCGTATGCCGCCTTCCACTACTGGCGCAAGCGACGCGCCACACCGGCGCGGCACGTCCTGCAACCGTCACGAACCAAACACGACAACGTCGCCGGTTGATTCGATCGTTCAGCGTTCAGTCGTGTGATCGCTGCGCTGCTTCACCCGCGTCCTTGTCACCCGCTCACGGGACGACTATCTTCACGTTATGGCATCCATGCAAACATCCCCCGGCAATCGGTTGCGCGAAGCCTATCGTCGCGTGAATGAACAGATCGGTGAGGCGGCGGCACGCAGCGGCAGGCGGCGCGAGGACATCGTGCTCGTCGCAGTGACCAAGAACGCCAGCCCCGATCAGATCCGTGCCGTGGTCGAAATGGGGCAGGTCGACCTCGGTGAAAACCGCGTGCAGCATCTGGCGCAGCGCGTCGCACAACTGGAGGAGTTCCTCTCGCGCAAACGCACACTCGGCGGTGCGGCGACCCGTTCCGCGGGCGAATCCCCCCTGCACGTGCGGTGGCACATGATCGGCCACCTGCAGCGCAATAAGGTCAAGAACGTCGTCCCCCTCGTCCAGCTCATTCACAGCGTCGACAGCCTGCGACTTGCCGAGGAACTGCACGCTTACGGCGCACGACACGAAAAAACCATCGACATCCTTCTGCAGGTCAACACCTCCGGCGAGGCGAGCAAGTTCGGCGTGGCGGCGCCTGCGGCCATCCACTTGGCGGAACAGATCGACACCATGCTCCACCTGCGCCTGCGCGGGCTGATGACGATGGCGCCCTACAGCGAGAACCCCGAGGACTCGCGCCCCACCTTCGCCCGGGCGGCGGAGATTTTCGCCGAGATGCAGTCCGCCAAGATCGGCGGGCCCGACCTCAACGTGCTGTCCATGGGCATGACCAACGACTACCACGTCGCCATCGAGGAAGGCGCCAACCTCGTGCGGATCGGCCGGGCGCTCTTCGGCGAGAATGAGGACGGCCAGTAATCCGCCGGGAACATGCGGGCCTGACACGATCGGCAGCTCGGGGACGCCGAATGTCCGATGGTGCGCCGCATGCCCGCCGGCCGTATCGCTGTGTCGTCGACGGTAAACTTTCGTACAATGCACGCCTCGGGAGCACCTTTCCATGGATGAACATCAACTGCGACAGCAGTTATGCCAGGCGACGCAACAGTTGTGGACGCGCGGCATGGCGCCGGGCGATTCAGGCGCGGTGAGTCTGGAGTGCCACCGCAGGCGTTACCTCATCACCCCGCCGGGCCGACGCCGCAGCAACCTGCACAACGAGGACCTGCTGGTGGTGGACATCGGCGGCGAGGCGGTGGAAGGTCACGTGCTGCCCGCGGCGTACTGGCGGCCACACCGACTGGCTTACCACAGCAACGGGCATGGCGTTGCGGGCCCGGGCGTGCATGCCGCCATCGTTGCCCGGCCACCCATGACGCTGGCGCTGCTGCGACGCAACGCGGGAGCGGATCGGCTCGACCTCCTCGGCGCAGCCCCCCTCCTTTGCTGCGAGCGCGACGATGAAGACGCCATCACCACGGCGCTCGGCGAATCGAACGTCGTTGCCATCGACGACGGCCACATCCTCGCGGTCGGCCCCGACCTCAACATCGCGCTGAACGC
>CAZEFM010000135.1:0-6793 GCA_964511575.1 uncultured Phycisphaeraceae bacterium | reverse complement strand
CCTTCTGGAAAACACTCTGCGCGCCCACGCCGTCTACCAGCGCGACAAGGATTACGTCGTTCAGAACGGCGAGGTCATCATCGTCGACGAGTTCACCGGTCGCCTCATGATCGGCCGCCAGTGGTCCGATGGCCTGCATCAGGCGGTCGAGGCCAAGGAAAAGGTCAAGATCAAGGAGGAAACCCAGACCCTCGCCACCGTCACCATCCAGAACTTCTTCAAGCTCTACAAGCGGCTGGCGGGTATGACCGGCACCGCCATCACCGAAGCCACCGAGTTCTCCGAAATCTACAAGCTCGAAGTCGTCTGCATCCCCACCAACGTCCCGGTGGTGCGCATCGACCGCGACGACCTGATCTTCCTTTCCGCCAAGGACAAGTGGAACGCGATCATCGACGAGATCAAGCGCATCCACGACATCGGTCGCCCCGTACTGGTGGGCACCACGAGCGTCGAAAAGAGCGAAATGCTCGCACGCATGCTCCACGCGAAGTACGGCATCAAGCACGAGGTGCTCAACGCCAAACAGCACGAGCGTGAAGCTCACATCGTCGAAAACGCAGGCGCGCTGGGCGCGGTGATGATCGCCACCAACATGGCCGGACGTGGCACCGACATCAAGCTTCAGGCCATTCCCCGCGACCAGTTGATCCGCCACTGGCAGGTTCGCAACATGCTTTCCGCCAGGGCGAAACCGGAGATGTCCGACGATGAGATCATCTCCCTGGCGTATCGACACCAATTGCACATCCTCACAGGAATGAAGGAACGCGATGTCGAACCGCTCAGCGATGACGAAGTCAAACTGCGCCTCATGCGGCACTGGGTCAGCCAGCACGCGTTCTACGACGCCGCCAAGGCGCAGACGCTCTCCGCTGAACAGTGCATCAACATTCTCGACGGTGTGCCCGACTTCATTCAGCATCGCCTGAAGGTGTTCACGCACGTCGAGGAGATGGGCGGTCTGCACATCGTTGGCACCGAACGCCACGAATCCCGCCGTATCGACAACCAGCTTCGCGGCCGCGCCGGACGCCAGGGTGACCGCGGCTCCTCGCGATTCTTCATCTCGCTCGAAGACGACCTGATGAAGATGTTCGCCGGCAAGACGACGATGGCGGCCCTGTCGCGCCTGGGCATGAAGGAAGGCGACGCCATCGAGCATCGCTGGATCACCCGCTCCGTCGAACGCGCCCAGCGCAAGGTCGAGGAACGCAACTACGAAATCCGCAAGAACCTGCTCGAATACGACGAGGTGATGGAGCACCAGCGCAACACGTTCTACGGCATCCGCCAGAACGTGCTGGAAGGCAAGCAGATCGAGCAGCTCATTTTCGACTACATCGCCGATGCGGTCGACGACGCGGTGAATCTGTACCTGGACAAGGAATACGTGCAGACGCAGATCGCCGAGTGGTGCCGTCAGACGCTGGACGTGAGCATCGAAGCGGCGCGCCTGCGACTGGGCGAGACCGATGAGGTGATCGAACAGTTGCGCAGCTTCGCCCACGATGAGGTGCGCACCGTCATCGACACGACGATCGGCGAGTACATGTCCAACGACATGCCGCCGGAGGACTGGGATGTGCGCGGCCTGAGCAGTTGGGCGATGAGCCGCTTCAGCGTCGACCTCAAGCAGAACCAGTTGCGGCAGATGTCCGTCGACGAGGTGCAGGCGCGCCTGATCGAAGCGGCAAGCGAACAGATCGACCGCAAGGATCTCTCCGGCGTACAGAAGTTCCTCGATCCGCTGTACGGGCAGAACGATCTGGCCGCCTGGATCAAGCAGAAGTTCAGCGTCGATATGACGGCCGAGGAGATCGCCAAATTTGAATCGCGCGACGAGGTCAGCGCCGCCGTGCTGGAGAAGGCACGCGAGGTGTATCGCAAGCGCGAGGTGATGTACCCCGTCGACTTCATCCTTGAAATGGCGATGGCGGCGGCGCAGCAGGACGGCCAGTGGGCGGCGCAGCAGCTTTGCCTCTGGGCGCGCCAGCGCTACCAGATCGAGTGGGAGCCTGAGCAGATCACGAAGATGACGATTCAGGAGCTCCGCTCGATCCTGCTCAACGCGTCCGAACAGTGGACGCACGGCGGGAAGCTCGAGAAGCTCGTCGACGAGGCGCTGTCGCGCCACCGCCACACCCTGGACGATTTGGCAACATGGGCAAGCGAGCGGTTCGCCACCAAGGTGACGACCGAGGAACTGCAGGACGAGAACACACGTCGCGAGGTGCTTCTGGCACGCGGGCGATCGTTCCTGCGCACCGAGCTGACGCAGCTTGAACGGTTCGTGCTCCTGCAGATTCTCGATCAGGCGTGGAAAGACCATCTTTACTCGATGGATCAGTTGAAGGACTCGGTTGGCCTTCGCGGGTATGCGGAAAAGGATCCGCGCATCGAGTACAAGCGCGAAGGTGCCCGGCAGTTCGGGCAGATGCAGCAGGCGGTGCGCGATCGTGTGACCGATCTGATCTTCCGCGCCAAGCTCACACCCAACGTGCAGGTGCGAAACGTCTACCGTGCCACCGAAGCGCGGCATGATGAGGCGGGCCCGGCTGTGGGCGCGGCTACAAAACCGGCGCAACCCGCAGCGGCAACGGCGGCGGCGGTTGCGGCGCGCGGTGGCACCGATGAACAGCGCGCCGACCTCGAAGCAGCCGAACGCGCGGGAGCCGGCGATGCCGAAGCATCACACCTCTCGCGCAAGCAACGCCGTGCTCAGGCCGCTCGCGCCAAGGACACCGACACCGGACCAAAGCACAAACCACGCAAACGCAAACGGAAGTGAAGTTGGTGATTGGCGATGGCGATGTGATGATCGGGTGAATCATTCGTCGCTGAACGTTCGAACGACACAAACACAGGCAAGGCGCAACTCCGCGCCTTGCCTGCTTTTCTATCTTGCGTGATCGGGCTCACCACATCACCAACTCACACATCACCAGAATCCCTCACGCTGGTTCGATCGTCACATTCAGTTGTCGTGACATGAACTGGTCGCGGTAAAGCTCGGCACGTTCCTGATGTGTCGTCAGCAGCAGGGCGACACCCTTGTTGTGTGCCTCAAGCATGCGCATCCGCGCTTCGGGCCGGCGAAGTCGGGTAAGCATCGTGATCGTCTCAACCACATAAGCCATGTCGTTGACATCGTCGTTGTGCAGCAGAACCTTCCAGGGCGGCAGCTTGTCCTGCTTCGGCGGGGCGGGCTGGGCGTCCTTCTTCACGGCGATCAGGCTCTTCTTCTCACGGCGCTCTTCGGGCATCGGAGCATCTCCTGCAACAATCGAGACGGGAACCGGCACAACTGCGCTCCAGCATGCCTCGGCCCGCACGTGGTGTCAATCTTTTTCACCGCGTTTCTCCGCTGCCCGAAGTCTCCCAGCGTCGCGGCGACAGGAACTTAGCCCTCGCTGAAACCGTAGCCGAACCACAACTCGTACCAGTACGCCAGGAACTGAAAAGGCGCGTACCGTGCGTAATACGCCTCGATGTGCGGATGCAGATGTTTGGGGTTGTCAGGCGTGGGCATCTGGTGCGCTTCGCGAAAGTGGCGATACGTTTCGCTGTCGATGGCGATGCGGTCGTACCGGCCGAGCAGCATGCACAGGTTGCTCGCCGCGTAATCGCCCAGCCCGTGGATCTGCCGCAGCGCGCGATACACCTCAAGCGTGCTCATCGATGCATCCTCCAGCGCCGCAAGATCGCGCCTGCCGGTGGCGACTTCCTCCGCCAGCCGATGGATGCTCACCGCGCGGTAACCGACACGGCATCGCTGCTTGAGTTCGTCGGGGTCGACCGCCGCGAGTTGCTCCGCCGTGGGAAACGCGCCGCCGCCCACCTCGCTGCACAACAGCGCATTCATGCTCTGCGTGTTGCGCCAGGCAACGTTGCAGCAGGTGATCGTCCGCACGATATCCTCAAACAGCGTCGGCGAGCGCAACAGTCGCCCGAACTTTTTCCGCTTCGCCTCGCTGTGCAGTCGGTGAAAACCGGTGAAATCCTCATCAAGGCGCAGCATGCGGCCGACCGCATCGCGAACCGTCTGCCGCTCACCAGCCGTGAGCGAGCGATCGCAACGAATGCGAAGCAAGCGCGCTTCGGGCTGGGTGATCCGCAGTTCGACGAGGTTGTCATCGTCGATGCGAAGTGTGCGATGGAACATTTTCGTGTCACTGTCCCATCGGTTGGGCTCGAGCATGTAGAAGCCGTAGCTGCACACCGCGCGGTGCAGATCGAATCGCGCCGGCAGCGGTGCGGTCAGCGTGCTTCCCCGGTTGGCTGGCTTTCGCTTCATCGTCGATCGATCGGGAAGAGCAGGCCCGCGATGTTGTGGCACAACCGATTGCTCAACCGACGGTAGCCATCGTAATGCTCACCCGTCGATTGCATGATCTCGTCAGCGGTGAGGCCGGCCTTCTCCACCAGTGGGTCGCGCGAGACGATCCCCAGGATCCGCTCGTCCCATTCGAAGTGGTACTGGAAGCCGTAGGTCTTCAGGCCGACCTTGAATGCCTGGTTGCGTGTGGCCTGAGAGCTGGCGAGGGGTGTGGCGCCGGGAGGCAGTTGGGCGACGTGCTGTCCGTGCAGGTGAAACTGAATGTGCTGCCACGGGATGCCGGCAAAGACCGGGTCGATCGTCCCCGGGAACGCGAGCTTCAGGACGTGCCAGCCAACCTCCGGAGCCTGCATCGGTTCAACCGTTCCGCCCAGCGCCTTGGCGATAAGCTGCGCCCCGAGGCAGACACCGACGATCGGCACGCCCGTCTCGTGCGCCTGCCGCAGGTAGGCCAGCTCCGCGTCCATCCACGGGTGGTCGGCCGCCTCATCGACGTTCATCGGCCCGCCCATCGAAATCACGCCTTCCACATCGTCCAGATCGGGCGGCACCGCCTCCCCCGCGTGAAGCTGCACCACCCGAAGCCGGTGCCCGTAGTGCAGAAGAATCGACCCCAGCAGGGCGGTGGTTTCCAACGGGTGATGTTCAAAGACGATCAGGCTCATACGGCTTAATCCAAAAGGAGGGCGGCGGTCAAAGACTCGGAAAGCGGGTCGCGGCCACGGTCAACACGAATCGTCCATCAAAACCGCACGCCTCAACCCGGTCGGCAAAGTCTGGCCGTGGGGGGTGATGATGTCAAGGAGACGACAGCGACCGACGATTCGCACGTCCTGCCAGCCGATGTCACCCCCCCGGGGGGCCTACCTTGCGACATTTTTCTCATCTCATGCCTGATCAATGGGTTAGCGGAAAAAATGGCGATGTCACCCCCACGACAAAGACGACATGGTCTTTTGATTACGGAACGCGGATTTCGGATTGCGGATTGGTATAGATGAGAACCGCTTTGGGTGGAACGCTGGCATGCGTTGTCTGTCCTCTGAACGTGCCCTCTGTTCGGGGGGTCGGCAGGCACCAGCCTGATACCTAATTTTATGCTATCAAAGGTCGGTGTCCAGCTTCTGCCGCGCGGTGGTGGCGGGAAACTTGCGATTGACGTAGATGCCTGCAAAATTTGCAGTTATGGTAATTGCCTTCGAGGTGAGAGGGCCTATGATTAGTCGAACGCATCGCGAAGTCGACATGTTTCGATGGCTGCGGGCGGACGCATGACACGGAACCAACAACCTGGACACCTGATCGTGTCCAATGCCAAGCTTCCTCCTTTCTCCCTTAACCCCCGCTGCCGCAAGGTAGTGGGGGTTTTTTTGTTGGTGTGCCGCTGGCGACGAGAGAGCGGGCGGGTGGATGTCGAATGAATGTCGAAGTTCGAAGGGAGGAAGGGGACGTGGTTCGCTGAAGCGACCACGCCGATTCGCTCACGCTGCTTCACGGTTTGCTGCGTCGCTGGCGACGGTGAATCGCGCGATCGGCCGCGGGGCGAGCACGTAGCTGTTGTGGCGGCGGAGGATGGGGTGGACGAGCAGCTCGCTGTTCTGGAGCACGATGGCGCGGGGTCGGGCGGGGAAACCGAAGCTGCCGGTGTTGACGATGACGCGTTCGCCCATGTGCCAGATGCCCTGGCGGTGGGTGTGCCCCAGCACAAGGAATCGGGCGGTGGGGGCGTGGCTCTGCATGAACGCCTCGGCCAGTTTGGGCACCCGCCACCAGTAGTGCAGCAGCTTGCAGACGGTCACCGGGCGGGTGAGCAGCTTGAGCATGGTCGTGTGGGGCGTTCGCTCGGTGTTAACGAGCCATTCCATGTGGGAGGCGTGCTGGGCGGCCCGCAGGCGGGATTCGAGCCGATGCCGCTCCTCCGGAGCCATGCGTGACAGGGCCCAGCTCATCTCCCGGGCGAGACGGTCGGCGTTTTCGCTCCAGGGGGCGATGGCCGGGTGCAGCACATCGCCATGGGTGACGAACACCGCCCCGTTCGCCAGTCGGAGGTAGCGTTCATCGCTGATGAAGGGGTCGTGGTTGCCCGCGATGAGGGTGAGGTCGACGCCGTCGCGTTCGCAGAGGTTCTGCAGTTCGATGGTGAGGCGGGTCGCCTCCTCGCCGAGGGTGGGGTGGTGCAGTTCGGCCGTGTCACCGTTGATGATGAGCCGGTCGGCGTCCTGCCAGATGGGGCGCAGCATGCCCGGGGCGGCAATCCCGCTGGTGGGATTGGCCAGGTGGGTGTCGGAGATGATGACGGTGCGCGCCATTGCCAGAGTGTAGCGACCGCGAGGGCGGCCGGTGCATCGGGGGGAAAGCCCAAACCGTGAATTGTGAACAACCTACGCCTTGAGTGTCATCGGTTCGTGAGAGAGGGGAGGATAGCGTGGGGCGAGGAGCGTGGGGTGTGGAGCG
>CAZEFM010000134.1:0-6926 GCA_964511575.1 uncultured Phycisphaeraceae bacterium | reverse complement strand
GCGATGCGCAGTTCGACGTTCAAGGCCTCGGCGAGGCGGAGCAGGGTTTCCAGCGTTGGGTTGGCGCGTGGGTCGTTCTTCAGGCGTGAAAGGTTGCCCTTGCCCATGCCGGTGCGCTCGTCGACATCGGCGAGACTCAGACCTTCGTGATGAAACCGTCAACACGCGTCAGAAGTGCAGCATTCGGCCTTCCGTGCCCAGGGCGGCTTCGTGGACGGATTCGCTCAGGGTGGGGTGGGCGTGGATGGTGTCGATGATTTCCTGCGCGGTGAGTTCCGCCCGCATGGCCAGGCCGACTTCCGCGACGAGTTCGGTCACGCCTTCGCCGACCATGTGCACGCCGAGAATCTCGCCGTATTTCGCATCGGCGATGATCTTGACGAAGCCTTCGGTGGCGTTGAGCGCCTTGGCCTTGCCGGACGCCTGGAAGGGGAACTTGCCGACGGTGTAGTCCTTGCCGGCCTGCTTGCCTTCCTTTTTGAGTGCGGCTTCGGTCTTGCCGATCGAGGCGATCTGCGGTTGGCAGTAGGTGCAGCCGGGAATGAGGTTGTAGTCGATCGGCTCGGGCTTGTGGCCGGCGATCTGCTCGACACAGATGACGGCTTCCTCGCTCGCCACGTGCGCCAGCCACGGCGGGCCGATGACATCGCCCACCGCGTAGATACCTTTGACGCTCGTCTGGTAGGTCATTCGGCCGGAGGCGGGGCGGTCGACCTTGATGTGGTCCTTGAACGTTTCGATTTTGACGTTGTTGGCCCAGAGGTTGTCGTAGCGTCCCCTGACGCCGACGGCGACGAGCAGCTTGTCACCGGTGATGGTGCGTGCTTCGGGCTGGGCGCCGCGGTTCGTTGAAGCGGCCGCGTCAGCCGGTTCGATGGTGACCTCCACGCCTGTTTTGGTGGCTTTGACGCCGGTCGTCTTCATCCCGGTGAGGCATTCGATACCCTGCTTGCGAAACGCCTTGGCGACGGCGGCGGAGACATCCTCATCCTCGTTGGGCACCACGCGGTCAAGCATTTCGATGACGGTCACCTTGGTGCCGAACGCGTTGTAGAAGTAGGCGAACTCCATGCCGATCGCCCCCGCACCGATGATCACCAGCTCCTTGGGCTGTTCGGGCAGGCTCATCGCCTCCTTGGAGGAGATGATCCTGTCGCGGTCGAACTTGGCGAAGGGCAGCTCGCGCGGCGATGCGCCGGTGGCGATCACAATGTGTTTGGCGGTCACGGTTTGTGCCGTTTTGCCATCGTCGCCCAGCACGTCGATTTTGCCCGGCGCGGTGATGCGGGCGTGGCCCTGGATGTGGGTCACCTTGTTCTTTTTGAAGAGGAAGCTGATGCCGCGGTTGTCCGTGACCTTGCGTGAACGGGCGATCACCTTCGACCAGTCGTGGCGGATGTTGTCCGCCTGGATGCCGAATTCATCGGCCTCGTGCTTGAGGCGATGGTAGAACTCCGCCCCTGCGAGCAGGGCCTTGGTGGGGATGCAGCCCCAGTTGAGACACACGCCGCCCAACTGGTCCTTCTCGATGCAGGCCGTCTTGAGCCCGAGCTGTCCCGCGCGGATCGCCCCGACATACCCCGCGGGCCCGCCACCGATGATTACCACGTCGAACGCCTGTGTCTGTGCCATGGATTCAGTCCCTTCTCATCGAAACGCGGCATTGTAGCGGGATCACGTGTTCGGCGTCGCGGGGATTGGGAGGAGTGGGGTCGTTCGCGGTTTGCGGAAAGGAGCACGCAGCGCGCCGGGTGGTGTGTCGGTCGGTAGGATATCGGAATGACGCTGAGCGATGTGCTTTGGATTGTGGTGGGTTACGTGGCGGGGGCGACGCCGTTTGCGCTGCTGCTGGGCTGGGCGCGTGGGGTGGATGTGCGTCGGGTGGGCAGCGGAAACGTGGGGGCGACGAACGTGGGCCGGGTGCTCGGCCGCAAGTGGGGGATTCTTTGCTTCGTGCTGGATGTGCTCAAAGGGCTGCTGCCGGTTCTGGGGGCGGGTGCGGCGATGGGATATCTGCAGCAGAGCGACTCGCTGACGGCCGGGGCGGCGTGGAAGTGGCTGGCGGTCGGGGCGGCGGCGGTGCTTGGGCACGTGTTTCCGATCTGGCTGCGGTTCCGTGGCGGCAAGGGGGTGGCGACGAGCCTGGGTGTGCTGCTGGGGTTCTGGCCCACGCTGACGCTGCCGGGGCTGGCGGCACTGGTGACGTGGGCGGCGGTGCTTGCGGTGGGGCGGTATATCAGCCTGGCGAGCGTGGCGGCGGCGGTGACGCTGCCGTTCTACCTGTTGGCGGTGGCGCGGGTGACGGGGCAGACGCTCGAGCAAATTCAGCCGTTCCTGCTGGTCGTCGTGCTGCTGGCGCTGCTGGTGGTGGTGCGGCATCGCAGCAACCTGTCGCGGCTCATGGCAGGGACGGAGCCGAAGATCGGCACCGGCAAACGGCAGGCGGCGGAGCGTGCCGACGGGGCGTGATGCACAGTTTCGGAGTGGAGATGCTGGCCGATGGGGTGTGATTGCGGGCGTCAGGTGTCTTCGGGCGGTTCCTCGTAGACGTAGCTGGTGAGTGCTGCGAGGAGGAAGATGATGCTGATGAAGATGCCGGTCCAGAGGATGCTGCTGTTGCTCATCGCGACGCCGCTGTTCTGCTGTCGGGTGTAGGCGAGAAGGAAGGCGACGGCGAAGATCGCCCCGGCGGCGAGGAGCAGGCCGAGCGTCCGGATGCGGGAGATGACGCGTTCGGCTTTCCGTTGTCGGGCGTCGAATCGGTTGACGCCCCGCCCGTTGAGGAGGTCGTAGGCTCCGCCACACTCCGGGCAGCGGCCTCGGTGAGGCAGCCCGGTGAGGTCGTACTCGCACTTGGCGCAGCATTGGACGTCATCGTGCATGCCTCTCATCATAAACGTAAACTCTGGCCGGCCAAGCCTTGATAGCGTTGGCGGACCTGCCTGAACGGAGGATTATTGCCTTGCAATTGCGAAAGAAACCGGTTGTTCTGATCGTGCGGGACGGGTGGGGGTTCAACCCTCATGCCGAGCACGATGCATTTAACGCAGTGAAGCTGGCATCGACGCCCCGCTGCGATGTCCTGCTGGCGAAGTACCCGTGGACGCTGATCGCGACGGGCGGTGAGGATGTGGGGCTGCCCGAGGGGACGATGGGCAACAGCGAAGTGGGCCACCAGAACCTCGGCGCGGGTCGGGTGGTTGACCAGGAGTCGGTGCGCATCACCAAGGCGATCCGCACCGGTGAGTTCTTCGACAACGCGGTGCTGGTGGATGCGGTCGAGCGGGCCCGACAGGCCGAACGCACGGTGCACCTGCTGTGCATCGCGTCCGATGCCGGGGTGCACGGCCGACTCGAACACCTCTACGCTGTCATGGAATTGTGCAAGCGGCTGAACCACGACAAGGTGGCGCTGCATCTGCTGACGGACGGTCGCGACACCGGCCCCTTCACCGGGGCGGACTTCATCCGGCAGGTGGAAGCGAAGGTGCGCGAGATCGGCGTGGGTACGATCGCCAGCGTGTGCGGCCGGTACTGGGCGATGGATCGTGACAACCGCTGGGAACGCGTCCATCGCGCCTATGCGTGCCTCACTGGCCTGGGCGTGCACGACATGCAACTGCCGTTGGCGCCGTCGGCGGGCGAAGCGGTGAGCAACTATTACAGCCATCCGCTCAACGACTCGCAGCGCGGCGACGAGTTCATCGTGCCCACACTCATCGGCGATTCGATGGAATCGGCGCTGGCGATGCGCATCACCAACGGTGACAGCGTGATCTTCTGCAACTATCGCGGCGATCGTCCGCGCGAGTTGATCAAGGCGTTCGTCTACGACGATGAAGCGTGGGGCAACGTGCCGCCTTCGCCGGATTCAGGCACGCGCGGGTTTGATCGTGGCCGGCCTCCCGAGACGCACTTCGTCACGATGACCAGTTATGAAGAGGGGTTGCCGGTGTTCGTGGCGTATCCCAAGCCGCCGCGCATGACGAACATCGCCGGAGAGTATCTCTCCAGGTTGGGGCTGCGCCAGTTCCGTTGCGCGGAGACGGAAAAGTACCCGCACGTGACGTTCTTCTTCAACGATTACCGTGAGGAGCCGTTCCCCGGCGAGTCACGCGAGGTGGCGCAGTCGCCGCGGGTGGCGACGTACGACCTGAAGCCGGAGATGAGCGCGCCGGAGGTGTGCCGCATCGTGCTCGATCGACTTGCCGCGGACGATTGCGAGGATTTCATTCTCGTGAACTTCGCCAACGGCGACATGGTGGGCCACACGGGCAAGCTCGATGCCGCGATCAAGGCGGTGGAAACGGTGGACGCCTGCGTGGGGCGCATTGTCGATGCCACACTGGCGCGCGGCGGCTCGCTGATCGTCACGGCGGATCACGGCAACGCGGAGCAGATGTTCGATCCGACGACGAATGAGCCGCATACCGCGCACACGCTGTACCAGGTCGAGTGCATCATCGTGGATGATGCGCTGCCCGATGGAAAGGCGACGAAGCTGCGCGAAGGCGGACGGCTTGCCGATGTGTTTCCGACGGTGCTGAAGCTGATGGGCGTGGAGCAGCCGGCGGAAATGACGGGCGTGAGTTTGTTGTGATCGTGGGTTGCAGTAGGGCGTGGACACAGCCACTGCGTGGCTGTGCTTCGTTGTGTATTTGGCGCTGTTTATGCCTCTGGTTGTTGCGATTCCTGTTGCGCTGTTGATTGCCGCCTGGGTGGTGCAGGCGGTGCTGGTGGCGGTGCAGGTGGGGAAGGTGTCGCTGAACCTGGCGCATGCGCGACGACCGAAGCAGGATGCCTATCAGCCGCGTGCCGTTGTCATCGTGCCTTTCAAGGGCGTGGATGATGACCTGCCGGGTAACCTGCGCAGCCTCTGTACGCAGAACTACCGCGACTATCACCTGCTACTCGTCGTCGATTCAAAGAACGATCCGGCGTATGGCGTGCTGCAACGGGAGTTGGCGCAGCATCCGGGTTGTCGCGCGGAGATTCTCGTTTCCGGCGAAGCGGGCAAGCATGAAAGCCAGAAGATCCACAACCAGTTGTACGCGCTGTCGCACGTGACGGATGAGGACAAGGTGCTGGTGTTTGCCGACAGCGACGCCGCCCCCGGGCCGAACTGGTTGATGGACATGGTGGGGCCGTTGTCGCAGGATCGCACGGGGATGACGACGGCGTATCGCTGGCTGATTCCGGTGGGCAGGCGACGGTGGCCTTCGCTGTTTGCGAGCGTGATCAACGCGGGGGTCGCCTGCGCGTATCGCCGCGGCTCATGGGGACAGGCGTGGGGCGGGTCGATGGCGGTGCGTGCCGACACGGCCAGGGCGGGCGATCTGCCGAGCTATCTGCGCGGCGCGCTGACGGATGATTATCAGTTCACGCGGATGTGTCGCGACTTGGGCAAGCGCGTGTACTTCGTGCCGCGCGCCATGGCGCCGACGCCTGTCGATTTCACCTGGCCGAGCTTTTTCAACTTCGCGTATCGGCAGTACCTCATCACACGCATCTACGTGCCGCGGTTGTATCTGGCGGCGCTCGGCATTACAACGCTGTACATCCTCGGCCTCGTCGCGGCATGGGGCGTTCTCATCGCGGCACTCCTGCAGGATCCGATCGATTGGCTGGGTGCATCATCGGGGCTCGCGATCGGCGCGGTGTTCATCGCCCACCAGGTGCGTACGTTCTTTCGTCGAAGGGTGATCCGCCTGGCGTTCGGCGAGTCGTACCTGCAAACGCTTCGTCCCGCGCTGTTGCTCGAGCAGTGGGGCACCCCGATCTACATGTTCCTGCACTGGCTGATCGTCCTGCGCGCCGGCTTCGGCCGCACCATGGTCTGGCGCAACATCCGCTATCGATTGAACGGCCCGCAAGACATCGAACGAATCGACTGACCGACAAGCACCAATCAACGAGCAATCGACAATGCAGAATCTCTGCATTGCCCAATCACAATTGATGATTGCTTACTGATTATTCTCCCGTCCCCCCTCCGTGCTCCCTGTGTTCTGCGTGGTTAACGCCTCATCCCGGCGTCGCGTTCTCGCCGAGGTCGTTTTCGGCCAGGAGAGTGAAGTGTTTGCGGCGGAGAATCTGTTGGGCGAGCAGTTGGTCATCGGTGTAGAGCACCACGGCCGGGTAGCCGCGCACCGTCGTAAGCAGCGGGTAGATGTAGTGGATGCTCACCTCAGCCGAAAGCAGCAGGTTGCACAGGTGCGAGAGCGTCTGCTGTGTCGTGAGTTCGACGACGAGCACATCGGATTCGGAGAACTCGAACTGGTTTCGCTGCAGGAGGCGTCGCGCCAGTTCAGCGCGTGAGGTGATGAGGCGGACGACCGCGTAGTCGGCGCTTTCGTTGACGCTGATGGCGGCGAGGGTGAGGGCGTGGCCGTCGAACACATCGATCAACTCGCGCAGCTTTCCGACGCGGTTGTCGAGGAAAACGCAGAACTGCACGTTCCGCGGCGGCTCGTAGCCCATGGCGGTGTCAGCGGGCAGTTGCGACATGCTCTTCACGATACCACGCCATCGTCTGGCGCAGCCCCGTTTCAAAATCGACAATCGGTTCGTAGTTCAACACCTGCCGCACCCGTGCGAGGTCGGCGAGCGAGTGTTTCACATCGCCGGCCCGTTCCTCCTTGTGAAGGGGCGTGAGGTGAGGCACATCGAGCTGGCGGGCCATGACCTGCGCCAGTTCGTTGACGGTGATGCGCGTGCCGCACGCCACGTTCAGGACCTGGCCGCCGATCGGTTGCTCGGACCGGGCGGCGAGCAGATTGGCGTGCACCGCGTTGTGGACGAAGGTGAAGTCGCGCGACTGTTCGCCGTCGCCGTAGATCACGGGCTGTTCTTCTGCGAGGAGGGCTTTGGCGAACGCGGCGATGACGGCGGCATAGGCACTGTTGGCGTTCTGTCGCGGGCCGAAG
>CAZEFM010000133.1:0-6971 GCA_964511575.1 uncultured Phycisphaeraceae bacterium | reverse complement strand
CCCCCGACAACTGCGCCATCGCTTCCACCACCAGCACCCCGGGCATGATCGGCGTACCGGGGTAGTGGCCCTGAAAGAACGGCTCGTTGATCGTCACGTTCTTGATGCCCACCGCACGCTTGTCGCCCTGGATGTCCACCACCCGGTCGACCAGCAGCATCGGGTAGCGGTGCGGCAGAATGCGCGACAGACGGCGAATGTCCAGCACGTTGCGGTGCAGCGCCTGATCCTGCCGCCGCTGCGCATCGAGCTGGCGGGTCAGTTGCCGCACCAGCGAATGGTTGAGCGCGTGCCCGGATTTGTAGGCGATGATGCGTCCCTGAATCGGCGCGCCCAGCAGGTAGAGGTCGCCGATCAGGTCGACGATCTTGTGCCGCACGGGCTCATCGTCGAAGCGCATGGGGTTGGTGCCCAGCGGTCCGTTGCCGCCGATCACCAGGACATCGTCCGGCGTCAGGTGCGTGCCCTCGCCCAGTTGCCGCAGCGCTTTGGCTTCCTCCTCGAGGACAAAGGTGCGTGCCGGGGCGATTTCGTGGGCGTAGTCGCCGTTGGTGAAGTCGAAGGTGTGCAGTTGCCTGCCCAGCGGCGAACGTTTGCCGTAGTCCAGCTCGTAGAGCACCTGCATTTCCGGCTCGGGGCAGGGCACCGCGGCGACGATCGCCTGATCCTGTCGCACCACCACCGGCTGCCGCACCACCAGTCGGCGACGCACCGCGTTGCACGGGGCGAGGCCCGCTTCGGTCAGCACATCCAGAAACGGCTTGGCGGAGCCGTCCATCCCCGGCAGCTCCGGGCCCTCCAGCTCGATCAGCAGGTTGTCGATCCGCAGCCCGGCAACGGCCGAGAGGCAGTGCTCGCAGGTGTCGATGGTGACATCGCCGTTGCGCAGCGAGGTGCGTCGGGCGCGGGGCACCACGTGCCGCACCAGGGCGGGGATGCGTGTGTCGCCGGCGTCCTTGCGGACGAAGACGATGCCGTGGTTGGCCGGGGCGGGCTTGAACGTGACCGTCGCCGGCACGCCGCTGAATAAGCCGCGTCCGCTGATCGAAGCCGTCTGGGCGATGGTCTGCTGCTGATCCATTCGTTGCCTGATCCGTCCAAAGCGTGCCCGGGGCGCGTTGAACGAGGGAGGACGCCGCCTCCTATTTCCTTTGTTTCAGTTCGCGCATGAGATCAGGCAGTTTACGAACCGCCATGACCTCTCGCAAAGCCTTTCGCGCGTCCTGAGCCGGGTAGCCGCCCCACATGGCGTGGTCGGGAACATCCTCGGCGACGGCGGCGTAGGCGGCGAGCTGGGCGCCCGTGCCGATCCGCACGTTGTCCCGAACCCCCACGTTGCCCCCGAACATCACGCCATCGCCCACCGTGACGCTCCCGGCGAGCCCGCACCGGCCGGCCATCACCACGTTCCGCCCGATCCGACAGTTGTGCGCGATCTGGCAGAGGTTGTCGATCTTGGTCATGTCGCCGATTTCGGTTGCGCTGAACTTGCCCCGGTCGATGCAGGTCGATGCCCCGATTTCCACATCGTTGCCCAGCACCACCGTGCCCACCTGCGGAATCTTGACCAGCCCCTCGCCCTCGGGGTGGGGGCGGTAGCCGAACCCATCGGCACCGATCGTGACGTTGGGGTGGAGGATGCAGCGGTCGCCGATCGTGCAGCGTTCGCGAATGACCGTGCCGGACCAGATCACGCAGCGTTCGCCGATGACGACTTCGTCGAAGAGGGTGACGTTGGCGTGGATGACGGTGTGGTCGCCGATAACGGCGTTGCGGCCGATGACCGCGTTGGGGCCGACGGCGACGTGAGCGCCCAGCCGGGCGGTCGGGTCGACCACTGCGGAGGGATGCACGCCCGTCTCAGGTTTTGGCGGTGGGGGAGCGAAGAGCTCCAGCGCCATCGCCACCGCGACATCGGCATCGGCGACGCGAATGAGCGCCCGGCCCGGCTCCGGCGCGACGTCCAGATCGCGCTGCATGAGCGCCGCCGTCGCCTGCGATGCCTGCCACGCGGCCACGTGTTTGGCATCGCGGACGAAGCTGATCTGGCCGGGCCGCGCCCGATCCAATTGTTCCATGCCGTCGATCAACAGCGTGGCATCGCCTTGAACTTCGCCGCGGACGTGGTCGGCAATCTGCTGAATGGTGTAGTTCATGGAAGCGGGCACGAAAGGCGCGGGCCGAGCCAAAGCCGGTCCCGGCTTGATCTCCCAACACGCTGGATCGGTCACACCCCCGGCGTCATCCCCCGGCAGACGCGAACGGTCAACACAGCATCGGAGGCCGCCCACCCGGAGCGACGTCGGCGGCGACATCACCGCTGACGATTGCGAAACGCGTTGTTCATCCGCTGTGCCACTTCGTTGGTGATGTCCAACTGGTCCGTTGCGTACAGCACCATGCGGAGGTTGAAGTTCTGCTGTTGCTGCTGCGCGTTGCCCTGGTTCAGCGGAATGTTGGTACGGCGGTTGAGCACCAGGTCAATGTTGTTGTCCCGGGCGGTCGCTTCGATCGCCTCGTTCATCTTCCGCTCCAGCGCCTGCAGACGCAGCGCCACCTCACGCTGGATACGCTGCTGCTGGATCTGGCCCCACGCCTGGTACTCCGCCGTCAGCGTCAGCAGCTCGTCCTGCTTGGTTTCCCACACCGCCGTGTTCTCCGGCGTGATGCTCAGGTCCTTCTGGGCGGCGTTGATGTCGTTGACGCGACGCTGCCGTTCTTCCTGGAACCGCGCCATCTTCTGCTGCTGCTCCGCTTCGATCTCCAGCCGTTCCTGCAGCTCTTCATAGAGCTTCATGACGTCGACCACAGCCGTAACGGTGGCGCGGTTGGGCGCGTAGGCGGTGGATTGCGTCGAGAGGACGGCGACAAGTGCCACAAGCAGCGTCAAGGTGATCGCCAGTCCGGATCGGGATACGTTCATAAGGAGAATCTCCAGGTTTCAGCGGAATCGCCCGGCAAAGTAACGCGCCGCCGCCATTCCGGCAAGCACACAGCCCACTTGAAGCTCAATCACGCCGTGTTCGGGCATATCACCGGAAAGGCACCGCGACGTCGAAGCTGAAGAACCGCTCCTCGTCGCCCTTTTCCTTGAGCACGGGCACGGCGAAGTCCAGCGCGATGGGCACCTGGCCGAAGATCGGTAGCGCCAGCCGCACGCCCGCACCCACCGCGACGCGGTAGTCATCGAAGCCCAAGTCGTCGCGCACGGTGCCGGTGTCGGTGAACACCACGCCGCGGAGCATGTTTTCGATAAGCGGGAAGTTGTACTCCGCGCTGAGCAGGAACATGAACTCGCCGCCCACCGGGTCGTCGCCGACGCGGCCGTTGCGCATCACGCCTCGCGGCCCGACGCCACGGAACTCAAAGCCGCGGATCGTGCGGTGCCCACCAGCGTAAAACCGCTCGAACACCGGGGCGTCTTCGAAGATGTACCCGATGCTCGAACGCAAACTCAGCACGCTCTTGCGGCCGAAAAAGTCCTCGTCGATCGTCCAGAAGTTCACCCAGTCCAGTTCGATGCGAGTGAAGTCGTAATCGCCGCCCAGTGCGCCCGCGCGGCCGATCGTGAAGCTCGTCCGGCTGCCACGCGTCGGGAAGATGCGGTCGTCCGCCGTATCACGAACGATGTTGAACTCCAGCGTCGTCAGCGTGCTGTCGCCTTCGACCTCAAACACGTCCACCGGTGCGGCGTTGGTGATGTCCGTCAGGTCGATTTCCTCGAATCGGCCGCGAATCTGCGCCGCCCACACATCGCCGAACCGCTGCCCCAGCCCCAGCGAACCGCCCCAACGCGACTCGTCAAACTCCTCACGCTCACGGCTGAAATAGAAGCCCGTCGTCTCAAAGAAGTAGGGCGATTCCAGGAAGTACGGCTCGCGGAACGTCACCGAATAACGGCTGTAGCGGTCGCCCGGGCTGATCGTCGCACCGAAGTACTGACCCGCCCCGCGAAACGCCCGGCCGCGGAAAAACTCGCCCAGACTCTCGGGAAAGTCCGCGATGTCGAAGTTCCGCTGCACCATGCTGATCGCGCCCAGCAGCCCCACGTCCGAGCTGAACCCCGCGCCGAACGTCAGTTCGCCCGTGTTCTGCTCGACCACTTCCACCGACACATCGCGCACCGGATCGTGCGTCTCGCCCTGCACGGTGATCCGCGACTCGGAAAACAATCGCAGCCCCGCCAGTCGCCGTCGGCTCAAATCGATCCCCGAACGGTCGAACCGCTCGCCGGGATTCAACCCGCGAAGCTGACGCGCGATCACCTTCTGCTGCGTCACCTCGTTGCCCGTGATCCGCACATCGCCCACGATGTACGGCATGCCCTCGCGCACACGCACAATCACATCGACCTTCGGCTCGGACTCGTGAAACACGCGGTCGATGCCTTCGCTCGCGCCGTCGGCACGCACCAGTCGCGTTTCGAGATACCCCAGCTTGCCGTACAGGTCGTACACCGCCGCCCGGCTCTGATCCACCAGCCGCGAGGCGTAAATGTCGCCCACCTTCAACGCCATCACCTGGAGAATCTGCGCCTCGGTGAACACCTCGTTGCCCAGCACGGTGATCGAATCGACCAGATATTTGCGGCCTTCACGGATCGTGAACACCACCGTTGCATCGCGGTAATCCGGCGCGATGCGAATCTCGCCCGCCACTTCGGCATCGAGGTAGCCGCGGTTCTGATAGAAGTCACGCAGCCGTGCCGCATCGTGGTCGATCTGTTCCCGGCTGAGAATGCCCTTGCGAAGAATCGGGATGTGCGTGCGGGTGCGGATTTGCGGCCGAAGCTGCCCATCGTCGAACACCGTGTTGCCTTCGAACGTCAACCCCGTGACCCGAACGCGAGGCCCCTCGCGCACGTTGAAAATCAGAATCGCCGTCTCGGCAAGCAGCTCCCGGTCGTAGGTGATGTCCGCGATGAAGTAGCCGCGCTCTTCGTAGGCACGCTTCACCCGGTTGATGCCGCGGGTGATCAGTGCCGGGTCCGCCGGGTCGCCCGACTGCAGCCCGATCAGCCCCAGCAGCTCCTGATCGCTGATTTCCTTGTTGCCCACCACCTGCGTGTCGGCGATGAGAGGCCACTCCACCACGCGGTACGTCAGCACCAGCGTGCCGTCGTCCTCCGGCTCGACCAGCGCGGTCACCGATTCAAAGCGGTTGAGATAGGTGATGCGGACGATGTCCTGTTCGACCACCGCCGGGTCGTACCCATCGCCTTCCACCATGCGGATCTGGTTGCGGACGAGCTGCTCGGGAACCTGGTTGAGGCCCTCGATGCGAATCTGCCGGATCGGCCGACCCCGCGCATCGACCTGCTCCTGGCCGTGGGCGGTGGCAGCCCCCCAATCACCCCGCGGCGCTCCCGGCGTTCCCAGAAGCACCACCATCGCCAACACGATCAGTCGCAATCCTTGCAAAACCAATATCTCCGCAGCGTGTCGCGAAAGTGTAATCGCAAGAGGCGACAAGGTAAAAACCGCTTCCTTATCCACCTTCACACGCGCATCTTCGCCCATGCCCCGGTCATCGCCATCCCCGAGGCCGCTCCCTGCGCGCTACTTGCTGCCCCCTCACTCCCACCCTAAACTTGAAGGACTCGTCAACCGAAGCGCCCTGGGTGGGGGTCGGTGACTGGCTTCCGCCACAGGGATGAGGCCCCCGCGGGCGTGCTACCATTTACTGTTGAGTGATTTATGACGACTGTCACCGGACATCGTACGGACGTGAAACCCTCGCAACAGCTCGATAAGGAAGCACTGCTGGGCATGCTTGCCCAGATGATGCTCATCCGCCGTTTCGAGGAACGCACCGCGCAAAGCTATCAGCAGGCGAAGATCGGCGGGTTCTGCCACCTCTACATCGGGCAGGAGGCCGCCGCCGTCGGGTCCATCGCCGCACTGAGGCCCGACGACCCGGTCATCACCGCTTACCGCGACCACGGTCACGCCCTGGCGCGCGGCATGGACCCCAACTACTGCATGGCCGAAATGTTCGGCAAAATCACCGGATGCGCCAAAGGCAAGGGCGGATCCATGCACCTGTTCGACAAACCCAACCACATGTATGGCGGGCACGCGATCGTCGGCGGGCAGATCCCTCTGGGCGTCGGGCTCGCCTTCGCCACGCAGTACCTCAACGAGGACAAGGTCACCGTCTGCTACTTCGGCGACGGGGCGATCAACCAGGGCGCTTTCCATGAGGCGCTGAACCTCGCCGCCATCTGGAACCTGCCCATCATCTTTGCACTGGAAAACAACCGCTATTCGATGGGCACCGCCATCGCGCGGGGCACCGCCGCCGCCGATGACCTGTCGCGCAAAGCCGCCGCGTACAACATGCGCTACAACAAGTGCGACGGCATGGACGTGCTGAACACCTACGATGTCTTCCGCGCCGAAGCCGACCGCATCCGCGCCGCGGTGGGCACGGAAGCCGGCGGACCCGTTTTCATCGAGATCGAAACCTACCGGTACAAGGGTCACTCCATGTCCGACCCGCAGAAGTACCGCACCAAGGAAGAGGTCGCCCGCTACGAGGAAACCGACTGCATCAACCGCCTGGTCAACTGGCTGATCGAAACCAACCAGGCGACGCAGGCCGAGATCGAAGCGCTGGACAAGGCCGCCAAGCAGGCCTCCGCCGACGCCGTCAAGTACGCCAACGAAGCGCCCGACACCCCGCTCGAAGAGATGTACACCGACGTCTACAGCGAACCCTTCGGCCCCTACATCAAGGGCGACCCGCCGCAGATCATGCTGGATCAAGACTAATGTGTGGAGGTGGGGGATGAACGAACTTGCACGACCAATCCTGTTCGGCATCGGCCTGTTGCTCACAGGTGTGCTTTTGGTCTGGATTCTTTCGTTCACTATGGATTCGGTGCCGTTTCTGCGGTGAGGTTGTAAATTCTCAACCTAATTGTGATGCCGCCCGTCCGGTCTCGGCTGACCTCAGCGTCGAGCAGGGAA
>CAZEFM010000132.1:5492-7224 GCA_964511575.1 uncultured Phycisphaeraceae bacterium | reverse complement strand
GGCTACGACCGCAACTCCAACCGCCTCTACCGCCGCAACGCCGTCGCCCGCGCAGCCGGGGCGAGCTTCGATGAACTCTACACCTACGACAACCTCAACCGTCTCACCGACGCTCAGCGCGGCCTCCTCAACGCGAACAACACCGCCCTCACAAGCAAGACCTTCGAACAGCAGTGGAACCTCGACCAGTCGGTCTGCTGCGAATTTCTGGGGCCCGCCCAATTCGTCATGGATTGCCAAACGTTGAAGCTGGCGGGGCAATGCCGCTTCGTTAGCTGGCCGCCAGTGGTCAAACCTCGGAAATTTGCGCCAATATTGAGCGGTCCTTAATCGCTACGTCTTCGCCCAGCAGCATCATCGTTGCCACCAGTCGTCCGATCACCGGCTCATCGTCAAACGGCAGGTGGAGATCGGAGCCGGAAGCCTTCTCTGCGAGCTTCAACGCCAACTGTCTGCCTGATTCCAGATGCACGCTGCCGCCGGCCAGATGCATGCGATACACCGCACGCTGGCCATGAATCACCGCGTGTCGATCGTCGAACCGGATGTGGTTCCACCCCTTTGCTTCGGCGATGGATTCGAGGATCGCCCGTCGCAGATCGAGAATCTCCCGGCTGTCGTGCTCACCTTCAAGAATGGCAACGGACACCGCAAGATCGACATCGCGCATGCACTCGCTGAACATGATCCGCGCGTCATCCGAGGTGATGCCCGTGTCCTTGTAGGCGAGCATCGTGACCGGGCCGATCTGCAGCTCCGGCTCCTCCCAGGGCATGTGCGACGGGTTGTACATCCCCAGTTCAGCGACCCATTCATCGGCGAACCCCTTGCACAAAGCGCCTTCATCAAGGCGCCAGCCGCGACCGATGAAGATTCCCGCGCCGCGTCGGCCGTCGATCACCAGCCCGTCAAACCGCGATACCACGGCCGTCTTCTGTTCCTCCTCGGTCGGCACGTAATGTTCACGGAACACCTGGCGGAAGGGCTGAACGACGGCGTTCCGCAGGCATTCGCGCCGCCATGCCGCAAGAACCCCGCGCGCTTCGAGCGTCACGACATGGGCGACCGTCAGCCGATCCCGCTGGGCGATGGGTTCGAGCTTCCCGTCGAGCGTTCGCAGGGCGCGTCCCTGCTCGGTCACGAACCCGATGGCCGCGGGACCGATCCACACCAGCCGTTCGACGATCGGCGCAATCATCGGATGTTTCACGAGCTGCTGCAGGAGGTCGCCATCGTAAGGCGTGCAGCCGATCATCGCATCCTCGAAGGTGCGGATGAAGCGCGTCATCTTCTTCGTGGATGCCTTGTGTTCGTCAAGCAGTGCCTTCGCATCGGCGTTCTTTTTCAAAGCGACGGGAACGGACTTGAGCGTTTTGCCCGCCTTTGCGACGGCGATCTGCGATCGGCCGCCGTCGTACGAAAGCGTCAGCGTATACGGCTCCACGTGAAGCACGCGCGGCTTCGCCATCGCATCGCCCTCGTTCAGATCCAGCCGCCACGTCAGAACGTGCGGTTCGATTCCCGCATTGGCGGCAAGGTTCTTGATGGCCGCACGATACACCCGCTGCTCATTGCCGCGGCGTTCCCATCCCATCTTGTGGTCGCGCTGCTTCTCCATGAATGTACGAAGCATGCTGAGGCGATGGTGCAGATGTGTTTCACGATCCTCGTCGGGCAGCGGGACAAGCGCGTATGCGAGAAGGGCCGCCTGATTGCGCCGCTTGAGCATCGC
>CAZEFM010000132.1:0-5392 GCA_964511575.1 uncultured Phycisphaeraceae bacterium | reverse complement strand
CACCACGAGGCATATTCGGGTTTACGCAACGCATAAGTCATCAGGATGTCGTTGGAAACCTTATAGGTGCGACACGCTTCTTCAAACGATTCCGGCGTGCTATCCGTGTCGTACAACCAAGTCGACTTGTCTTCGTACGCTCGCATGACACCTTCGCATGAACGCGTTAGGTACGCCTTTTCATCCAGATGCGACAGGCAATAGGCCGTCCGCTGGGCTGAGTTCCAAGGGCGCTCGGGATCATTGAGCGTAAGCTCAACGAGCTTGGGATTGTTAAGCTTGTTAGCGAATTCCAGCGGCGTCAAGGTGTCCAGGAAACGGCGGGCAAGCGCGCGCAGCTTCGGCCTGCCAGAGGTATGTTCGCCGTTATAGTCAATCACGATCGAATGGCGTCGCACCGACTCCTCCAGAAGGTAATGGAACACATCCGCATCGCTGACAACGCCCGCATCGTGCAGTTTCAGGAATGTGTGGAGTTGGGGTGGTTGACGTTTGAGGTCCGGCTCGGTGCCGGGTTCATCGACGAAACGACAGAGTCGCCAATAGCGAAGGTGTTGATCGCGCGTCCAGTGTGACCAAAGGGCGCGATGGTACCAGTCCGCGACATGGAGCCACCGGGGATGCGAACGCCAATTCGACGCTGGCGCGTTCGCTGAAGCCGTCGCCAAGGCGGTCTCCGCGCAGTTCAGAACGTAATCGATCGCCGCCGCGGGATCAGGTGGCGGGTACAGTCGCAACAGAAGGGCGCATAGGGAATCGACCTGCATGGCCAGCAGATGCGCAATTTCCAATCCGTTCGGCTGGCGACCTTCGTCGCCGCGCGTGCGCCACCATTCGTCAACTTGCTGCCACGAGTCGTCCAGCTTGTCCGGAAGCGTTTCCTGGCAGGAGAGCTTTTGCGCGTACTCCATCAACGGCAGATGTTCAACTTTTGATTCGGATGAAAGCGTGAACCGCACATCACGCATTGATTCAAAAAGCGTTCTTATTTGATCAAGAAACCGCCGCGCCGCGGTATAGTCGACCGAGATACCATGGTCGCGCGGCTGCAACGGCGGTGTCACATCGGCCGGGTCGTACAAGCCATACGTTTCATTCACGAATCACGCCCCCTTTACACTCCAAGGACGAATGAAGATAACCTGTGTGTCCGAAGTCATCCGCACCCATTGATCCAGTGACTGCATGCGGTGGCCCGACACGAACAGGTGAAAACGTTCTTCAATGAAGCCCTGCCAGGCGATCTGGACGGCTGGCGGAACTTCTCGCTCCTGCTTCTGCAGACTGCCGCGTGCCATCGCTTCGACCGATGTGTCGCTCAGGAAGAAACTCCACCATTGAAGCGCCACCTGGCGTCGCGTTTCAAGTTCCTCTTCCACCGCGCCGCGAATCAACTCGCGAACCGTGACACGCTCATCCGAATGCTCCTCCGGCATCGGTGGCGTCGTTCGGCCGGTACGCAGACGCGGGGCGCGATCACGAATGCGGTCAATCGTTTGCGCATCGAGTGTCAACATGCTCATGAACGACCCTCGCATAATACAGCCCGATTATCGCCTGCCACATACGCAAGCACAACACGTGCAGTGAGGTTGAAGGGGCGGTCGCGCGATCACTTCACGGAACGTTGATGGGGTTGCTGGCCGGGCTGCCGAACGTTAACAAGCGCTTCAGCATCTCGCTGGTGTGCGGGGCGCGGTTGGTGAAGTCGTCGAAGTCGCGACGGAGCCAGGGCGTCCAGATGCGTTCGGCCAGCCCGGCGGCGGGGCGATAGGCAGCGGACAGGTCATCGTCCAACGCGGTGGCGTCGAGTTGGGCGCCGATCATTGCGGGGGTGTCGTCGATGCGATGTTGTTGCGATGGTCCAGCCGCATCGCGCGTGATCCATTGCCACGGATCCCAGAGATAAATCGTCTCGCCGCCGTCCGCGAGCTCACCGGTCACGCACAGCGGAATCGTGGTGGCATTGACGATGCGCCGTTCGGCTTCGAGCCAACGCGCGCCCGGTTGCGTTGCAACAATCACCGCGTTCGGCGGTAGGGCGTCCATCGTTGTTGCGAGCGTGTCATCGAGCAGCACCGTTCGGCCGCCGGCCTGAAACGCATCGCACACCCGGGTAGCTGCGGCGTTATCTTCCGCGTTGCCGGTGAGCACAACGTAGGGCGAGGTGAACACCTGCGTCAGCCGTGCCACGGTTGATTCATCAAGGATCGTTGATGGATCGATCACCGGCGTCAACATCACGGCACGTGTCGCCGCATAGGTGGACAACTCCTGCCACGTCAGATGGGACTCGCGGTCCGCTTCATCTTCACCCGTGATGGCCCGCATCACCGCATCGTCGAGTACCACCTGCAGCACGTTCAGCTTGTACCACCGGCAAAGCGTGATCGCCCGTTGCACCGTTGCGGCATCGTCCGTTCGGACCCGTAAGCTGCGAAACGCATGGTGCGGCTCATCGCTGATGCGCATCTTCAGCACGGAGACGACCTGCTCCTGCTGATGCACATCCACGGCCTGCAGAAATGTTGCGCTTGCGATCGTTACCGCGTCCACGTTTCCCGCCACGATGTTGACACGGTCCGCCACGACGATTGCGTACGATTCCGCCGTGGTGAAGCGGTCGTCCAGTCGCAGCACGATGTCGCCCGGCCGGGCATCCGTTTGCGTGATGGGCAGCCGCATGCCTGTGAGCAGATGGAACTCTTCGTCGATCAGCTCGGCGACACCGAGCAGCGACTCGTCTGTTGCGACGATCTTGCTGTCGCCGTCGAACACCACCCGGCCGCGCATCGCCATCACCTGCAACGGCACGGGGACAAAAGGCAGATCGCGCACGCTCTGATGGTTCGGGTGCGCTTCCACTGGCCCCGTGCACAGCAACCCTGCCGCCATCAAGAGCAGCAGAGTGCATCCTCGAACCGCAGCCATCGCAACCGCACAACGCAAGCCACATCCCTTCACAGGAGCGGCTCCATTCTACCGGCAGACGGCAGGTGGCGCGGGTCGTCGCCCCTCCACGAACGGCAATATCTCGTCAGACCCTTGACGCCATCGTGGTCCGCCCCGCACCTGCGGCATACAATGGAACCCTTACCGGAGGTGTCACGATGCAGAAGATCGAGAATCACGCCCATGCGTTCAACGATGATGGCTTCTGGCACAAGCTGACAAGCTGTGCCCGCCGTGTCGGTCGCCACGCCGTCGAGAAAGCATTGTGGCTTTACTACACCGCCAAAGCGCCGACGACGCCCGCCTGGGCCCGTCGCGCGATCTATGCCGCCCTTGCCTATTTCGTTCTGCCCATCGATGCGGTGCCCGACGTTGTGCCGGGGATCGGCTTCACCGATGACATCAGTATTCTCGCCGCGGCATTGGCGGGCGTTGCCATGTACATCACGCCCGAAGTCAAGCAGCGTGCTGCGCAGACCATCCGCCGCTGGTTCGGCGACCAACACACCCAGGGTGCCGTCTGACCATGCGACGCGTCGCTCAATGGCTCACCCGTCAGGTCAACGAACTCACCGGGTCGCAACTCGTCCGCACCCTCATCAACGCGCAGATTCAGGAGCATGCCCAGGTGCTGAACCTTCAGATCGATTCCGCCGCCAAGACCATCCGTGCCGAGGTTCTCGTCAAAGGCCAGTCAACGCCCGTGCAACTGGAAGTGCGCGACTACCAGATCACCGAAGACGCCAACGGTACGAAGTTGAGCTGGTCGGAAATTCGCATCGCGCCCGGTGCCGTCGACCTGCCGCCCGGCCTCAAGAGCAAGCTCGAGTTCCTCCTCTGAACTTTCGGTCGCTGCTCTACCTGCCGCGCCTGCTCCGATGCCCTCACACCCTGATGCGCAGCAGCTTCTCGCCGAACTGCTGCAACTCGCCCATCGATGCGCCGAAGTGCCAGTGCGGCCCGTCGCGCGGCGGCCTGGGTTGCCACGCCTGCCCGCCCACGATCAGCCGCCTGCCCTGTGCCGACAGCGACTGCCCCAGCGCATCGATCGCGTCGCGCTGCGCGGCAAGTGCCGTCGCCACGCTCACGGATACCCACACCAGCACCGCCCGCGCGCGGTCCGCCGCCATCCCCAGCACCTCCAGCGGCATCTCCGGCCCCAAATTGATCGCGCGAAACCCCAACTCCGCCAGCACCGTCGCCGCCATCAGCGTCGGCACCTGGTACACGTCCCCCGAAGGTGCCGCACCGATTGCCACCGGGGCATCCTCCCGCGGCGGAGGCAGCAGCGCGTGCAACTGATGCAACGCGCCGACGCACATCGCCGTCGCCCGGTGCTCCACGTAGATCCCCGCCCGGTCGTGCTGCCACAGCGAACCCACCTCATACAACCCCGCCTTGAGAGGGCCGTCGCAAAGCGATGCCACGCTTCGGCCACGCAGGTACATCGCCAGCACCGCCCCGCGCACCTCGGCCTCCCTCCCATCCACCATAGCCTGCTGAATGGCCGTGTCCGCCTCGCCGTTGCCCAGCGACGCCTCCACCGAAGGGGCGGTCAGGTCCGCCACCCCCAGCGCCGTCGGATCCACCAGCCGCATCTGCGACGCCCGGATGAATCGCACCGCCTCATCCAGCGCCACGCGCCGATGCCCCCCAGCCGTCCGCGACACCCGCAGCCGACCCTGATTCGCCCAGCGCTTCATCGAGGATTCACTGACCCCCAACGCCCGCGCCAACGCCTTGATCGATAAAAACTTCACCCCGCAGGCTCCACCAGTTCCCGATGGGCCCATTCTAAAAGTGCCGCCGCGCCAGCGCCTACGTTTAAAACCGCAATCGCCGCCTTCGTCTGCCGTCCGCGCGCACCGCCTTCCCCCGCCCGACCCCGGTGCGGCCGGCACGTTGGGCAAACGACCCGACCAGTGATAGAATGCTCCCGCCAACCCCGCGACAGGTCCCAACCCCGTCGCGACAACATCATGCCGGTGTGGCGGAATTGGCAGACGCGACGGATTCAAAATCCGTTCCGGTTCACCCCGGGTGTGGGTTCGACTCCCTCCACCGGCATTCCTTCCCCCTCAAAACTCCCCGCCCCCGCCGCGGACGTTTCCGCGATCCATCTCGGGACATCATGTTTCGGTTATGACACTTCCTTCCCGACAACATAGATACCAAGTCATGTCGCCTCCCAAGGGGCAGCGATGTACTCCCGCCTCGCGGCCGTTGGTGTCCACACTCAGCCCCAGCATCGCGAACCGCTAGTGGTCCCCGCCAAACGCCGCGTGCACGCGCTTCAGGCTCGGTGTCTCGTCCACGCAGTGCCGCCACCAGTTCATAAACCTGCTTCCGTAAAGCCCGGGGATGGCTATCCCCGGGCCCCGACACTCGGATCGGAGGGCGTGCCGGTGCTTCCACGCTGGATGATGGTGCTGTTCTGGAT
>CAZEFM010000131.1:0-7259 GCA_964511575.1 uncultured Phycisphaeraceae bacterium | reverse complement strand
GAACCGGGGCCGATGGGAGGCGGCGTTCCCATGTGCCCGCTTGTGGACCACATCAAGCCGTTCCTTCGCGCGCTCATACTCTTCGCCGATGACCCCGAGCGTGCCCTCGCGCTGCTCTGCCGTGCGCTTGCGATCGCGCGCCCGCTTCTGCTCGCGCTGGTCGAGGTTCTGCACGCGCTGCCGATCGATCGCGTCCTTCTCGCTCGAGGACGTCTGATCGGCCAGCCGCTTCGCCGCCTCAGCGTCGTAGTCGCGGTCAAGCAATCCCCACAGGTCGTGGATGCGCTTTTCGACCCACGTCACCGCCGTGTTCCACGCCGAGCGGAACGTGCTGGTGAAGTTCGTCCACGCCTTGCTGAGGAACGCGGTGGTCTCGATCCACGCGACTTCGAGGCCGTGCCAGAGGATTTCACCGGCCGCGAGCGCGCCGTAGAACATCTGGTGGGCGACGTTGACGAAGAAGGTCTTGAAGCCGGCCCACGCGCTGGAGAGCGCGCCGACGCCGCGCTGCCATTCCATCTTGAGCGTCAGCCAGAGGATCTTCGCCGCAAGCGAAATGTCGCCAGCCGCCAGCGCCGCCGCGATGCCTTCGATCGCCTTCGACGCCGTTTCTCTCAAGGCGCGGAATCGATCCGCCAGCCAGCGCAGCGCTTCGCCGCCGACGCCGCTTGTATAGAGAAGGTATGAGCCGAGCGCCGTCACGCCTGCGATCACCAGTCCGATCGGCGAGAGCAGCGCGAAGAGGAGTTTGGCGAGCAGCGCCACGCCGGCCCCGATCGCGCCGAGCACCGATGCGAACACGCCCACCGCCGCGCCGAGCCCGGAGACGAGCAGGCCCATCGCGATCAGCGGGAGGCGGAGGGGCGGGGGAGGCGAAGCCCGCCGCGACTATTCCGGGGGTGGGGCCCGCACAAGCTTGGCTCAATTTGACAGAATCAGGGCTGGCGTTCAAAATGTTGATCGTCCTGACGTCGTAACGTCGATCTCACACCCTCTCGCGAGAAAACGCCCATGAACATCCGAAACTACTTGGCTGTGGTCGTAGCACTTGCAATCGCATCGACATCGCTCGCCACCGTTCGCGACGTGTCCACGCTCTACATTACGGAATCGGATTGGCTGTTCGTGCCGACGACAGCCGACCTCGAAGTGGATTCGTTCGTGGCTCTTCGCACGAACAACCCGACCGGCGACAACATCACCGCAGTGTGGTACCGAAAGGTCAACCAGACGTGGGAGTCATACGCATGGGACACCCAGGATCAGTCGAGGGCGATCGCCAGCGTGAAGTCGATCCTAAACTTGCCGGATTCCACAGATGGCAAGTGGCCGATTGCTCCTCACTCGGAACCGGCGGATGATCCAGAGAAGTTCGAGGGTGGCGTGATGGAGTCCGATCCTTTTGCCCCGGTCATTGCGGGGATGGAGGATCCAGAGCCGTTCGTCCAGACGCTCGAGGATTCTGGATGGCGCGCCGCTTGGTTGAGAATGTGGAATCACCCATGCCAACCTCAGATTGTCTTGGAGACGTGGGTCCTTGCTGTGCAAATGGCTGAAGCAGAGATTGCACAAGATGGCGGGATGAACGAGTTCATCGAGGCGTTCTTTCAAGGTACTGTGAGTAATCCTTGCGGGCCCGATACGTTCGTGTGCCTTGTCGAGATGACTGCTGGGGCAGTTCTGCAATCCGGCGATCCCGCCTCTGTCGTCCTCGATGGTGTCGTCGAGAACCCTGGTGGGCAGCCAGCGATTGTGCGTGGCGCACCGATCACGGAAGGCCAGACGGTTCTTCACGCATTGGTCAACAACGTCGGCAGCGAAGCCGCCACATTTCTTGTGGATGATGCCACTGTGGTAACTCTTCAGCCCGGGTCCACTCTCCTCATGGCAAACACCAGTACCTACAGCACGTGCGCTCGCAAATGCAAGCGAGCGATTGTCGGTTACTGTGCTGTGGCTCTAGTTATTGATTCCGCGTGTTTCTGCAAGTGTTGGGGCTGCTCGCAAGGCGATCCCGGATGGCTTGGCAACCTCCCCAATTGCCCTTGCCAGATTACAGTTGATAACAATGGTAATCCGGTCAACCCGAATCCCGATGAATGGGAAAACCCCGTGGTGCCCAACTGTTGCCATCCTGGCGCTGCTTGGTGCATGCGTTCATGTCCATCGGTCGACGGCGATCCGGGGCAGCAATGCTGCTACGATTCAAACGGACAACTCATCACGGAAGGCGAGGGTGCCGGTACACCTGATATCGTTGCACCATGTAATTGGACGGGTCTTCCCTGGTGGGATGCCTGGTCTCATTACAACGAGGATGTCGCGCCGTACAAGCATTGCAAGGCCGCCGGGATGTTGGATTGCTATTTGAAGCACCGCCCACCCAACAATGGCAATGGATGTACTTGCAACCCCCCTGATCATCCAAACTGTGGCGAGGTTGTAATCGTGCCGGAAAATCCGTGCAACTGCGATCCGTGAACGCTGCTGTTCGTTCGCCCCCCCGTGCGCAGACGTGCCTTTTTGCTTTCAACAGCCGATGGCAACAATTGACCATGACTTCGGCATGGCTTGAGTTCAAGTGGAGGTTACGGCAACCGCTCACTGCTGTCGCTCTGGGGGCTTGCTTCGTTGCAACCGCTGGGTTTCTACTACTCGGCTTGACCGGATCAGGCAGTCCCGATGCTCTCAGATGTGTTGTGCTTCCCCTACTGATCTCAGTTGTCGCGTTCGCCAGCGGGTGTTTGTGGATGCGCAATCGTGGTTCGGGGATGGAGGGGGTATGTCCGTCCTGCGGATATGATCTACGTGGTCACGCGCCCAACGTTCAAAGGTGCCCCGAGTGCGGTGAGGCAACGGCAAAGCCCAGCCATCGCGGAATACTCGTTCACGTTGCGCGTTTCGGGCCCGCTGCGGTGCTTGGACTTTTGGGAGCGTTTTTTGGATTCGCCGGATTGATGTGTTTTGCGCTTTGGTCAGCAGGTGCATTCGATCGTTGAGCTCCACGCCGCGTCAAAGCAGCCTGAACCACACCGGCTGGGGCTTGCCCTTGACCTTGCGCGGGCGCTTGAGGCGCTTGACGCCTGAGAGGTGCCATTCGTATCCGTTGCAATTGCGGATGCACTTGCGGATGATCGCGCTGCCGACGTATCGCGCGAGACGACCCCCTTGGCGACGAGGCGACCGGCTTCGATGGCGATGGAATCGGTGTGGCCGACGCCTGCGCCTGGATCGTGAATGAAGCGGATCGGGCGCTTCTGCGACGGGATCGCGAGGCCCGCGAGATCGACGATGACCGGGAAGCGCCAACCGGCGAGTCGCATCGGCCCGCCGGTGTAGGCAATCATGCGGAAGCGCGGCAGTTTGATCGGCTCGCCTTCGGCTGCTTGCGCTGCCGCTTCAATCTCGATCGGCGCTTCGGCGGTGAGGCAGAGCATCTTCGGGGGGTGCGTGTTGTCAGCGCGCGACTGCTGCGGCGCTTTGTTCTTCTGCGGCATCCTCTTCGTCCTTGTCGGTTGATGCGTTGGGCTGCGCGTTCTTCGCGGGCAGCCCGAGTTGCTTCATTAGCGCGACTTCCTTGGCGCGCTGCTTGAGTTCCTCTTCCCAATCACGGCCCTGCCGCGCGTACTCGATGGCGAGCGTCGTCGTGTGGTTGTCGAGGCGCGTCGCCTGCGCATTCGCTTCTTTCGCTGGGTCGACGTGCTCGACGCCATCCCAGAACCATGTGTGCGGAACAAAGGAGTCGGTGCGCCGCATCGACTGCGGCAGCAGGCCTTCGATGAGCACCGCCTCGTGCAGCCAAGCGCGCAGGATGCGATCGAGCACCGCCGTCTGCAGGTGGTTCTGCTCGACGCGGATGCTCTTGAAGTACGTCTGATGGTCGAGACGCCCCGAGGCGTAGTTGTAACCCGATGAATTGCCGGCCGCGACGTTGAACGGCATGTTCAAACAGCGCGCGATCTCGTTGAGGATCTCCCGCTTGAATTCGGCGTAGGTCGTCGCCGGCTGCTCGGCATGGACCTGGCCGAGTTTCCAGCCGCCGGGAAGCACCGTGGCGAGCCGTTTCTCCAGTTCGACCATGTCCATCGGTTCCAGCGGATCGGCTTCGCCGTTCGGCGGCGCATCGGTGTAAATGACGGCCGCGAAGTCGGCTGCCATCTCCGCGGCGGCGATGACGGCGAGCGTGTAACGCCGCAGTTGTGCAAAGAGCGGCAGCGCCGGAGTGATGTCCGGAATGCCGCGCCATTGGCCCGGACGATCGGCGCGGAAGTAGTGCACCATCGACTCGGCCGGGATCGTGTCGAAATCGCCGAAGTTGTGCGACCATGCGCCGGCGTCACCAGGATGATGGCGCAGCACGTGATACGCCACAGCGTTGCCATGCTTATCGAAAACGATGCCATCGACTTCGTCGGCTTTCAGCAAGCGCGCGTGCGGGGTCGTGACCTGATCCGGCTCGATAAGCTTGACATCGAGCTTGATGGGCGAGTCGACGTGCGGGTTGTTGACGAGGATGGCGAAGGCCTCGCCGGACTCGGCGCGTGCCATGCGCATCGTGCGGAGTTTCTCGGCGAGATCGACGGCCTGCGCCCAGCGCTCGAAGGCGTGTTCGACGCGGTCGTTCGCATTGGTGTCCTCCGAAAGAATCTGCAAGCGCGGGCCAGTGCCGACGCAGTCGTTGGCGAGCGTCAGCACGATGCCCTTGGCGTAGGAGTTGTTCGCGACCTCGTAGCGTGCGCGGTTGCGCAGAATGCGCCGCACGTCGGGATTGATCGCGGCGTTGGGCGAAAGCCCGTCGGCGCTAGCCCAGTGACGTCGGTTGTCTGCGTTCGTCTGCGCCGAGTCGAACTTGGCGCGGACGATTCGCAGGCCGTGCTTGGGCGTTGCGGCCTTCGCGGGCTTGCTCGGCCACATCGAGAGAAGCCGTTTCAGCATTCGGCCCCCGGCGGAACGAGTTTGGTGAACTTGACTCCCACACCCTTGCCGCGCGCCGCCTTCTTCGATTCGAGATAGCGGTCCGCCTCAATCTGGTCACCCAGCTTGTGCTGTTCAACGCTGCCGGAATCGCCCGCGGCTTTCGCGGGGCCCGAAGCGTTGTCTCGGATGTTCTGTTCGAGGTCGTTGGGCATAGGTGGTGACGGGCGGCAGAAACGCGCTGCTCACCTATATGTCACCTATGCCGTGGAATTGTCGGCTTGCGCGCCCTCGAGTCGTTTACAATGAAAACGTTCCACCGCTAGACATGCTTTGCCAGGTCGAGGAGTTAGAGTCATGGGTCTGCTAACGCAATTCATCAGAGCCCTCTTGGGTGGCAAACCGCGGAAGACCCGACGCTCCACGCGGCCGGCGACCAGCAAGCGTACGGCCGCTCCCGGCGGATGGAGCCAGCGTGACATTCAAGTCGTTGCGCAGTCGGCAGAAGGAATGGTGCGGGTGGTCAACGAGTCGATCCAAATCGCCGGCACAACCAAGAACCCAGACACAAAGATGAGCCGGATTCAGGTTGCACGCGCCAAACTCGATGAGCTGAAGGCGATGCGACAACGGTTTCCATTTGTGACCTTGCACGGATTGGACGGCGTCGAAGCGCGTCTGCTGGAACTCGAGCTTCAGTTTGATCAGCGCCACTACGCGGCGATGGCCGAGGGCAACCAGAAGGGGCAAGCGTTGGAGAAGGATGGCCGCGTCGATGATGCGATTAGGGTCTACGAAGGTCTTGTCGCGCAAGGGGCAGATACGCCATTTACCTACCGGCGACTCGCAATCCTCTACGGCAAGCGCAAAGATCCGGAAAATGAGACGCGAGTTCTCGAACTCGCGTGCGAACGCGTTCCAAGCGAGTGGTTCCTGAGTCGGCGTGAGAAGGTTCGAGGCAAACTCACGAAGTCCTAGGTTCATCCGACAGGCATCCGTTCTCAGAGGATGCGCTCACTCGTCGTGACTCGGCGAGCGCAATGTCGGCATTCTCGGCGGCGCACAATGCGACCACAGAGTGCGCGGCGAGTGTAGATCACGCGGAAATGCCGGCAGCCGCATTTCGGACAGACTAGGCCGCGCTCCTCGGCTCGCGCCTGTGCACACGGTCTCATCGCGCCCTCCCCTGAAGCGCCGAGAGCCTGATCCGCGGTCGCTGCACCGGCGGCTTGGAGTCGGTTCCAAACAGCACCGCGCCCTGCATCGACGCCGCGACTGCCGCACCCACGAGGCAGTCGAGCCAGTGGTTGTCGGAACCCGCGAGACGGAGCTTCCACTCGTCGACGGTGCGGCCGCGCCCTTCCGTCTGCACGCGGTACTCGCTTGTGAGATGCTCGGCGAGCAGGCGATGAGATTCTGGTTGCCGCCCGAAGAGCGACAGGCAGCCCGGATCACCCATCGCCACCGTCAATCGCGCATGCACGAACGACTTCCAGTAGTTCGTGTCGAAGAGCACGTGCCGCACTGCGCGTTTACCTTGCACGTTCGGCACGCGCCAGTTGTGGCCGATCCGATCGCCGCGCTTGCGCTTGTACTCGGAGAACGGGATGCTCGATGCGCCCACATAGCGGCCGTGGCTCGGAATGAGCACTGCTGAATGAGGCGACTGCCGGCAGAACTGGTACACCACATCCGACGACGTGCCCCAGTTCGCGTCGATGAGACATCGGTCGACCTTCAGCATCGCGCCGTCGTCGCGTCGGAACTCCCGCGCGAGCTGCGCGTTCGTCAGTGCCTCCAGCCCGGCGTAGATCGCGCCTTCCTGGCCCATGCGCGGAAAAGCCGTCACGAGGGTGCGACGAGCGTCGCGCAACGTGAAGTACGGCTGCTTCTGATCCGGGAACGTGCCATAGTCGATCACGTAACCGGTGAAGTCGTCCTCCCATGCCGCGACCAGCCAGTAGAGCATCTTCGCCTGCACGTCGATGAACATCGTCAGGTGCGAGCATCCGATGGGCACCTCGGCGCGCTTCATGCCGTTCGTCTTCGACGCGATCTGATCGGCGGAAAGCACATCCTCCTCGGCCGTGCGTTCTGGCAGCGGCTCGTTCTGATACTCCGCCCAGAACGCGTGCTCGTCCTGGAGTTTCAGGTTCATCGCGTGTTGGATGGCCGAAAGTTCATCGTGGTTGAACCGCTGCGGCCACGCGATCACCGCACCCGCATCCATCTTCTTGCGATGCCTGCGATAGAACTGCGTCGCGGCTGCGATGCCCTCATCGTTGCGCAGACCTTCAGCCCTGGTCTCGGCATACTTCGCCCACAGCGCCTCGTCGGTCGGGAAC
>CAZEFM010000130.1:0-7975 GCA_964511575.1 uncultured Phycisphaeraceae bacterium | reverse complement strand
AGCCAGGTCGGTCCCTATCTGCTGTGGGCGTAGCAATTTTGAGAGGATTCTTCCCTAGTACGAGAGGATTAGGAAGGACACACCCCTGGTGCGCCAGTTGCATCGCTAGATGCACCGCTGGGTAGCTACGTGTGGCAGGGATAACCGCTGAAAGCATCTAAGCGGGAAGCCCCCCTCAAGATAAGAATTGCAGGCGTGCTTGCACGCGAGAGACCCCTGGTAGACCACCAGGTTGATAGGCCGCAGCTGTAAGGGCAGAAATGCTTTCAGGTGAGCGGTCCTAACGGTCGATCGCTTGATCATACCGACCACACACCGATTTCCCTTTCCAAGGGTTCAGGGCCATGGGCCAGGAGCCAAGGGAAAGAAAAGCGAATCGTGGTCGACAAGCTCTCTGGAGCTGCATCGGTATGCGTGTGTGACGAGAGACAAGGTTCAGAACACGGCTGGATCCCAACAACCGTTGGGATTTCAACGGCGCCTTCTGAACGTTGACTTTGAACGTGCATCAAACCAGAACTATCCGTCCGACCGGCACGAAGGTGCCTGTCACCAGGGCGGTGGTCCGCTGACGCGGATTGCCACCTTTGTCGGTGACCATAGCGGCGGGGTCACACCTGATCCCATTCCGAACTCAGCAGTTAAGCCCGCCGCGCCGATGATACTGCCTCTGCGGGAAAGTAGGTCATTGCCGACTTAATACACCCCATCAGCCTAAAGCTGGTGGGGTGTTTTTTTATGCGCGCAGTCAGGGGGGAACTACGAAGAATAAGGAGGGCATCAAGGAAAGCATGGAAAAGGTTCAAAGCGATTCTGATTGAAGTCCCATTCACCTTCCTGGTTTGATACCCCTGGTGACCTTGGTGGTTCGAATGATTGGGCATCCATTCGTGATTCGGGCAATTGACACAAACGGATGAACCACGAAGAACACGGAGAACACCAAGGAAAGCATCAGAGGCTGAATACGATCCCTTGATATTGATGTCCTTGGTGTTCTTGTTGGCTTGATTCAATGTTGCGCGGCAAGCATTCGGGTCGCATCAAACCCGTGGTAGCGGTGCTCATTTTTCTTTTTGTTTCAGGTGCGATTGGTGCGGCGATGGATTCGCGGCTTTCCTGCGGGTTTTGCCGACGATCCATGCGATATACGTGATGATGAGGAGCATGGCGATCGTCGTGATGGCGAGGAATACCAGTGCGATCGTCCGGTACTCGAGTACGGCCGCCAGCATCATGAGGGTGAGGGAGATACAGAACACCCATGCGAGATTCTGAACGGGCGATCCGATCATCGTTGCCTTGGTTCGCGGAGTTCTATGAACGGTTGAGGGAATGGGGGCGTGGGGCAAATGGCCCCCGGGACGGCTGTCCCGGGGCTTTAGGTTGGGGTGGGGGCTGTGTCGGGGGGCGTCGTGTCAGCGGGTGAAGGTGAGTTGGAGTTTGCTGTCGGATTGGGTGAGGGTGGTGAGGTTGTCGGCGATGGTGAGGGTTTGGGGAGGGCGTTGGGCGCTGCCGGCGCGGAGGGCCTGGAAGACGGAGGTGGGGGCGGGGTTGCTGTCGTCGTGGGTGGAGGGCGGCGGCGGGGCGTCGGGGGTGAGGGTGAGCGTGTTGTTGTTGCGTGTCCAGGTGCCGGTTTCGGGGCCGGTGAGGGCGAGGACGGCCGGCTCAAGGATCAGGTACTGATAGGTGTTGTCCTCGTTGAGCTGAAGCTGCGCTTTGACATCGGCGTTGCCTGCCTGGGTGCGGAAGACGCCCTGGCCGGTCCACTGGCCGTGCAGCGTGGCGGGTGGTGCGGGCTGATCGTTGCAGGCGGTCAGCGCGGAAAGGGCGAGGAGCAGCACAGCGACGGCGAGGCGGCGACGGTGATGCATGGCAGTGTGTCCCGAAAGGTGAAGGGGTGTTGGGAATGGTGACGGCTATTGGTCGTAGAGGCGATGGCCGGTGAGGTGGAGGAAGACGTCTTCGAGGGTGGGCTGGCCGAGCGTGATGGATTGAATGTCCCGGCCGAGCGTTTTGGTGAGCTGCGGGATGACATCGGCGGCGTGCGGTTTCTCGAACCGGACGGTGTTGTCGATGACGCGCGGCTCGCTGCCGTCGGGCCAGGGGGCGAGCAGTTGGGCGACGGCGTGACAGAGTTCCTGCGGGTTGTCGTGGGGGTGCAGGGTGATGACGTCGCCGCCGATCGTGGCTTTGAGGTTGGCGGGGGTGTCGAGGGCGACGAGTTTGCCGGCGTTGAGGATGGCGAGTCGGTCGCAGCGGTCGGCCTGCTCCATGAGGTGAGTGGTCAGAACGATGGTCATCTGACGTTCGCTGCGAAGTTTCTGGAGCTGCTGCCAGAGGTCGGCCCGTGCGCCGGGATCGAGGCCGGTGTCCGGCTCGTCGAGCAGGAGCAGGCGAGGCTCGTGGAGCATGGCCTTGGCGAGTTCGACGCGCCGTCGCATGCCGCCTGAGAAGTGCTCGACGAAGTCGTCGCGCCGGTCGGCGAGGTTGACGCGTTGGAGCCAGTTGTCGATGCGCTGGTCGAGGTCGGCGCCTTTGAGGCCGTAGAGATTGCCCTGGTGTCGCAGGTTTTCGGCGGCCGTGAGCTTGCCGTCGACACTCGGGTTCTGGAAGACGACGCCGAGGTGGGTTCGGACACGTGCGGGCTGGGTGAGGACATCGTCGCCGAAGATGCTGACGCGTCCGCTGTCCGGCTGCATGAGGGTGGCGAGGATTCGGAAGAGGGTTGTTTTTCCGCCGCCGTTGGGTCCGAGGATGCCGAAGATCTCGCCCGGCCGGATGTCGAAGGAGACGCCGTCGAGCGCGGGGCGCTGGGGCTGGTTGGCGGACGGTTGCGTTGCAGGGCCCTTGCGCCGCCGGGAGGGGCGTGCGGCAGGGTAGGTGTGGCGCAACTGTTCGATGTGAACGGCGGGTGTGGCGAGTGTGGTCGCGGCGGTCATGCGGTCATGTTAGCGGGTTGCGCCGCGGCATGCCTGCTTCAGGTGGGAGAAACGCGGCATGTGGAGGAGGTGGCGCGGCACGCCGGGAGGAAAGGGGGATGGCTGGGGTTGGAGCCGTGGCACGTTGCGCGGGGGGATGGCGGCGTGTACGGCTTGGGTGATGGCCCGGGCGGGGGTTTGGCCGCCCGGGCGCGGGGCTGGTCAGTAGTAGATTTCCTCTTCCTCGGCCGGGGCGTCGTCGCCGTGACCATCGCCGTGGCTGTCGAGGTCGTGCCCCTTCATGACGGCGGGGAAGGCGGTGCCCTGGGGCTGGTTGAGGCGGATGTCGCTCAGCGCGCCAAGCACGCAGATGGCGGCGAACAACAACGGCACAAGCGACAGCACGAGGACGAACTGCTTTTCAAATTTGAGGTGCATGAAGTAGATCATCACGATCGCGGCTTTGGGCAGCGTGAGCACGATGAGGATGATCAGCACCATGGCATACTTGGGGATGAAGGGATCGCCCAGCTTGGCGCCGTGCAGCCAGACTTCGTAGAGGCCGACTTCCGCGCCGGTGAGTGCCAGCAACGCGAGGAACAGTCCCCAGAGGGGGATTTTGTGATCGTGGGTGTGAGCGTGAGCCGTGGCGGTGGACATTGGAAGACTCGAATGAATGTTTCGTGGATCAGTGATTCGTTACTGATGATGGAACCGTCGCTCGCTTGTCACATGAGATAGACGATGGCGAACAGGACGATCCAGACGAGGTCGACAAAGTGCCAGTAGAGCCCGGTGTTTTCGAGGACGGCGTAGTTCTTGGATGAGAACTTGCCGCAGGCGCTCATGCCTGTGAGCACCGCCAGGGCGACGACGCCGAGGAAGACGTGGAAGCCGTGGAACCCGGTCATGGCGTAGAAGCATGAGCCGAAGAGGTCGGTGTCGGGCCGGCAGCCGTGATGGAAGAGCTCGTAGTATTCGTAGCCCTGGATGCCGACGAAGACCGCGCCGATGAGGGTGGTGATCGCCAGGAGCCAGGTGGCTTTGGATTGCTGGTCGTGCTGCACGGCCTGAAGCGCGGCAACGAGGGTGACGGACGAGCAGATGAGGAAGAAGGTGTTGAGCGCGGTGAGGGGGATATTGAGCGGGTAGCCCTCATCGATGGGGGTCGGCCAACTCACCTGTGCGAATCGCAGGACGATGTAGGCACCGATGAGTCCGGTGAAGAACATCACTTCGGAGCCGAGGAAGAGCCAGATGCCGATTTTGCCGTTGGTGATGCCGGTCTGGAGGACGGAGCCGTGCGCCATCAGCGGCGCTTCCTTGTGCCGCGAAGCGAGGCCGGAGGTCGGAGCGTGAGCGGTGGCTTGAGACATTGACTGAATCCTTCGAATACGACTGCGGATTTCGGATAGCGGTTTGGTTGTTTGTTTCCGCGTTCTTCAATCGGCAAACGGTTGAGTCATTCCATGGTTGGCTGTCGAACGTTGGCGTGGCCGCGGTTCGGCATCGGGGTTTACTACACTCGGTCGACGACCATCGCGATCAGGACGACGGGGAGGTAGACGAGTGACGCGATAAAGAGGGCGCGGGCGTGGTTTCGGGTTCGGCCGACAACCAGCGCTGCGCCCATCGCCAGGAATGCGATCCCGGCGATGAGTGCGGTGATGAAGTAGAGGTCGCCGCTGAACCCGATGACGGTGGGCAGCAGCGCCACGGGCAACAGGGCCATGCACCCCAGGAGGATCTGCCGGAAGGTGGATGCTCCGGTGGGGTCGATGACGGGGAGCATGGGGAACCCACCGCGGGCGTAGTCGTCGCGGTAGAGCCAGGCGATGGCGAGGAAGTGGGGCAGTTGCCACATGAACATGATGGCGAAGACGACGAGCGGGGCCGGGGCGAGGGTTCCTGCCACGGCGGCGTAGCCGATGAGCGGGGGCAGCGCGCCGGGGACGGCTCCGACGATGGTGGAGATCGAGCTGCGTCGCTTGAGCGGCGTGTAGACGAAGGCGTAGCTGAGGATGGTGGCTGCGGAAATCGCCGCCGCCAGCCAATGGGTGAACAGCGCCAACGTGAGCACACCGACGAGCGAGATGGCGATGCCGAGGCCGGTGGCGGTGCGGCTGGTCATGCGGCCTGCGGGCAGGGGGCGGTCCTGCGTGCGGCGCATGCGGGCGTCGGTGTCGACTTCCATCACCTGATTGAGCACGGAAGCGCCCATGCAGGAGATGGCGGTGCCGACGAGCGCCGCGGTCAGCGTCAGCCAGTTGCCCGCGTGGGTGGCATCCGCACCGAGGGCGTAGCCGATCCATGCGGTCACCACGACCATGATGGTGATGCGTGGCTTGGTGAGCTGGTACAGGTCGGACCAGAGCGAAGGCGTCTGGTCTCCCTCGATGGCGAGGATCGGCTGGGATTGCTGGGTGAGTTGGGTCATGCGCCTGCCCCCTTCAGTGACGCGGGCAGCGGCGCGGCGTCGGTCGCGGGTTGACGGTCGGTGCGGTCAGCCGGGGCCACGAGCCTTACCCGCAGCGCCAGCAGCGTCGCCAGTGCGAGGATGATCGCCCCGACGAACTGGTGCGTGGTGGCGACATCGTGGTGGCGTTGGGTCCAGATGACCGCGACGCCCAGGCCCACCTGCACGATCAGCAAGGCGAGCATCGCGCCCGCCGGTCGCCGCAGGGCTGGGTGCTCAGCGTTGTACCGCATCAGCGCGACGAGAAACGCGTTGATCACCAGCACGACCATCACGGCCCAGACGCGATGGGCGAAGTGCACGTGCACCTGCCCGATGTTGTACTGCGTCGTCACCTGGTCGTAAGGCAGGTTGGCCATCGCGTCGTCCAGGGCGGCCTGCGTCATCGGCGGCATCGCCTGGCCGTAGCTCGTGGGGAAGTCGGGGATGGCGAGGCCCGAATCGGTGTGCCGCATCGCCGCACCGAGCACGAGCTGCACCAGCAGCACCGCCAGCACTGCGATCGACAGCAGCCGCACCGCTCGCCCGCGGGACTGCGATGGTGCATCGGAAGTGGACGACGCCACGACTGCCCGTCGCTGTATCCACAGCTTGCTGAGCATGACGGCCGCGACAACGGTGAGGCAGAAGAATAGCTGCCCGGTCACGCCGTGCATGATGCGGAAGGGCGTTTCCCATTGCGGCGCCCAGTTGGCGAACTCGACGCGCAGACCGCCCATCACGCCCTGCAGGATGACCAGGAAGAGCAGCCCCGTGCCGAACCACGCCAGGCCGAGCCGGCGGCGTTCTCGGAAATAGTTGATCCACAACCAGGTGCACAGGCCGATCGTGAGCAGGCCGATGATGCTGCCTTTGAGTCGGTGGATGTGCTCGTGGAAGATGCCGCCGACCCACTTCTCATAGGGGAACGCCCAGAGGAAGTAGCCGTAGACGGTGAACCCATCGGGCACGGCCAGTCCGGCGTCACGGCTGGTCACGTTGCCGCCGCTGGCGACGAGGATGAACGTCGCCACCACCAGCAGGCACGCGAAACGATGCAGCCAGGGGCGATAGGCCGCCGTCACGGGTTCAGGTTGTGGAAGGTTCTGTTGCATGAACACAAGCTTCTACAACGGGTGGCGCTGCGCCAACCTTTTTGGGGTGAGGGGGTCAGGGCCCGTGGCCGAGGGCCTCACCTGTTGCGTCTCCTTCAGTGGCCAGCCGGTTCGACAACGCCGGGGGGCAGTTGTTCGGGTTGGGGCAGATAGTCCTCCTCGGACACCGGCGAGCAGTACTCGTAGGCGCCGCGGTACACCGTGGGGATGACATCGAAGTTGTGGTGGGGCGGGGGCGAGGGGATCACCCACTCGAGGCTGTTGGCCTTCCACGGGTTGACGCCCGGGTCGTGAGCGAAGGCGTCGCGCGGTCGGGCGATGATGACATACACCAGACCCGGCAAGCCGCTGAGCAGCACCAGCGTCCACCGCCACTCAAACAGTTCCGGCATGCCCCGCCACATGAAGAAGTCGGGCTTGAGGAACACCGGCATCAGGAACAGCGGCAGCATGACGACGTAGAGCGCCTTCTCGAGGATCGCCGGGACGCCCAGCTTCCCGCCGACTTCCCACACCACATAAACCGCCGCGATCGCCGCCAGACCGAACGGCACGGCGAGGCCCAGCGCGATGATCGCACCGCGGCTGACCGCCCAGAGGGTCGTGGCATCTTCCGCAGCACCGGCACTGATCGCCTTGAATGAGAAGGCGAGCAGCAGGGCGGTGACGATGCCCGTGGCGATCTTGCCGCCGCGAGGCAGTTGCAGCATGTGAATCGCCGCGAGGAAGGCGATGAGCGCGAAGTAGAGCGCCAGGCCCAGGCCGCTCTGCCAGCCCGCCAGCCCCCCCTCGCCGTGGCCCCACAGAGCGTGCAGCGCGGCGCTGAGCGGCCCGCCTTCACCCTTGAAGCCACCCCAGTAGATGCCGCCGATCACGATCGGCCCGGCCAGCAGGATGACGAACAACGCGGTGATGTTGCGGCCGAGCTTGCGCGGCAGGCAGCGGAAGAAGTTGTAGATGAACGGAATCTGCGCCATGCCGAGCATGAGGGCGAAGATCGTCATGATGACGTTCATCGGCTGCAGGTGTGCCAGCGTCTCATACTGCAGGATGCTGGCGTAGCGTCGCGGGTGACCGCCGATGCCCAGCACGTGCATGAGGAAGAACGTGCCGTTGAACGAGATCATCGTGAGGATGAAGTGGATGGTTCCCCAGCGCTGATCGAGCTGCCGGCCGAACATCTTGGGATACCAGTGATAGATGGCACAGAAGATGCCAAAGATGGTGCCGCCGAAGAACACATAGTGGATGTGGGCGACGATGAAGTAGGTGTCATGGACCTGCACGTCAATGGGGGCCGAGGCCATGAAGATGCCCGACAGCCCACCGATGACGAACATGCCCACGAACCCCAGCGCGAAGAGCATAGCGGGGGTAAAGCGGATGTTGCCGCCCCAGATGGTGCCCAGCCAGTTGAAGGTTTTGATGGCACTGGGCACCGCGATCATGATCGTGCCGGCCATGAAGGTGGTGCCGAGCATCGG
>CAZEFM010000129.1:0-8403 GCA_964511575.1 uncultured Phycisphaeraceae bacterium | reverse complement strand
CAAAGCGCTCGCGCCGGATTTTCCCAGCCTGGCTTTGCAGGGCGTCCAGCGCCTCTCGCGGTGATCATGCGGTTCAGGTCGGCGGTGGCGATGAGGATGATGTCGCGGTCGCAGGCGCAGCGTGCCTCGTTGATGGCGGCGATGCGCGCGGCACTGCGGTCGATCAGGCCATGATCGGCGAGGGTGCGTTCGTAGTCACGCTGCAGGTGCGTCAGCGCTGCCCAGCGCTGCTCATCGGCGAAGTCGGGCATCGCGGCCGCCAGGCGCGGGGCAACCTCCGCGACCTGCAGCAGGTCGGCCGCCAGCGTCTGCGACAAACCGTGCAACTGCTCCGCCAGCACCAGCCAGCCGGTGACGTCCTCCCGCCGCGGCGGATGAGGCACGATGCGACGCACGACAGCGTCATCCGCCGTTCGCAGCGCATGAGCCCGTGCCAGCAACATCTCCAGATCGCTGGCAAGCGCGACAGACGGCGGCGGGGAATACAGCAACTCGGGAAGGTCGCCCAGCGTGATGATCGTCGGCGGGATGAGCGCAGCCTCCCCCGCGGTATCGACGAGAACTTCCAGCAGACGACGGGCTGCACGACCGCCCCCTGTCACCAGCACGCAGCCCGACAGGTCCCACATCCCCCCTTGCGGCGCATACCGCTGGCGCAGCCAACCGGCCGCGGCGGGCAGCATCGGCCCGTCCCAACCCAGAAAGCAACGCTCCGCCACACCACCGTTTGCAGTCACGCTCACACCCCCAGTTTACCGCCTCACGCAACCGCCGTCCGGTCAGACCAGCCCGGCTTTGGAAAGCCACACCCCGGAATCGCGTTCATCTTATGGATCCGAGCCGTGGGAGGAACCGCAAGCATGTCTTGTCCGACAGACGATCCACATCGGGACAGCTTGCGATAAAAAAACTCCCGCCGCGTTCTGCGACGGGAGTTTAACTTCGTTTCTTAAACAAGCCTTCGTTTCAGGTTCAGGCCTGCTTGCGACGCCGCCAGACGCGAGCGCCACCGACGCCACCCAGCAGCGTCAGACCGGCCCACGCCGCCGCCGGCAACGGCACGACGCTGCCCTGGAAGTCCACGATGCCGACGTTGCCGTTTGTCAGCGTGATCACCAGGCCGTCGACATACCCATCGAAGCCGTTCCAGCCGCTGTCGGTCTGGATGCTGATCATCTCGATGAGTTCGTTGGCGTGCGCTTGCTTGAACGCATCGAAATCCAACCCGGCAAACGTCATGCCGTTGTCCGTCGAGTACTCGGTCCAGGAGTCCGTTTCCGTATGCGTACTGTAGTTGTTGGTGTACTTGTGACCATACCACGACGATTCGTCATCGACACCCGTTGTACGCGTATAGATCTGGATCCACCAGTCACGACCAGCAGGGGTTCCATCCGGCCGATAGGTGAAATAGCTGATCGAGGCAATGTCACCAATCGTCAGCGTTGCGGCATCATCAGGAAAGAGGATGCTCAGCACGTCGCCGTCCAGCAGGTATCGGGCATGCCAGTTGGACTTGCCCGAGGCCGGCCCCTGCCACGCCTCCGATCCGAACCCGGTCGGCGCGGTGTTGACCACGCGCGGCGTCTGCTCATCAGGCACCTGGTCCGGCGTCGCCACATGCGTCACGGTCGTCGCCTGCAACGACGCTGATGCCAACCCAACCGCCACCATGGCGGCAAACGTTCGTCCCATCATTCTCGACATCTCTTTTCTCCTTTCATCTTTAACACCCATTCAGTCAGCCTCCGCGTTCCGTTGGTCCACGACAACGCAGAAGGCGTTTTTACGCCGCAAAAGTCTAAAGGCGGGGCCAACACGGGCCATCAGGGATTTGAAAAACTCCCAAACAAAAATCCCTTAGTGGCGATTTCGCTTCCGATCAGGCCAGCTTGCGACGCCGCCAGACGCGAGCGCCGCCGACACCACCCAACAGCGTCAGCCCAGCCCACGCCGCCGCGGGCAACGGCACCACCGTGACGGTGATCTCGTAGTCCTGCCCCTGCGACTCGCTGGCGAACCATGCATCCACATAAACCGTCGCGCTGTCCGACAGCGACAGGTTGCTGTAGTTCATCTGCTCGCTGAATCCGCCGGACATGAACGTGATGGTCGTGTCATCAATGATCACTTTGAACGAGATGATCGATGATGTGTCGTGCCCGCCCAGATCCCCGACGGGGATGACCGTGCCGCCACTGATCAGTTCGCCGCCGTTTTGCCCGTTGCTGGCACCGATGCGGTAGTGCGGGAACGGGTTCGCCGGTGTCGAGTCGCGATAGCCGAAATACGCCCAGACGCCTTGACTATCCGGACCGCCGAGCAGGTTGTTGTAAAACGGCACGGTGTCCATCAGCCCGATCATCACCGCCGAGTTGTGCGGCATGTTACCCAGGTCGATCCATCCCTCGATAATGACTGGCGAGCCGCTCAGCGGGTTCACCGTGAACCCGGGCGTGTAAGAATGACGCGCAGCACCGTCGCCGCCGATCGTGCCGGCATACGTGACCGTGTCGGCGTTCACCTCCGTCACCGTCGCCAGGAGAGTTGCGACCACAACCGCCAGAATCCCGCCCGATGTTGCCATACGCGATTTCATCAGTCGTCCGCCCTTTACCGATGGTGGCATGAATCCGGAAACATTTTCCCGCCCATCATAAAAAGAAAGCGGCTCCCCGCTATCAGGAGAATGTCGCATACGTCTCCGAAACCCTTAGATTCCAAGCAACTAACGACAACTTTCCTGTCACCGCGTCGCTCCCAAATTACCCATTCTTCCTAACCCTCCACATCGCCAAATCGCCATATCACTCAATCACCCATTCCCCTCCCGCCGCCCCGCTTGACTCCACCCCTTCCATGTGCAACAATTCGCGGCTCGCCGCAGGTCGTTGAGGCTTGTGGCGTTCACCCTTGCTCAGAGAGTATCAGCCATGACCGACATCGCGCCGGGTAGCCGAATTCATGTGAAGATCGTCAAGGAGCCGACCAGCGCGGCGGCCGCCAAGACGTTGGTGCGCATCTTGAGCAAAGATGCAGGTGTTCAGGCCGAGAACGCTCGGCAGCGTGAAATCCGCACCCGCCTGTACAACCCCAAGCGTCGTGGCGGCCGAACCTATGCCGGTCACGTCGTGAAGCAGCACCCCGTCAAGGGATGCGCGGGTGAAAGCGGCACCATCACCGCTACCCTCGATGTCCTGCGCGACCTCAACAGCGTGCAGCGTTTCGTCGAAGTCTCCGCCGCCTGAGCGGGAACGCCCCCCCACCGATATCCGAATCAACTCAAAAGACGGCCCACCACCCGTGAGCCGTCTTTTGCTGCGCCGATCACCCCGTCCTGTTGCAGACCGCCCCGTGAGCTCACCCGCGCGAGTGGCTCATCTGGTCGATCATCTTCGCCACCAGTGCCGTCCAGCCGGTCTGATGGCTCGCCCCCAGTCCTCGGCCCGTATCGCCGTGGAAGTATTCATAGAACAGCAGGTGTTTGCTGAACTCAGGGTCACTCTCAAAGAGCGGACACCCACGGTACATCGGCCGCTTGCCTGAATCATCCGGCAGAAACAGCGACGTCAGCCGTCGGGCGATCTCCATCGCCACCTGATTGAGCGTCATGTGGTTGCCCGAGCCGGTGGGGCATTCAACTTTGAGGTCCTCACCAAAAAATCGGTCGTACACGCGCAGCGCCGTGATGAGCATGAAGGTGGTGGGAAACCAGATCGGCCCGCGCCAGTTGCTGTTGCCGCCGAACAACCGCGTGGTCGATTCGCCCGGCTCGTACTGCACCATCCAGTCGCGATCTCCCATCGCCAGTGTGTACGGATGCTCCAGGTGATGCCGCGACAGCGCCCGTACGCCAAATGGCGCGAGAAACTCCGTCTCATCCAACGTGCGCTGCAGGATGCGCTGCAGTCGGTTGAAATCGACGATGGAAAGCAGGCATTGCGTGCCATCCTCCGTCATGGTGCAGGCGAGGCCGCCGCCGAGGTTCGGCCGATTGGTCATCACCCACTCATACCGTTTGCGGAAGTTGGGCAGATGTTCGAACCAACTGTGTTTGAGCACCATCGCCGCGAACAGCGGAATGAGTCCCACCTGCGACCGCACGCGCAACTGAAAGCCGGGCGTCACGTGTTCATTACCGTTCACCCCGTGCACCACGTCGTAGTACCAGCCGTCCTCCTCGTTCCAGAGGGACAGGCCGGGGGAAATCTCCTGATTGATCGCCGTGGCGATGGCGAGGAAGTGCTCAAAAAACTTGATCGCCAGGTGCTCGTAGTTCGGCCGATGCTGCGCCAGCTCCAGTGCAATCGACAGCATGTTGAGGCTGTACAGCCCCATCCATCCGGTGGCGTCCGCCTGCTCCAGATGCCGTCCATCAGGCAACGGATGCGAACGATCGAACACTGAAATGTTGTCCAACCCGAGAAAGCCACCCTGAAAGACGTTGCGACCTGAGGCGTCCTTGCGGTTCACCCACCACGTGAAGTTGAGCAGCAGCTTGTGAAAGCACCGCTCAAGAAAGTCCAGGTCGCCCCCGCTGCCCGGGTCGCCGTGCTCGTGCTTCTCGATGTTGTACACCCGCCACACGGCCCATGCCTGCACCGGCGGGTTCACTTCCGAAAACGCCCACTCATACGCCGCGATCTGACCGTTGGGATGCAGCAACCGCTCGCTGAGCATCAACTCGAGCTGTCGCTTGGCGAAGACCGGGTCGATCGATGCCAGCGGAATCACATGAAACGCCCAGTCCCACGCGGCAAACCAGGGGTACTCCCACTTGTCCGGCATGAGAATGATATTGGCGACGGCGACGTGCCCCCAATCGCTGTTGCGACCGGTCTTGCGCTGCGCGGGGGGCGGCTGCTCGGGATTGTCGCCGTTCTGCCACGCACGCATGTCCAGCGCGTAGTACTGCTGCGACCAGATCAACCCCGCCAGCGCCTGCCGCTGGATCCGCTTCTCCTCCTCCGTCATATTCGGCCGATGTACCGTCTCGTAAAACGAATCGGCTTCGGCGATCCGCTGCGCCATCACCGCATCAAAGTCATCGAACACCGCGGGTGTGATCGCATCCGTCAGCACCAGATCGACCGTGCGCGACGCGCCGGCCGGCACATCCAACACATAGTGCAACCCAACCTTGGTGCCACGCCGCAGAGGTGAGAGCGCCTCGACGTTGCCGTTGACGATGTACTCGTGGAACGCATCCTTGTAGTGACGCGATCCGTGGGCGGGTTCGCTGCCGTAGAGCCGCGGACTGTTCGTCTCGTTGCCGGTGAACAGCAGCGTCGGCTGCACACCGATGTCACGCGCGGCAAGATACCACGCGCCCAACGTCGCATGCCGCGCCACCAGCACGGGCATCGACCCGTCCTTGTCGACTTCGATCACCGGTTCAGGTCCGCGCGTCGCCCCCCATGCCCAGTCGTTGCGGAACCACATCTGAGGCAGAAGGTGCAGCGGCGCATCGCCCGGCCCACGATTCGTCGCCGTCACACGGATCAGCACCTTGCCCGGCGTGTCCTTGGCGTATTCGATCATCACATCGAAGTAACGCGACTCGTCGAACACACCCGTGTCCGCCAGCTCGTACTCCGGCTCCAGGGCGCTGCGGCTGCGATTCACCGACAGCAACTGCTCATACGGAAACGCCGCCTGCGGATACTTGTAAAGGTACTTGAGGTAGGAATGTGTTGGCGTCGCGTCGAGGTAGTAGTACACCTCCTTGACGTCTTCGCCATGGTTGCCATCCGGATTGCTCAGGCCGAAGAGCCGTTCCTTGAGCGTCGGGTCCCTGCCGTTCCACATGGCAGGCGAGAAGCACAGGATCTGCTTGCGGTCGGAGATGCCCGCGATGCCATCCTCGCCCCAGCGATAGGCCTTGCTGCGCGCATGGTCGAACGGCAGGTAGTCCCATGCCGCACCGTCCGGCGAGTAATCCTCGCGCACCGTCCCCCAGGCGCGTTCACTGACGTAAGGCCCCCACTGTTTCCAGTCACGAATACCTGCCCGATGTTCCTTCAGCCGTCGGGCCTCGGCGGTGTCACTGCGGATCGTCATGGCGGGCATTGTAATTGCCCCACCGCCACATGGCGCGACTTCTGAGCAGCGTCGTGACAAACGATTTGTTGGATTGGAATGTTGCAGGGCTCAACGCCCCACGCCCGGCCGATCGTTTCACTACGACCGTTGCCAGGTCAGCACGTAAGCCGGGGGAATGTTACGCAGCACGGGGCGCGACCGATGGTGGCGGCCAAACAGTTCGCGCATCCGCCGACGAAACCGGATCGCCGTGGGCAAACCGTACGCATGGACATACTGAAACGTCCGGAACATGCACCCCGGCGTGAGCATCTGATCCAGCGCATCCACTATGCCATCCTGCACGCTCGGCGGAAGCGAGGCGAAAGGCAACCCGCAGATCACCGCACGCACCGGACCAAGCCCCGCCTCCGCATGCAGCGTCACCGCATCCTCCGCCGATCCGGTGACAAATCGCATCTGCGGAAAACGGTTCTCCAGCACGCGCACAAAGCGCGGCTCACGCTCGATGCCCAGATAAGCATTGGGGCCGGTCAGGTTCGCCAGCTCCGCAGTGAAGGGCCCCGTCCCCGGGCCGAATTCGATGACACATCCCCCTGCCGGCAGATGCAGGTCGCGCACCATCGCCCGCGCGAGCTGCGGCGAACTCGGCGCAATCGCCCCCACACGCGCCGGATGACGCAAAAAGGCCGACAGAAACTGGCGCGTGTCATTTGCCATACCGGTGACAGGCCTGCCGATCAGCGATAGCCCAACTGATCGAACGCCCCCATTCCCTGAGCCGGCGACGACTCCGGTTCACGCCGCTGCTCCACCACCTGTGGGCGCGACGGCTGGGCGTGCGACTTGTGTGTCAGCACAATGATCTGCCAGATGTCCATCAGACGCAACTTGAAGCGATACTCCACATGCAGATCCGTCCCCGGCAACACCGATTCCAGTGACAGATCGCTCCGCCACCCCAGCTTCACGAACAGCGGGTTGAACGTCTTCTCAAACCACGCCATCACCGGCTGCGTCGACAGAAAGTGATTGAGCACGACGATGCGGCCGCCTGGCTTGATCAACCGCCCCGCCAGCCGCAGCAGCTTCGACGGGTCGCTCACCACGCTGATCGTGTGCGAGATGATCACATGATCGAACGACTGCTCGGCAAACGGCGGCGCCATCGCATCGGCACGCACAAGATGACAATGCCCCAGCTCGAGTTGCTCGCACCGCCGCCGGGCCTTGTCCAGCATCCCCGCCGAAAGATCCAGCCCCACAACCGTGACATCGGTGGGGAAGTAGCGCAGCATGATGCCCGTGCCCACGCCGATGTCCAGCACGCGGTCACCCGGCTTCAGACGCGTCTTGAGCTGTTCCACCGCCCGCGACTGGTTGCGGTGCAGCAACTTGCCGAAGGAATGGTCGTACACCCGGGACCACAGGTCGTACGTCCGGTTGGTGGTGCGCTCATCCATATGTCGCATGACTGGTCCCCTGCTGCGTCAGTCCGGCTGCTGGCGTTGCCCCGCAAACACCGCTCAATCAAATACCCCCTGACCAAGGATCACGAACCGCCAGCCAACCGCAAGGCGCACGGCACGAACCACCCTTCAGGATACCGCCCCAGCCAATCGCGTGCCAACCGATTTCCACCCATTCCCACCCCCGGCAATCACCCCGGCCCCACACCGCATTCGCCCGCCCCGCGTCGCGCCACCGCCCTCCTCCAAACCGCCATCAACGCCACGGCACCGCATCACATGCACCGCCTGCCCCGCCGCGCAAACTGCGGTAAACTACACCCATGCGACTCACCGTGAACGGCCAAACCACCGAACTGCCCGCCAACCCCACCGTGGCGGACCTCGTACGGCACCTCAACCTCGAGGGCAAAGCCGTCGCCGTCGAAGTCAACCGCACCCTCATCCCCAAACGCCTCCACCACACCACCCCCCTCCACGAAGACGACCAAATCGAAGTCGTCACCCTCGTCGGCGGCGGCTGAAACACCAACCCACTAAAACGAAAGCCCGAGGATCACCATCCCGGGCCCCAAATCCGATAAATTCGCGCTAACGACGAAACAACATGCGTCTGCCCACCGCGCGATGCCGCACGTGATCCACATCCCCACCCCCATCGAACCCGTCGCCGCCGTCCCAGACGACCGTCCGAACAAAGCCCCTCGTCAGAAACAACGGTATCCGACACCATCCCGGCCCAGACCCGCGAACTGCTGCTGATGGTGTTCACTCATAACGTGACGATCCTCAGGTCAACACGAAGGTTTTTACGGAGCATATCCGACACCGTTTCGGCCCCCATGGCTGCCTCCAGACAATGATTAGTCGCCAACCTTCAAGCCGTCCTTTG
>CAZEFM010000128.1:0-8456 GCA_964511575.1 uncultured Phycisphaeraceae bacterium | reverse complement strand
CGGCAACTCCGGCCCGCTGCCCGAAGAGATCTCCAGGGCGATCAACGAGAACGACCTCGTCGCCGCGGCGGTACTCTCGGGCAACCGCAACTTTGAAGGCCGCATCAACCCCGACGTCCGGGCGAACTACCTCGCTTCGCCGCCGCTGGTCGTCGCCTACGCGATTGCCGGCACGGTCGACATCGACCTTGAAAACGAACCGCTGGGCAAGGACAAGGACGGCAACGACGTCTACCTCCGCGACATCTGGCCCAGCCAGAAGGAAATCAGCGAGACCATCGAACAGTGCGTCACCCGCGAACAGTTCGTCAACCAGTACGCCAACGTCTTCAAGGGTCCGCAGGAGTGGCAGGATGTGCCGACGCGTGGCGGGGCGCTCTACGACTGGGATGACAAGTCAACGTACATCCAGCATCCACCCTTCTTCGTCAACCTCGCGCCGCAGGTCAAGCCCATCAAGGCCATCCGGGCCGCGCGATGCCTCGTGAAGGTCGGCGACAGCGTCACCACCGACCACATCAGCCCCGCAGGCGCGATCCGCAAAGACTCGCCCGCAGGCAAATACCTCATCGAGAACGGCGTCTCGCCCGTCATGTTCAACAGCTACGGCGCGCGACGCGGCAACGATCGCGTCATGACCCGAGGCACCTTCGCCAACATCCGCGTGCGAAACCACCTCGCGCCCGGCACCGAAGGCGGATACACCACCTACCTCGGTGAAGCGACCAACGGCCTCAAGACCGGCGACGTCACCTCCATCTACGACGCCGCCATGGCGTACAAGGAAGCGTGCACGCCGCTCGTGGTGCTGGCGGGCAAGGACTACGGCATGGGCTCCAGCCGCGACTGGGCCGCCAAGGGCACCTACCTCCTGGGCGTCCGGGCCGTCATCGCCGAAAGCTTCGAACGCATCCACCGGTCCAACCTCGTGGGCATGGGCGTTCTGCCGCTGTGCTACCAGGGCGATCAGAACGCGCTGTCGCTCAACCTCGATGGCTTCGAAACGTTCGACATCGACATCGACGACAACATCAAGCCGCAGCAGGACGTCCTCGTCACCGCCACCCGTGCCGACGGCACGACCGTGCGGTTCACCACCACCTGCCGCATCGACACACCCGTCGAAGTCGACTACTACCGCAACGGCGGCATCCTTCACACCGTCCTGCGCAAAATGGCGGCTGGAAAGTAACCACCCCGACCACAAAACAACGCAAAGAACCCGAAGCCCACGTGCCCAACACGTGGGCTTCTTCTTTGCGCGGATGATGATCGCATCGGCATCATGGAATGAACTGGTACGAACACATTCAGGTCCACCCCCGGCATCCGCCGTGACAAGCCGTGTATCAAAGGCACGCGGATCGTCTTCGTCGTTACCCCTGCCTCAACCGCTTCTCCAGATCGTCCACTTCCTGGCGCAGCGCCGCGGGCAGGCGGTCGCCGAATTGGGCGTAGTGCTCGCGGATCATGGGGATTTCGTGGAGCCAGCGGTCGACATCCACGTGAAGCAGTTCGTCCAGGTCGGCTTGGCTGATATCGAGCCCGTCGGTGTCCAGGGCGCTGACGGAGGGCAGGTTGCCGATGGGGGTCGCCTGTGCTTCGGCGCGGTTGTCGCAGCGTTCAAAGATCCACTTGAGCACGCGCGAGTTCTCGCCGAAGCCCGGCCACAGATAGCGACCGTTGGCATCCTTGCGGAACCAGTTGACGTAGAAGATGCGTGGCATGTTGCCGAAGCTCTCACCCTCCGCGCCGCCGCGCTTGCCCATGTCCAGCCAGTGCTGGAAGTAGTCGCCCATGTGGTAGCCGCAGAAGGGCAGCATCGCCATCGGGTCGCGACGCAGTTCGCCCACCTTCCCGGCGGCGGCGGCGGTCTTCTCCGACGCCATGATCGAACCCAGAAACGTCCCGGCACACCACGAACGTGCCTCGGTCACCAAGGGCGCTGTCGTCGCCCGACGACCGCCGAACAGAATCGCATCGATCGGCACCCCGGCCGGATCCTCCCACTCCGGCGCGATCACCGGGCATTGCGACGCCGGCGCTGTAAACCGCGCGTTGGGATGCGACGACTTCACCCCTGAATCAGGCGTCCAGTCGTTGCCCTTCCAATCGATCAGATGCGCCGGCGGCTCAGCCGTCATCCCCTCCCACCACACATCGCCATCATCCGTCAGCGCGCAGTTGGTGTAGATGCAGTTGGCGTACAGCGTGCGCATCGCGTTGGGATTCGAATCCATGCTCGTCCCCGGCGCGACGCCGAAGAACCCCGCCTCCGGGTTGATCGCACGCAGGCGACCATCCGGACCGAACTTCATCCACGCGATGTCGTCGCCGACCGTTTCCACCTTCCAGCCGGGCAACGTTGGCTCCATCATGGCAAGGTTGGTCTTGCCGCACGCCGAGGGAAACGCCGCCGCGATGTACTTCACCCGTCCCTCGGGGTTGGTCAGCTTCAAAATGAGCATGTGCTCCGCCATCCATCCCTGCTCGCGTGCCATCACCGAAGCGATGCGCAGGGCGAAGCACTTCTTGCCCAGGAGCGCATTGCCGCCATATCCCGAGCCATACGACCAGATTTCCTTCGTTTCGGGGAAGTGGGTGATGTACTTGTTGTCCGCATCGCAGGGCCAGGCGATGTCAGGGCGCGTGTTGCCGTTTTCATCCACGAGCGGATACCCCACCGAATGCAGGCAGGGCACGAACGGACCATCGCCCAGTGTGTCGAGCACCGCTTGGCCGATGCGCGTCATAATCCGCATGTTGGCGACGACGTAGGGACTGTCGGTGATCTGCACGCCGATGTGCGCAATCGGCGAACCGACCGGCCCCATCGAGTAGGGAATCACGTACATCGTTCGGCCGGCCATCGCGCCGCGGAACAACCCCTGCAGCGTCCGCTTCATCTCGACCGGGTCGGCCCAGTTGTTGGTCGGGCCGGCATCCTCCTTGTGCTGCGAGCAGATGAACGTGCGGTCCTCCACACGCGCCACATCCGCCGGGTCGCTCCGCACCAGGAAGCTGTTGGGCCGCTTCGCATCGTTCAGCCGAATCGCCGAGCCGCTCGACACCATCAGATCACAGATCCGGTCGTATTCCTCCTGCGAGCCATCACACCAGTGGATCGCCGAGGGTCGACACAGCGCCGCGACCTCGTCCACCCATGCCAGCAGGCCGGCGTGTCGGGTCGTTGCCTGTCCAACGGATGAATGCATTGGTGACACGGTAAAACCCTTCGAAGTCAAAGAACAATCAATCGTAGGAGCCCCGTCATCCGCGATCCAAGCAATTTCACCCGCGCCGCCTCCCTGAGGTTGCGTCTTGCTGCCATGCATCGGACTCAAGGCTCTTCTTTTGGGTGCATCGGTCGATCCCGCCGCAAATATTCAGACTTCGATGCCAATTGCTGCGGACCGGTTCCCAATCGGCCAAGGAAGGCCGGCCCCGAACGCCGCTTTTTCAACGCCCACGACATGTCACCCCCCCAGGGGGCCAACCCAGGCTCCGTTTGCGTAAACAATGAAATTTCCTTTCGTTGCAATAAAAAATGGGAATGTCACCCCCACGACAAAGACGACATGGGGCAAGGGCCTGCGGCCTGGCGGTCTCGGGTCGGCAATCGGCATACCTTATTTTATCCTAATATCGACCGGTATTCAACGACCGCCGCCGCCGCACGGCTTGGAAAGTTTCCTCGGGCTTCCTTACGCTTGTGCCGTGACTCGAATGCAACCCATTGTGATTCTCGGCCCCACGGCGGGGGGAAAAAGCGAGCTGGCGGTGCGGCTGGCCGAACTGGTGCGGCAGATCGATGGCCGACCGGGCGAGGTCATCGGCGCGGACTCCATGCAGGTCTACCGCCGAATGGATGCCGGCACCGCCAAGCCCACCCCGCAGCAGCGTGCCCGCGTGCCGCACCACCTCATCGACATCGTCGAGCCCACCGAGCGGTTCACCGTGGCCGACTGGCTTAGCCGTGCCGATGCGCTGGTCGCCTCGCTGCAGCGGGAGGGTGTGCGGCCGATCATCGTCGGGGGGACGAACCTTTATATCCGTGCGTTTCTGGAAGGCCTGTTCGAAGGCCCGCCCGCTGATCCCGCCTATCGCCAGAGCCTCGAATCGGTTCCGGTGACGGAGCTGCACGAGCGGTTGCGACAGGCGGACCCTGCCGCGGCCGACCGCATCGCCGCCACGGATCGCCGCCGCATCACCCGGGCACTGGAGGTGCTGCACCTGACCGGTCGGCCCATCAGCGACTGGCAGCAGCAATGGCAGGAACCGGAGACGGAACGTGGCGCGGAAGGCGAAGGGCGTGGAGCGATGCGCGGTGCCGGCCTGCCGACCTACCGTCACGATCCGATTCTCGTCGGGCTCACCTGGCCGGCCGAGGCGATCAACCCCCGGATCAATCTGCGCGTTAAGGCGATGTTCCACCCGGACAAGGTCGACCCGGCGCTGGCGGCTGAGGTGTGCATCGGCGGGCAGAGTCTGCCGGAGGAGACGCGTCAGCTCGAGGCAGCCAACCTGCTGGGTCCGCAGGCGCGTGAGGCGTTGGGGTACAAACAGGTGCTCGCCCACCTGGCCAGCCGCTGCACGCTGGAGGAGGCGTGCGAACAGACCAAAATCCAGACCCGGCGCTTCGCCCGGCAGCAGCGCACCTGGTTGAAGCGGTTCCGCGGGGTGCACTGGCTCGCCGCGGCGGAGCTGGATGCCCAAGCAATTGCGACGAAAGCCTTTAGCATCGTCGAAGCAGCATCACGCCAGCCATTTGATTCGCCGCGGTAAACCCGCCTTGCCACCCTGCCGATGGCCTGCTCATACCCCGGAGAAAACCCGGGGCGGACAGGGGCCGCTATAAGTCGCGAGGCTAAAATATTTTAGAAATCCCGCTTGACAACCGACGTCAACGCGGTTGAACTGACCGACCAAATTGGACGTCGGCCCAAAGGGTTCGACCTGTCGCATTCCGTGGATACGATTTGACGCATGGCCAAGAAAGCCGCCACACGACGAACCAGCGCCAAGACGCCCAGAACGGGCGGTCGAAGCGGTACCCGCGCCACCTCCCGCAACGGCGGCGGCGCACGATCCGTCAACGCACAGGGCAAGCACCTGGTCATCGTCGAGTCACCCACCAAAGCCAAAACCATCAATAAATACCTCGGCAGCGACTACGTCGTCATGGCGAGCGTCGGACACGTCCGCGACCTGCCCGCCTCCGCGCCCAAGGGGGTAAAGCAGGAAGTGCCCGGCGTCGACATCGAGCACGACTTCCAGCCGACCTACGAAATCCTCCCCGCCAAGAAAAAAACCGTCTCCGAACTGAAGAAGGCAGCCAAGCAGGCGTCCGACGTCTGGTTCGCGACCGACTTGGATCGTGAAGGGGAAGCGATCGCCTGGCATTTGGCGCAGGCGCTGGGCGTGGAGCCCGCCGACGCCAAACGTGTCGTCTTTAACGCCATCACCAAGGGGGAGATTCAGAACGCCTTCTCCCGGCCGCGCCCCATCGACATCAAGAAAGTCGATGCCCAGCAGGCGCGGCGCATCCTCGACCGCATCGTGGGCTACCAGGTGTCGCCCTTCCTCTGGAAGAAGGTGGCGGGCGGCCTCAGCGCGGGACGGGTGCAGTCGGTGGCGGTACGGCTCGTGGTGGAGCGTGAACGTGAGATCGAAGCGTTCATTCCCGAGGAATACTGGAAGATCACCAACACGTTCGCCATCGAAGTGGAAAAGGCGCCGCAGCTCGCCGAGCAATGGCGCGCCTTCCTGAGCACCGGCGCGGACGACAAGCCGCGCACGGTCAAGGAAAAGCTTGCCTGGCTGAGCGAGCACAACTGTCTGCAGGCTGAACTCATCGAGTTTGAAGGCAAGTCGTTCAAGCCGGACAACCGCGATGTCGCGCTGCGTGCGGCGCAACGGCTGGGCTTCAAGCTGCGGGACACGCGCGAAGTCCACGATGAGGAAGCCAAGGGCCCGGCTCAGCATCGCGTAACGTACATCGGCACGGTGGGCGATGCTCCGAAGTACCGCATCCGCTCCATCGAAACCAAGCGCACCACCAGCAAGCCCAACGCGCCGTTCATCACCAGCACGCTGCAGCAGGCGGCTGCGTATCAGCTTGGCTTCTCCCTCGACCGCACGATGCGCGTCGCCCAGCAGCTTTACGAGGGCATCGACATTCAGGGTGCCGAGGGGCAGACCGGCCTCATCACCTACATGCGTACCGACTCGACGCACCTGTCGGGTGAAGCGCTCAACATGGCGCGCAGCTACATCGGTCAGGCATGGGGCGATGAATATCTGCCCGAGAAGCCCAACTTCTACGCTTCGAGCAACAAGGCGGCACAGGAAGCGCACGAAGCCATCCGCCCGACGGATGTGTCGATCACGCCCAAGCGCGTCCGCAACAGCCTCAGCGATGAGCAGTTCAAGCTGTATCGCCTGATCTGGGAGCGGTTCCTCGCCTCGCAGATGACGCCGGCGCAGTGGGACTCGACGACGATTCTGATTGAAGCGGTGGACGACGCCACGCCGATCGCGGTGCTCAAGGCGACCGGGCGCAAGCTCGTGTTCGACGGGTTTCTCAAGGCGGTGGGCATTCCCGCGGGCAACGACCTGATTCTGCCGGACCTCAAGGAGAAGCAGCCGCTGGGGCCGATGCAGGTCGACCCGACGCAGCACTTCACCGCGCCGCCGCCCCGCTACACCGAGGCGTCGCTGCAGAAGAAGCTGGAAGAGGAGGGCATTGGTCGGCCGTCCACCTACGCGCCGATCATCTCCACGATTCAGAACCGCAAGTACGTGCAGCCGGTGGCGCAGGGCGATCGCCGCCTCATGGCAACCGATCTGGGCAAGGTCGTCACCGACATGCTCACCGGCGCGTTTCCCAAGGTGATGGACGTTGCCTACACCCGACAGATGGAAGCGGAACTCGACAAGATCGAGGAAGAGCACCAGGACTGGGTGACGATGCTGCGTGAGTTCTACGGCCCGTTCAGGAGCAACCTCGAGCGTGCCCACGAGCAGATGACGCACGCCAAGGCGGTGACGGAGCCCGCTCCGTTCAAGTGCCCCAAGTGCGGCGCGGAAACGATGTACCGCTTCGGCAAGAACGGACGGTTCCTGTCGTGCAGCCGCTACCCCGATTGCGATTATGCCGCGCCCATCGACGCCAAGGGGCGGCCGATGGAGCCGGAGAAGTCGGACATCGTCTGCCCCGAGTGCGGCGGCGGGATGACCAAACGCACCGGCAGGTTCGGGCCGTTCCTCGGCTGCGAAAACTACCCCAAGTGCAAGGGCATCGTGAAGCTCGATCCAAAGAAGGGCACGATCGTGCTGCCCAAGCCGCCGCCCCTGACGATCGATGTGCCCTGCCCCAAGTGCGAAAGCCCGCTGAACCTGAGACGGTCGAAGCGCGGCCCGTGGCTGAGCTGCTCACGCTATCCCAAGTGTCGCGGCCGACTGGGCTGGTCCACGCTCGATGAAGCCAAGCAGGCGGAACTGGAGAAGGCGCTCGCCAAACACGAGGCGGAGAACCCCGTCCCCACCATCCGCAACACGCAGGGCCAGATCGTCGACGAAACCTACGTCCCCCACCTCGGCGCCGACGAAGACACCGCAACGCGCCACGTCGACTCCGACGCCGCGTAAGTGCAGTTGGTGATTTGGTGAAGTGGTGATTTGGTGACGCGCGCTTCCCCCTCGGCGTGGTCGCTTCAGCGAACCACGCGCCGCGTGCGCGGCGTGCTTCAATAGCTGTAGCCGTTTTCGCGAAGGTGAACGTGCGGTTCGCCTTTGATGTAGCCGCCTCGCACCACGCGGCCGACGAACAGGTCGTGATCGCCCTCCACGTCCATGTGGCACGCCACCTCGCACTCCATGTACGACAGCACGTTGGCGAGGATCGGCACGCCCGAGTGGCTCGACTCGAGCAGTTCGAACCCCAGGAACGGATCCTCGCTCGGGTCGATCTTGCCCGCGAACTTGCGCAGCAGCACCTTGTCGCCCTTGGCGATCTGGCACAGGCCGAAGCTGCGCGACTCGCTGATGAGCGGCATGATCGGCCGACCCTTGCTCACCGCCACCACGACCATCGGCGGCTCAAAACACGCCTGCTGCACCCAGCTCACCAGCATCCCGCCGCGGCGGTCCTCGTGACGCGCCGTCAGCACAAACAGGCCGGAGGGAATCCGCCCAATGGCGGCGCCGATGCTCTCCTTCATCGATTCATCAACAACGCGCGACATGGACATGCAGGCACCTCGTGAAAAATCCGCCGGGCTCCCAAAACCGGCCAGCAGGATACGTTAACGCGCACGCCAGAGCAAGGATTTCCCGACAAATCCGGGATTTCCCTAATACCATGCTGAGAAGCAGGCTGAACGCACCCGCCACGACCAGTATGGGCCGCCTGTTTGATGGTGTGGCCGCGCTGCTGGGTTTGTGCCAGCAAACCA
>CAZEFM010000127.1:1298-8477 GCA_964511575.1 uncultured Phycisphaeraceae bacterium | reverse complement strand
GACGCCAACCCCCGCAGGTTGTAGCCGCAGCGGATGCATTGCACATCGGCTTCGAGTTCGGTGACGTGAGCCATTGCCTCGCATTCTACCGCAACAGTTGCTGCCGATCGTACAATGATGTCATGGGCCTGTACTGTCGATGCGTGCTGCCGCGGGTGATTGACCGGGTGATGCGGTCACCGGCACACGCGCAGCTTAGGCAGCAGGTGGTGAGCCAGGCGCGCGGGAAGGTGCTCGAGATCGGCGTGGGAACGGGGTTGAACCTGCCGTTCTATCCGCCGCACGTTCGAGCCATCACCACGGTCGATGCAAACCCCGGCATGCACAAGCTCGCACAACGTCGCGCCGTCGAAACCGGCATGCAGGTTGACCACCACGTCATTTCCGCGGAACGTCTGCCTTTCGATGATGCTGCGTTCGACACGGTCATCAGCACGTGGACGTTGTGCAGCATTGCCGATGTGGACGCGGCCCTGCGTGAGTTGCGGCGCGTGCTTCAACCGGAGGGACGGTTTCTCTTCGTGGAGCATGGCCTGGCGCGCGACAACCCGAAGCTGCAACGATGGCAGCACCGGCTCAACCCGATCAACCGCATCATCGGCGGCGGGTGCAACCTCAACCGCGACATGCGTGCCATCATCGACGGCACACTCACCATCGAATCACTCGAAGAGTTCTACCTGCCCGACATGCCCCGCCTGGGTGCTTACACCTACCACGGCATCGCCCACCCATCCTAAAGCCCGCAGATCACCATCCCCGGCGCTCACCTTCAGATCGGTGTCCGAAACCCCATTGCCCGCACCACACACCAACCCTTGCGTGCTTCAAAGATCTGAAACACCCCCACGAGCAACGTGCCGACCGCAGCGACCCACCACCATGCCGATGTCAACCAACCCGCCAGCAACACCACGGCCAACCCCAACCCGATCAGCGTCACGGTGATGCCGCTGATCAGTCGAAGCGCCTTGCCACGAGCGTCAATGTTGCATTGCATGCTTGGAATTGGCGATTTGGTGATGTGGCGATCTGGTGATGTAGTGACACGGTGATTTCGAACTACTCACCAAACTCACCACTAACCATTCTCCGCAACGCGGAGAAGCTGACTTTGAATATTCTCATCGATCGTCTGCACGATGTTGACCGGTGCGTTGGGAAGCGGGCTTTGCACCTGGATGCGCATGGTGCGTGTGGCGTTGCGGCCAACCACTTCGCGGCGGGACAGGTCGAACATGATCTGCCCCTGCGCCGAACCGTTGAGCAATCGCACATCCACCGGCGGCCCATCGGGCGGCACGCCCATCTTCGCCAGATCCGCTTCCAGCCGCAGCTTTGTCACCTCGCTCACCATCGCCACCGGAATCCCCGCAATCTGCTCCACGTTGGTCAGCCGATACTGCGTGTCGTGCTGCATCCAACCCAGTTCGTGCGGCCAACGAAACGCGCCATTCCACGCACCGTTGGCCGCGAGCTCCGCCGGAGCAAACGGAATCGTCGCCAACTCGCTGGCCAGTTCCATGAAGTCGACCTCTTCCATGGTACGCGCCCCCTCGGGCATCCGGCCGTTGATCGCATCGTGCCCGCGCACCGACACCACCGAGCCGTCAGCCGCCATCGTGAAGGTGAGCGGCGTACCGGTCATCGCGCGGAGGGCGGTGTGCGATTCGGGCACATCGCCGGTGGCCTGCCGCGAATCGTTGGTACGCACCGCACCATCGGGCCCGGTGATCGTCATGGCGAGCCAGTCGATCGTGAGCGTACACGTTGCGCCGCCGTTCGCCTCAACACGATCGACGCTCCAGGTGATCTCGCCCGTCGTTTCCAACGTCGACGAGGCCTCGCGGCTGTTCGCCCCGACCTGCAGCGTCACGTGCTGCTGACGCAGGGTCCACAGTTCGAATCGGCTGGACTGCCCGGCCACGAAACGCGGCTGCAGGCTGACCGCTTCCTGCGCCTGAGCAATCGGCGACATCAGCATCGCCACCAGCAACGCCAGACAATGAGGCACGGTGATCTTCATAAGGAATCCTTCGATCTGAGTCGCCGAGGCATGTTGAACCATAAGCTTAACGCCACATCCCCTTGGAGGGCGGCAACGCACCCAACCGCAGGAAGTGCGCTTCCAGCACGAGCCACTGCCCATCGGCGCCGCGCTCCCAGACAAACAGCCACTGCGAAGGCACGGCCTGGTTGTCCATCTCATGCACGCGCGAGCTGACGGAGAGCAACGTTCGCCCGCGATTGCCCCCGAGGTGCTCCGCCTGCACACTGCGGATCGTGTGCATCATCGTATATCGACGCTTGACGCTGTCGAACTCGACGAGGGCCGCCTCCACCGGGTTGTACCATACCGAGCCGTCCGGCCCCACCAGGACACCATGCCCGTGAAACATGTCGCGAACGCGAGCCGTCGACCCCACCCCCGCCCGCTGCACCAGTTCGCGTGTGCGTTCCTGCAGGTGCTCGCGCTCGGTAACGACCAGCGCAGCCGTCACATACACCCCCAGCGCCGCCACCAGCAGCGCGCCGCTGATGATCAGCGGTTTCGACCCGCGCCGCCCTCGCCAGACAAACAGCAGCACGAACGCAATCAGCACCAGCACAATGACCAGAGGCCACGGATTCTCAAACAGCACGCTCTGCACAAACGGCGGGCTTTCCAGTCGTACCTGCGCCAGATTCATATCATGATCATCGTTCACCAGCCGCCTCCGTGCAAGAGCCACAACCCCAAACCACGCCTCACGATGCGCCACACGCCGTGACGGGGCAATCCTTCAAGCTGACTTCCTCGCCCTTCCGATAAGAACGTACAGTCTTCATGAGCGATGCGACCCCATCCATCCTGGCGCGAAATCTGGCGGCGCTGCGCCATCGTGATGCGGAGCTGGCGACCCGGCTGGAAGCGACCGAGCCCGCCACGCTGATCTGGACCGAATCGCCCAAAGGACCGCTGTCCGCCGCCGTGGTTGAATCGGGCAAAACCATCCAGCTTGCCAGCAAGTACGACCCCGCCGCCGAAGCCGCCCGCGTCATCGCCAACGTCGATCACGGCAAGCATGCCTGCATCGTCGTCATGGGCATGGCGGTGGGACACCACGTCGACCTGCTCGTGAAGCAGACGAACGACAACGCCCTGATCATCGTCTTCGAGCCCGATCTGCCCGTCATGCGGGCTGTGCTCGAACGCATCGACCATTCCCGTTGGCTCAAACGGTCGAACGTGATTGTGCTGGACAGCGAGATCGATCGCGGCGGTTTGCTGCATCGTGTCGAAAAATATGCCGGCACCATCACGCAGGGGGCCGTACTCGTCACCCACCCGCCCACGCGGCAACGCCACGGCCAGGCGCTGGCATCGTTCAGCTCCCTCGTGACGGAGGTGCTCGCCTTCTGCCGCACCAACGTCGCCACCGCGCTGGTCAACGCAGCCCGCACGTGTTTCAACCAGTCGGGCAATCTGCCCTACTACGCCGCGGGTTCAACGGTGAACGAACTGCACAACGCCGCGGCGGGTTACCCCGCGGTGTGCGTCGGTGCCGGCCCCAGCCTTGCACGCAACGTCGATCTGCTGCGTGATCCGGAGGTGCGGCGGCGCGTCGTCGTCATCACCGCACAGACCACACTCAAACCACTGCTCGATCGCGGCATCCGCCCCGATTTCGTCACCGCGCTCGACTACTCGGAAATTTCGCAGCGATTCTACGAGGACCTGCCGCCCCTGCCGGATGTCACCCTCGTGGCGGAGCCGAAGGCACACCCCACCATCCTCGATGCGTTTCCCGGACCGGTACGCGTCACCTGGAGCCGGTTCCTTGAGCGCATGCTCGACAAGCTCGCACCCACCATCCACAAGATGAAGGAGGGCGCCACCGTCGCCCACCTGTCCTTCTACCTTGCGCAGCATCTGGGCTGCGACCCCATCATCATGATCGGGCAGGACCTGGGCTTCTCCGATGGGCTCTACTACTGCCCCGGCACCGCGATCCACGATGTGTGGGCGTGCGAACTCAACACGTTCAACACGCTGGACATGCTCGAGTGGCAACGCATCGTTCGCCATAAGGGGCATCTCAAGCGATTGCAGGACATCCACGGCCGTCCCATCTTCTCCGATGAGCAGATGGTGACGTACCTCAAGCAGTTCGAACGCGACTTCATCGAAGCGCCGCAAACAGTTATCGACGCGACGGAAGGCGGTTTGCCCAAGAAGCGAACCACCGTGATGCCGTTGGCTGAAGCGCTGCAGACCCACGCCACGCGCGATGTGCCGCCGCTTCCGCGTGCTGAGAACAGGCTCGATCCCACCAAGCTTCGTGCCGCGGCGGAACTGCTGCAACAGCGCATCGATGAGGTGTACGAACTGCAACAGGTGTCGCGAAAGACCATTCCGCTGCTGCGGCAACTGCTGGAGCATCAGCGCGACTACGTCCGCGCCGACAAGCTCTTCGCCAAGGTGAAGCAGATGCAGAAGCGCGTGCACGGCGAACTGGGCGGCGCATTCTCGCTCGTGAACGACCTCAACGTGGTGGGCGCGTTTCGCCGTGCCCGCGCCGACCGCCGCATCAGCAGCGACATCACAGCTGACGCTTTCGCACGGCAGGCCGGCCAACTCGAACGCGACATCGAAAACATCGATTGGCTCATCCAGGCGTGCGACGAGGCCATCAAAATCTTCAACGAATCCAACAAACGCCTGCAGGCCAAGCTCCAGGCGCACCAACAGCGCGCCACGCCCGCACTCACCTGAACCCGAAATCGCAGTCAAATGTCCGCCATCGCCGTCATCATCACCGACCTGCAGCACACCCGCTTCGGCATGCCCGCCGCACTCGGCGACATGCTCGGGGATCGCACGGTGCTGGCGCACACGGTGGAGCGCATCGCACAGGTGCGCGGTCTGGAGGCCATCGTGCTGTTGCATCCGGCGGGACAGGATGTCATGCCGCTGCTCGACGGCTGCAACGTCAACGTGCCCATCCGTACCTTCGCCGACCCCGCGGGGCTGACCGATGCGTATACCGGCATGCGCACCGCGTCGCGCAAATGGGCCATGACCAACTGGCGCGGCGGTTTGGGCGGCGCGCTGTGTTACGACGAACTGCTCCCCGCGGCACCCATTCTCGCAACGATGCACGCGTTTGATGCGGGCAACGCGCTGCTCGTCGGCGGCGATTGGCCTTTCGTCGATCCGGAGTTCTGCTCGCGCATCGTGGCGCTCAACGTGGAACACCGCGAAGCGATGCGGATGACCTTCACGCAGGCGCCGCCCGGCCTTGCCGGTGTTTCTGTCAGCCGTGAACTGCTCGAACAGATGGCGGACACGCCCGCCACCTTCGGACAGATCATCGCCTACGATCCCAAGCGGCCACAGGCGGACCCGATCGGTCGCGATGTCTGCGTGCAGATCCCCGCTGCCGTTCGCAACTGCGCCCGTCGCTTCATCTACGACACGCCGCGAACGCGCGCCATGCTGCGCGCTCTCGCCGATCGTTTCGATACCGATGCCCTGCGCACCGCCAATGCCACGACACTCGTTGATTGCTTCAACAGCATGGCCTCCAACGGACAGGCCGACGCCGCCCTGCTCGGCTTCGCTGACCTGCCTCAGCAGGTGACGCTCGAACTCAACACCACCCGACTGGCGACCGGCCCGATCGTGCCGCAGCACCACATCACCATCGATCGCCAGCCCATCACCCTCCAGACCGCCACGCGCATCGTGCAGCAACTCGGCGCAGCGGGCGATGTCGCGCTGACGCTTGGCGGGATGGGCGATCCCCTGCTCCACGAACAGTTCGCCGACATCGTCATCGCCGCGAAGATGGCGGGCGTGCTCGGCATCGCCGTCGAAACCGATCTTCTTGTCGACCTCGACGTTGCGCGGCGACTGCTCGATCTGCCCATCGATGTCATCAGCGTTCGACTCAACGCCGACTGCGCCGCGACCTATCAGCGCGTCATGGGCGTCGACCGCTTCGCCGATGTCATCAAGACAATCGAAACGCTCATGAACGAGCGTAATCGGCGTGGCGCGGAACGCGACAACGGTGCGCAGCCCGGCGTGCCATGGATCGTGCCGCGCATGATCAAAACAGCCGACAACGTTGCCGATCTGGAGAACTTCTTCGATCGCTGGATGTTCTTTGCCCGTCATGCCGTGATCGAATCGCCGACGGACGGCTGCGGGGCGATGACGGATCAGAGCCTGTTACCGCTCGCGCCGCCGCGTCGTTATCCGTGTCGGCAGATCACACGGCGCATGACCATCCACTGCGACGGCACGATCGCACAATGCGATCAGGATTGGCACGGCCGATCGTCCCTCGGCGATGCGATGCAGGTGTCGTTGCCGCAGGCGTGGGCGGCGTTGCAACCGTTGCGCAAGCGTCACGTTGCGGGCGAATGGGACGATGCGCCGCTGTGTGCCGGCTGTCGCCATTGGTATCGAGCGTGACCCGCATGAACATCGCTGTCATCATCGGTCGAGGCGGGAGCAAGGGGCTTCCGCGCAAGAACCTTCGCCTGCTGGCGGGCAAGCCGTTGGTCGCCTGGACGATCGAACACGCGCTCAACAGCCGATCCATCGATGCGGTCATCCTCAGCTCCGATGATGATGACATCCTCGCAGTCGGGCGCGGTTACGGCGTGCACTGCTACCTCCGGCCGGCGGAACTGGCGCGCGACGATGCCACCGTCGATGCCGCGGCGCGTCACGGCGTCACCGCATGGGAACGCGAAACCAACCAGACCTGCCGACATATCGCGATCCTCTATGCCAACGTGCCGTTGCGGCCGAACGACCTGACCGACCGCGCGCTGGCGAAGCTGAACGACACGCAGGCTGACAGCGTGCAGAGCGTGTATCCCGTGGGTGCGCGGCATCCGCTTTGGATGCGCCGCCTCACCGGGCCGGGCCTCGACCAGCTCGAAAACTACCAGCCCAACGAAATCTATCGGCGACAGGATCTGCCGCCCGTCTACATGCTCAACAGCGGGGTGCTGGCGGTCACCCGCGAGAGCCTCTTCAACGTCGACCCCGCCCACCCGCACCAGTTCCTCGGCCGGGACCGACGGGCCATCGTCACCGATGAACACGATGTGATCGATATCGATACGGAACTGGACCTCCTGTTGGCGGAAGCGGTTTTGGGGAAGGGCCAAGGGTAGGGC
>CAZEFM010000127.1:0-1198 GCA_964511575.1 uncultured Phycisphaeraceae bacterium | reverse complement strand
CTCTGTATCGTTTCCGCTTCGTGCCTTCGTACCTTCGTGCCTACCCTCCCGCCACAATCGCCACGCTTGCCGAGCATCCCAGGCGGTCTGCGCCGGCGTCGATCATCCGCATGGCATCGTCGCGGGTGCGGATGCCGCCGGACGCTTTGACGTAGAGGCCGCCGGAGTGCTTTTTCATCAGTTGCACGGCTTGGACGCTCGCGCCGCCGGCGGAGTGGAACCCGGTGGAGGTTTTCACGAAGTCGCAGCCGGATTCGCGGGCCGCCTGACATGCCGCCGCGATGCGTGCCTCCGCCTGCGCCTCATCCACATCGCGCATCAGCAGGGCCGACTCGATGATCGCCTTGATGACGATGCGCGGGTTGGTCGATCGGGCTGCCTTGACGATTTCGAGGAACTCCGCCTTCGCTGCCGCCGCATCCGCCTTGAGCAGGTAAGGCAGGTGGGCGACGAAGTCCAGCTCATCCACGCCGTCCTTCGCCGCGGAGGTCGCTTCGATCGCCTTGATCATCGCCTTGTTGGCCCCGAGCGGGAAGCCGATGACGACGCACGTTTTGACCGCGCCCTGCGTTTCCGCATGGAGCATGCGCGCCACATCCGCGCCGAAGACGGGGTTGACGCACACCGCGGCAAAACGATGCTCGATCGCCTCGGCAACAACCCTGTGAACCGCCGGCCGAGCCGCCTCAGCCGACAAAATCGTGTGATCGATACGGGATGCAAGGGTCATGAGGGTAGGACCTGGAGTCTGGTGTCTGGTGTCTGGGGTTAGGGAGGAAAAGCGAAGCATCAGGGCGGGAAGGGCCAACGGGTCATAGGCCAAGGGTCATGGAAGGAAAGACGAACGACCTTCCTCCCGTAGGCCGGCCCTAGCCCCCAGGCCCTCCCCCGAATGTCACCCCCCGGGGGGTCGCACCTCTGTCGTTTTATCGCAACCTCTTGTTTTCACAATCGCTTACCTCCGTTTTTCGGCATGTCACCCGGGTGACAAACACGACATCTCCCACCCTCGAGCTTGACTTTTTAATACTACCCTAATAGACAGCGAAAATCAAACCCATTCTGACGGTATTTCCCGATTACAACCCGCCCTCCAGAAACAGCCGCCGCGCGCGATCCTCAAGGTGCAACGACCATACGACACACGCGCCATCATGAGGCACGGAAGATGTGTTGACGGTGCCATGCGATGGCTTGC